>NZ_AGAF01000080.1 GCF_000224515.1 Desulfosporosinus sp. OT | reverse complement strand
ACCCGTTCGGATCCACACTGCAGGAGAATTTGTTTCGGGACGCAGTGTGGCGAAAAGCTCCTTTCGCCATGAAGTGTTTCATTGGGGTGGGTGGCTCGGCGATACTAATCCTTCAGCGCGATAAGTATGTGAAGGGTTACGCGCTTTCGGCGATAGTGTCCACCGGACACTATCGTGCCTTTGGTTTCAGGGCTTGAGCGCAAGAAGCTTTACAACTTTACATAACTCGACAATTCCTAACTATCGCCTCATTGTGTTACAAAATGATAAGTATTTAGCTTGGAGTACGAGAGTAGGTGCTTCGATAAGAATTTTTAATGGGTTGTTGTGATTAAAAGGCCCTGAGCTTTAATAAAGGCAATATAATAATTGAAGAAAGAATATTTAGGAGATTAAAAAATTGGATGCAATTATCAATGGGAAAATAATAATTGGAAATGAACTGGAGACAGACAAGGTAATTATATTCGAAGATAAAATTATTGATATAATACCAAGATCTGAAATCCACAAATACTCAATCAATAATTTAATTGATGCTAAAGACAACTATGTTTCATCCGGTTTTATAGATATCCATACACACGGGGCTATGGGGCATGATATCATGGATGGCGATCTTCAAGGAATTAGAGCAATATGTAAAAGATTTGTCTCCTATGGTGTTACCGGATTTCTTGCAACTACCATGACTATGGATTGGGATAAAATAGAGTCTGCTCTAAGGGTAATCAAAAAAGCGATGGTCGAAACCTCAGGTTCAAATGTATTAGGGTGTCATCTGGAAGGACCCTTTATAAGTTCAAAAAATCCAGGAGCTCAAAACCCAATTTATATGCGGCATCCAGATTTTGAGCTGTTGAGAAATTATAAGAACCTTATTAAAGTGGTCACAATAGCTCCAGAGCTTGAAAATACAGAGTGTTTTATAAGAAAATGTGTGGATAGCGACATCGTTATCTCTCTAGGGCATAGTTGCGGGACCTATGAAGATGCAATAAATGCCATTGAAAACGGTGCACGAAGCATTACCCATACTTTTAATGCAATGACCCCTCTAAACCATCGGGAGCCGGGAATTGTTGGGGCAGCGATGTGTAGTTCTGAAGTATATTGTGAATTGATTGTTGACAACATCCATATACATCCTGCAGCACAGCGGATATTACTACAATCCAAAGGAATTGAGAAGATTATTCTTGTAACTGATTCAATGCGGGCCAGTGGCCTGGGAAATGGCCGCTATGAACTTGGAGGTCAATGTGTTGTAGTTGAAAATAATAGTGCTAGGTTAGAGGATGGCACACTTGCAGGCAGTATTCTAACCATTGCCAATGCGTTAAGAAATTTCAAACGAAATACAGGAATAAGTATTATTAATGCGGTTAAAACTGTAACTGAAAATCCTGCAAAGTTATTAGGAATGGAAGAAAGCATAGGACATATAGGAATAGGTAAACGATCGGATATTGTTGTTTTTGATGATAATTTTTCAATACTATACACGTTTGTTAGCGGTCATTTATGCTATATCGCTGAAAATACTTAATGAAAGTTTTTGGGAAATGCTACCGAGAAAGTGAGTCACTTTAAAAAGCCTGAAAAAAACTAAATATTTTGGTATTTTCCTCCTGTAAAGCTATAATGTAACTGGTCAGACCATCAGACGATATGGTATGATATGAGGAGACGGCTTACTTGAAATGGAGAGCTAGAGTATGGTGTGGAAGCTTAGTGAAAATATTGCTCAAAAGATAGTAGAATTTATTAATGGACAATGTGGCTATGCTGTTATTGTCTGCGATGGGACAGGGACGATTATTGCTGATTCTGCCCGAACGAGAATAGGTATGCAGCATAATGGGAGCAAACAAATATTAGCGACGACTAGTGATTCTGCTATTATTACAGATTCAGACGCTGAAGCATCCGGGGGTCGACTTAAGGAAGGGATTAGTTTAGCAATTAAAGCAGACGGTATAAAGATTGGTACATTTGGAATCGCAGGACCGTTGGCAATTGTTAAGCCAGTTGCGAAGATCGCAGCGGGCATGGTCGTTATGATGTTAAGAGATGAAGACTTGAAAGTTGTCATTCGCAAGCAGGTCGAGATTCTAAGCACTTCGCTGGAACAAGCGGTTAGTGCAGTGCAACAAACTGCTGCTTCTGCCCAAGAAGTAGTTTCTATTAGCAATTCGATCGCAGAGGAAGCTCAGGAAGGAAACAATCATCTTCAGTATACTTCGAGTATATTGGAGCTTATACGAAAAGTTGCTAAACAAACTAATCTGTTAGGATTGAATGCCGCAATTGAAGCTGCTCGAGCAGGGGAACAAGGTCGTGGTTTTTCGGTGGTCGCAGGGGAAGTGCGCAAATTGGCGGAAGAGAGTAATCGCTCAGCTAATGAGATAAGTGGGATTTTGCTGCAATTTCGAGCCATTATCAGTAAAATTACGGAGAGCTCTCAACGTAACTGTGCAGTTACTTTAGAGCAGGCCCAGGCCAATCAGGAAATTGCTTTCTTAGTTGAAGGGGTCCAACAAGTGAGTCGTGAATTACAAACTTTGGCTTCTAATTTATGACCCCAAATATATTTTTTCCAAGTGTGTTTTAGAAAAACTAGAAAAACTATAAAAACCTTGTTAATTGGGAAGAATCTTTACTTATAATAAATAATGATTAAGGAGATGTCACAATGGAAGTTAGTTTGGCTTATGGAAAAAATGGATTGAAGGTTAACGTTCCTGAAAATTCGAAGATTATTGAACCAACCCACCAGCAGCCACCAGAGGATGATCATGAAGTTGTATTGAATGCTCTGCGCAACCCTATCGGCACCAAACCTTTAAAAGAAATGGTCAAATCCAGTGATCGTGTTGTCATTGTGATTAGTGATATTACCAGACCGACGCCAAATCATAAATTGATTCCCTGGATACTTGAGGAACTTCCTCATGTCCCTATAGAGAATGTTACGATTATTAACGGGACAGCAACCCACCGTGACCAAACGAGAGAAGAATTTGTAGAGATGTTAGGGGAAACGGTTGTAGATACCGTTCGAATTATCAATCATCACTGTCACGACAAATCTGAGCTAACGCATCTCGGAACAAGTCGCTTCGGCTGCGAGGTATACCTCAATAAAGAATATGTTGAAGCCGACTTTAGAATTGTCACAGGATTCATTGAACCTCATTTTTTTGCGGGATTTTCTGGAGGGCCAAAGGGGATTATGCCAGGGATTGCGGGTATCGAAACCATTCTTACGTTTCATAACGCCAAGATGATTGGGCATCCAATGGCTACTTGGGGGGTCTTGGAGAATAATCCCCTCCAAGAGATGACTAGAGAAGTTAACACCTTTTGCAAACCGGATTTTCTCTTGAATGTTGCTTTGAATGGCAAAAAAGAGATCACGAATGTGTTTGCTGGCGAGTTAGCTGCAGCTCATGCAACAGGGTGTGCTTATGTAAAAGAACATGCTATGATTAAGTGTGATCAACGCTTTGATGTCGTCATTACGACGAATTCCGGCTATCCGCTCGATCAAAACTTATATCAAGCTGTAAAAGGTATGAATGCTGCTCAAAAGATTGTCAAACAGGGAGGGACTATTATTTGTGCAGCAGAATGTATTGAGGGTATGCCCGAACATGGCAATTTTGTTAAGATCTTAGACATGCGTGACACGCCAAGCAAACTCTTAGAAATGATTAATGAACCATCTTTTCAAATGTTTGACCAATGGGAAGCTCAAAGACTGGCAATGATTCAGGAATGGGCGGATGTCCATATCTTTTCAACGTTGCCGGATGAGTCTGTTAAAATAGCCAAACTGACACCGATTAAGAGTATTGAACAAACCCTGAAAGAACTTACAGATAAATATGGCGATAAGATGAGTATTGCAGTATTGCCTCTGGGTCCCCTGACGATTCCCTACGTAGAAGAATAACATTGTAAGGCCGTAGTCAGTTATTTTGAGGATATTCTATAGTAAGCTCTATAGGTATTTGAGCGGGTTCTATTTGTTTAAATAGAGTGCCCGCTCTTTATTTTTGGAAAATAAGTGCCAAGAGAAAACCAGTAAAGATATGATATAAAAGAAATTAAATAACCAATACAACAAACATAAAATAACAAAAAAGCCTCCACCAACATACATGAAAATAGGAAACGGGACGAACGTTTGTGTACGTTCGTCCCGTTGTGGGCATATTAGAAAAATAGGTTTTGAGTCTATAAGGTTTGGAGGGAACAAACTCGTACTTGTAAACAATTAAATTGGACGACAGTTGTCTACAAAATATAGTTAGTCCATTATATCGGCACCCTGTTCTGCCATTTCCTTTTCAGCAAAAGTAACCATCTTTTTGACCATGTTTCCGCCGATTTGACCTACTTCACGGGTAGTCATATTGGCGAACCCTTTTTCTTGAATATCATCATCTAAATGAAGTTCTTCAGCTACTTCCCACTTTAGTTTATCCAACTGTCCTTCGGATTCAGGAACTTCAGGTGTATTACGGCTCATTTAACCATCCTCCTTTTTCAGTTGTTTTAGTGAACGCATTATTATATTATCCATCTCGATGGACTCTATACACGGTTATAATACACATAATTATACAGATTTTAAGTAAAGAATACCCAGGAAGGGATACAGTATGTTTGTTACTTAGTGCCACGAATTTATAAATTTTAATGTGGGGTTCAAAGAGTGCCTGCGCTTAGTTTGATCCTCCACCTTCACAAAGGGATATTTGCTTCTCCTGTCGAATTAGACATAGTACCAATGTATCCGTTCAAAATGCTCAGAAGTTCATCTATGACCGAGAAGTACAACGGGAACAGGACACTTAGGATTGGGGATAGTTACTTCATAATACGAAGGGGTGATGATTTGCACGAGATGTCTTTAATGGGTGGAGTATTTGAGGTCATCGAACAGACCCTTTCTTTACATGAAGTTAAGCGCGTACTTCAGGTTAAACTAAAAGTTGGAGAGCTTACGAATGCAGAACCAGATGCTTTGGACATGGCGTTTGAAGCATATAGCAAGGATACCATATGTGAGGGGGCAGAGCTAATTATAGAGCGTGTTCCTGTGCGCGCTCAATGCAGGAGTTGTCAACATGTGTTTGCCGTAAAAACTATGTTTTTTCTTTGCCCGAACTGTCAAAATACGGGCATTGAAGTGATTCAGGGAGAGGAACTTTTACTTGAAAGTCTGGAGGTTGAATAGTATGGATCATACTCGCCGAGAAATTGAAGTGATGGCAAATTTACTTAGTGCTAATGATATGCAGGCTGAAGTAAACCGTACCCACTTCCGCAAGAATAATTGTCTAGCCATTAATGTCATAGGCTCACCAGGAGCAGGGAAAACGACACTGTTGGAGAAGACGTTGCCCCATTTAACCTTGGATCTCCAGGTGGGGGTTATTGAGGGAGATATCTTTACAAGTAAAGATGCTGATCGCATCGCTGTTCACGAGATTCCAGTCATTCAAATTAATACTGGCGGAGGTTGCCATCTTGATAGTAAGATGGTAAATAAAGTTTTGCCTGAATTTGATTGGCAGGCAACGGATCTCATGATTATTGAAAATGTCGGAAATTTAGTTTGTCCAGCTGATTTTGATTTAGGGGAAGCGTTTAAGATCATTGTTTTAAGTATTGTCGAGGGAGATGACAAGCCAGCAAAATACCCAGTGATCTTCCGCAATGCCAAAGCAGTTGTTCTCAATAAAATGGACCTTGAGCAGTTAACAGATGTGAATATGGCGACTATGAAACAAGATATCCTAAGCATTAATCCTGAAATTAAGATCTTCGAGGTATCTTGTCGCTCAGGGAATGGTCTTATAGCTTGGACAAGCTGGTTAAAGCAAGAAGTCAAAGTCTATCAGGAAAATATAGGGTAATTTCGATAAAGAAAACTTGGCTGGCGCCAAGCTTGCGAAGGCGGCCGCCTTAGTTGAACTTATGCTTAGACGAAGGCACTGTCTTCGCACGGATTAGCCCTACTTGCAGTATATAACGAAGTTTATACTTTCTGATAGTATACAAAAGGGCACGACGTATCGTGCCCGAAAACATTATCTATATAGGCGAATACCATGATAGATATCTAAATATCGTCAGAAACTTTTAGCTAGGGAGACAAAAGTTGAAGAAAATAAAACAGACTTATAAGGTGCATTAGTTAATGAACCTTATAAGTCTGTTTTATTCTGATTTTCTGTGAGAGGTAGGTTTTTAGACTCATCAAGTCGTCAAGGTCGAAGCAAATTTTCCTTGATGTTGAATGGAGTCAATTTCTTGGAGAACGAATTCTTTAAGACGGGGAAAGAGCGCTTGGATTTCTGGGCTGATCTCCATTCCCCATTCCAAACTTTTGGGCTGAAGGCCAAAAATTAAGGTTTGAGGAGCTTGCCCCAAGACATTGGCCATGGCAAGCACCTCAATGATCCCGATTTGATGAAATGAAACCTCGAACTTTTCCGGGAAGATTTGAATATCTTCCGGTGTGAAGCGAAACAATGCCCCGGGTTCATCTTTGGCGTCTATGGCATCAATAATAATTAGAAAATCGACTTCTTGAATGAGGTGTACCAGTTCAAGTCCGGCTGTGCCCCCTTCAAGGAGCTCCACGTTATTCGGAAGTGGCATTTTAGCCATTTCATCCAAAAAACGAACGCCTAAACCTTCATCGGATAAGAGGATGTTGCCTACCCCCATCACCATAATTTTTGGTGAATGCATGATTACATTCCCTTCTCATTTCTCATTTTGCCAAAGAACATGAATAGAAATTGTTCATAGGCTGCTGTAAAGACAAGATAAATATGAATGCCAACGACTGCTATAAACAACCACATAAAGACGTAGTGAAGGCCACGAACAGCAGCTAAACCGCCAAAATAGCCTGCGAGATTTGCCAGTTGTTCTGGCTTGTAGAGTATAGCTCCAGTAATTGCTTGGGCGACAGCCATTATTGGCAGGGCGATATAGGCCATTTTCTGAAGAGGATTATACTTCCCTACTTTTGGGTGTTTGCCGATGAACAGATAATACTTAATTTGGGGCCAGATAGTTTTAACATCTTGGGTATTGAGTAAAATATTATCATAATCCTTATGCTTTCCAAAAAAGGAATAGTAGAAACGTACAATTCCATTAATAATTAAAGAATACATAAAGATAAAGTGTAAGTTGCGAACTAGATTCATGGGCATTCCAGGATAAGGGGAGTGTATAAACCAACCTGTGAGGCCTAACATCAGAAAATTAATTAAATTTATCCAGTGGCTAACACGCTGGAATAATGGGTGGTCAAGTGGGTCAACCATGTCCTTTCCTCCTTTTCTACCAGCCAATCCGGAATTTTTTAATGTCGTTGGTTACTGGATCGATGAGGTGAATTGCACATGCTAGGCATGGGTCATAGGAACGAACTACTCGTACGATATTGACCGGATTTTCGAGGTCGGGAACTGGGACGCCGATTAAAGCTTGTTCAACCGGGCCACGGACTCCATTGTCATCACGGGGTGAGAAATTCCAGGTAGTCGGAACAACCATTTGATAGTTCTCAATCTTATGATCGGCGACCTTGACAAAGTGGCCAAGCGAGCCGCGGGGTACTTCGGTCATGCCCGCACCTTGCCCAGTTACCGGAGCTTCCCAGTGCTCTGTATCATGGATGCGGAAATCCTTGGATCCCATTTCATTCTCTAAAGCATCTAACCAAGTGAACATATCCTTGACCAGAAGGAGAGTTTCATAAGCTCGAGCTGCATGACGGGCGACAGCACCTGGTTTGATATTATTCTTGGCGATAATGTCCAGAAGACCTTTTGGTTGCATGATAAGCATTCGGGCGAGAGGCCCAACTTCGATAGGTTTAGCATCATAGCGAGGCGCTTTAACAAAGGTGTAGGCACCCTTCTTATCCAGATCGGGTATTGTATCCTCAGTATAGGGCGTTTTACCATTAGCGCTGGCTTTATACCAAGAATATTGAACATCCTCCGTAATTTTCTTTTCATCCACAGGTAAGATATTGCTTAGATCCCCATTCATGATCAAACCCGCTTTGAAGAATAAATCTTTACTCTCATTATCTCGGGCGAAACCGCCATAAGACATGTAGTTCAGAGCTCCGCCACCAACGCCTGCTTGAGCCAAGGGGAGCAACGGACCAGTACCGAAGGTTAAAACATCTTGGAGATAGATCTTTTCAATAAAATCAAGCTGCTCAGAAAGCATCGAGCGGAATTGTTCAATTACTTCAATATTGGGAAGCATAGTAACACCACCAACAACTATGGAAGATTGGTGGGGCTGTTTTCCGGCAAACAAAGCGGACATCTTCTTGGCCTTTGCTTGCATCTCCAAAGCTTTGAGGTAGTGGGCGACGGCCATTGTCACTAACTCTGGATCATTGACACTGAAGGCATCAGGTTTGTAGCGAGGGGTTAAAGGAGCAGTATCTCCGGCTACAACGAGCTTAACAATTTTATCTTTAACAGCCAGAAGTCCGGGGTCTTTTCCTTGATATTTGGCGACAGCCATGACATCTAAGTAGTCTAGCGCGCTCAGATGATAGAAATGTAGCGGATGGTCATGTAAAAACATAGCCCCAATGATCAGGTTACGGATAATCCGACCACCAGCAGGAACGTTAGCCCCAAAAGCTTTGTCTAGGGCCATTGAGGATGCCCAACCATGGGAACCTGCGCAAACTCCGCAGACACGTTCTGTAACATACGTAGCATCCCGAGGATCGCGACCGCGGAGCATAGCTTCAATCCCACGGTACATGGTCCCGATGACATGTGCTTCAACAACTTTATCATTCTCGACTTCAACTTCAATCCTTAAATGCCCTTCAATGCGTGTTAAAGGATCAACAACTACTTTCGCCATCTACATATCCTCCTTACGATCATGATCCTTACTGCTCAATCTGCCGCTAGCTGCCGTGGCGATTAAGTGGGCACCAAGGCCAACGGCTGCTGCTCCTCCGATAACGGCTCCGACGGTATCGGCATTAATCTGACCGATGCCCGGTAGCTTAAACATTTCTTGTTTTGCATATAAGGGGCTAAATTCTTTATAAAAGCTTTTCTCTGAACACCCCGAACAAGGTGATCCGGCGTTAATACAGAAGTTAGCGTTGTCATTCCACCATACTTGAGCACAGTCTGTGTAGGTTTGCGGGCCTTTGCAGCCTTTTAACATAAGACAATACTGCTTCTGGAGAGGATCATTCCAATCTGTGAGGAATTCGCCATTTTCAAAATGGCCGCGGCGTGGACAGTTATCGTGTAATAGTGTGCCATAGAATGCTAGGGGGCGATTTTGCGAATCAAGGGGAGGAGCTTTATGATAAGTTAAATAATAGACGATAGTACCAATTAAGGTTGTGGGTTTAACGGGGCAACAAGGAAGATTGATAAGCGGTGTGGAAATTCCGGCAGTACTAAGGATTTCTCCTACCCCAACGGCACCAGAAGCACAAGCGCCCGGAATACCAGCCCCTTCAGATGCGCAACTACCTATGGCGATGATCGCCTGAGCTTTGCGGGCGGCTTCAATCAGGGTTGTGCGGAATGGCTTCCCTCCAACCATACAGAAACGGTCATACTCCTCTTTAGCTGGACAAGCACCCTCTACGATGAGAACGAAGTTCTCTTTCAGAGCTGATTGGTAGGCTTCCTCGGATGTTTGACCGGATCCGGCCATGATCGTTTCATGATAGCGAATTGAGAGCATGTCTAGAACGAGTTCGGCGGGTGAAGGGTTTAAGGTGGCTATGGCTGACTCGGTACATCCTGTACAGTCCATACCTTCCAACCATATAACAGGTGGCTTCTTAAGAGCTTGTTCTAGAGCCGAGGCTGCTTGGGGAACAAAAAGTTCAGGTAAGCCAAGTGCCGCGGTCGTTGCTGCTACTAACTTCATAAAATCTCGCCGAGAAACGCCTTTTGCTTTGAGCAAATCAAAATTTCCCATAATTTTCAGAACACCTCCTGTAATATGCGTCATCGCTTGTAATCAGAAATATTTATACCTAGAATATGTATTCGACTCAAACTATTGTATTCCTCCTTATATTTTAGAAGAATCTAAAAATTTTAATTATTATTTAAAATCTATTTATTAATTCCACTGAATTTGTCGAAATTTTAATAGTCTTATCATCCTCTTGAAGAAAATAGAGTTTGGCGTGTACAATATAAGGAAGTTAATAGGATTTTTGTCATCAATTAAACGCTCATTTTCATAGAAGCAGCGTCTTAGAACAGGAAGAATCAAGAAAGCTATTGAAAGCTGGTTGTTGTATCATATGAATCTTGAAGCAAAGACTATTTACTTCAATGGGATTGTTCAAGGGGTGGGCTTTCGGCCGTTTGTTTTCAAGCTCGCGGAAGAACTAGGTATTAAAGGGTGGGTGAATAACTCAAGCCAAGGTGTGACGATCCATGCAGAAGGTGCTAAGCTGGAGTTGTTCTATCATCGTTTGCTGGAAGAGGCCCCGCCTTTGGCTAAAATTGTGACGGCGCGATCCGTTGGGGCGGAGCTGGAAAATTATGCGACGTTTGAAATTGTTGAGAGTGAGGCGGGGCAAGAAGCAGATGTTTTAATTTCGCCCGACGTTGCAACGTGTGGAGATTGTCTTAAAGAAGTAGCCGATCCTGAGAATCGGCATTACCGATATCCTTTCACAAATTGCACGAATTGTGGCCCGCGCTATACGATTATCCGTGATGTACCTTATGATCGAGCACAAACGACCATGTCAGGGTTCCCGATGTGCAAAGCCTGTGCAGTAGAGTATAGAAATCCAAGAGATCGGCGTTTCCATGCTCAACCAGTGGCCTGTAAAGAGTGTGGGCCGATGGTCGAACTCAGAAATGATGTGGGTCACGTGCTCCCTGGCATAGGTGTCGCTCAGCTGTCCCAAGGAGGGATTATTGCGGTAAAAGGATTAGGTGGTTTCCATCTTGTTTGTGATGCTCGAAATGTGCAAGCAGTACGGCGCCTGCGTGAGCGAAAAGAACGAGGAGCCAAGCCTTTTGCAGTGATGGCTCGGACGGTAGCACGAGCGCGAGACGCGGTTGTTATTTCCCCTAAGGAGGAGGAACTGTTACGAAGTTCAGCCGCTCCCATCGTTGTACTTGAACGTAAGGTTGGACTAACTAATTCTTTACCAGAGGACATAACGCCGGGTATTCATACGTTAGGAATCATGCTTCCTTATACTCCCCTTCATCATCGTTTGTTTGAAGGACCGTATGATTTTCTAGTCATGACGAGTGCCAATCTCAGCGGCCGCCCTCTTGTTTATACCAATGATGAAGCCTTCGAAGAATTACAGGGAATCGCCGATTATTTTTTGATGCATAACCGGGATATTTATCATCCCTGTGACGACTCGGTTGTTCAAGTTATCGGAGATGAAGCAGTTTTTTTGAGGCGGGCTCGCGGTCAGGTCCCTTTACCGATTTTGATGTCATCAATTCATGTCAAGACCCCATTACTAGGTGTGGGCGGAGATCTGAAAAATGCTTTTTGCCTCGCCTCCGGCCAGCGGGCTTTTGTAAGTCAGTATCTTGGAGATATGCAAGGATATGAAAATCTCCAACGTTTTCACCAGGAACTTAAATCCTTTCAGCGAGTTGTCAATATTTCGCCGTTGGCGATTGCTTACGATAAGCATCCGAACTACCAGCTGACCCGATTTGCCCTGGAACAGCCTTGGTCGAAACGTTCAGTGCAGCATCATCATGCGCATTTAGTCAGCGTGTTGGGAGAGTGGGATCGCTCAGACCCGACTCTGGGGGTTATCTGTGATGGGACTGGTCTCGGAGAAGATCAGTGTATTTGGGGATTTGAATTTATATACGGTAATGCTTCAGGATATGAACGCAAGGCACATCTGGAGTATTTGCCACTTCCATCGGGCGATGCGGCTGCAAAACGTCCTTTGCGTATCGCATATGCTTATCTTAAAACGCTTCTTACCAGTGAGACTTGGCAAAAGACAGAACCTTTTTGGACAACACTTTCGGTCAATGAACGTCAAATCTTAGATCGCCAACTTGAAACAGGGGTTCAAATCTTCCAAACATCAAGTGCAGGGAGGCTCTTTGACGCAGTGAGCGGGTTGCTTGGTGTTTGTACAAAGGTAACCTACGAAGGACAAGCGGCGATCGAGCTGGAAAGTCTGGCAACGAGGTTTTGGCAGAATCGATGTGCTGAAGTTGCAGAGCATAAGGTAGATAAGATACGATTACTATATCCTTATGAGGTTAGAGTAGAACGGGCGGTATACATCCTTGGGGTAAAACCGCTCTTTGAAGGACTAGTCCAGGACATTATTCTTGGCGTGAGTCGGGGAGAAATCGCGTATCGTTTTCACCGAACCATTGCTCAGGCTATCGTAGATCTTGTGTTACAATTAAGAGTAGCGGCAGATCCTTTGGTTTTGAGCGGAGGGGTCTTCCAAAATAAACTTTTGACAGAAATCATTCTTAATCTCTGTCAAAACCACAAAATTGAAGTCTTGCGCTCTAAAGCGCTCCCTCCCGGAGACGGCGGGCTTGCCTTCGGACAACTATTAATTGCGAATGAGGTGTTGTAAATGTGTTTAGCTATTCCTGCTAAAGTTGTTTCGATGGATGGTTCGATTGCCAAAGTGGATATGATGGGGAATGAACGGGTTGTCAGTATTGACTTGGTTCCTGAGGTCAAAATCGGTGAATATGTTTTGGTTCACGCGGGCTTTGCCATTGGAATCATCGACGATGAGAGCGCAAAAGAGACTGAAGAACTTTTGTTGGAGGTAGCCAATGCCTATGAACAAGAGTAAGGAGCTTTTGACTAAGGCGGCTGACTATCTTGCGGAAATCCAGGCCTTAGCCCAAAGTACGTTTACAATTATGGAGGTGTGTGGAACACATACCGTAGCTATCGCTAAAAATGCGCTTCGAGAGTTGTTGCCGGAGACGGTTCGCTTAATATCAGGACCAGGTTGTCCAGTTTGTGTGACAGATAGCAGTGACATTGATCGCTACCTTTATTTAGCTGCGCAACCGAATGTGATTACCGCAACGTTCGGAGACATGATTCGGGTGCCGGGGACAGAGAAAAACTTGCAAGTTTTAAGAGCAGAAGGGGCAGATGTTCGAATTGTTTATTCGACCCAAGATGCTTTAGAGTTAGCCCGAAAAAACCGGGATAAAGAGGTCGTCTTTCTGGGAATTGGGTTTGAGACGACAGTGCCTACTGTAGCCGTAAGTTTAGAAACAGCAAAACATGAAGGAATAGAAAATTATAGCGTGCTATCTATGCACAAGGTCGTTCCTCCAGTGTTAAGACTGTTAGCTGAGGACGCTGAATTGGTTGTCGATGCTTTCCTTGATCCAGGGCATGTCTGCTCGATTATTGGCATTGAACCCATTGGTTTTATGGCTAAGGATTATGGCAAACCTGGCGTTGTGACCGGATTTGAAGCCCTTGATATATTAGAAGCCATTGTTATGCTTCTTCGTCAACGTGAGGAAGGGCGTTCAGAAATTGAAATCCAATATAAACGGGTCGCCAAACCAGAAGGGAACCCTCGAGCCAGAATGTTCATCGAACAAGTCTTTGAGCCGGTTGAGGCATCCTGGAGGGGTATAGGATTAATTCCCCAAAGTGGCTTGGGTATTCGAGAAGAATACAGCTTATGGGATGCGGCCAAGAAATTCTCGTTGCCGATTTTTCATTCCGAGGAAACCCCCGGTTGCCGTTGTGGGGATGTCTTGAAAGGTCGAATTTATCCAACCCAATGTTCTTTGTTTGCCCGTTTTTGTACACCTATGAAACCGGTTGGACCTTGTATGGTGTCTTCCGAAGGGTCATGTGCCGCTTATTACCGATACGCACAAAGGAGTGGGGATTAATGGAACGTATTATGATGGCTCATGGAAGCGGTGGGCGGTTAAGCCATGAATTAATTCGTACCCTTTTCCAGAAGTATTTAGGCAATCCCTACCTAGATCAGATGAATGATGCGAGCATATTACCGGGACGAGAGCAAATTGCAGTAACCACTGACTCATTCGTGGTTTCACCCTTGTTTTTCCGCGGCGGAAATATCGGTAAACTTGCCGTATGTGGCACCGTCAATGACCTAGCAGTGAGTGGAGCGACGCCTAAGTTTTTAACGCTGGCGCTTATTTTAGAAGAAGGCTTGCCCTTGGATGACCTAGAGCGGATCATTAAGAGTATTGCCGAAACAGCATCGGAAGCAGGGGTCTCGATCGTATGTGGGGATACGAAAGTTGTCGAACGGGGAAGCGTAGATAAAATTTTCATAAACACAACGGGGATCGGGTATATTACCAATCGTTTAGTCGGCCCAGAACGAATTCGGCCCGGCGACGAAATTCTGATTACTGGGACGATTGGGGATCATGGGATTGCAATTTTGTCTGAGCGAGAAGGACTTGAATTTCAAACCCCAGTGGTGAGTGACTGCGCGCCCTTAAATGGACTTATTGATGCCTTTTATTTGCCAGGAGTTAAATGTATGAGAGACCCTACCCGTGGTGGCGTGGCGACGACGCTTAATGAATTGGCCGGGCAAGCTGGAGTAAGTATTCTCTTAGATGAGAAACTATTGCCACTTTCTCCAAGTGTTGAAGGGGCATGCGAAATGTTAGGCTTAGAGCCCCTTTATTTAGCGAATGAGGGGAAAGCCTTGGTAATTGTTTCACCAGAAGTCGCGGACGATGTTCTGCAAAAAATACAGGCCCACCCACTGGGACGCTATGCGGCACGCATCGGGCGAGTTCATGAGGAAAAGCCAGGACTCGTCTTGTTAGAAACCCCTCTTGGGGGAAAACGTATTGTTGGCATGCTTGAAGGTGAGCATCTTCCCCGGATATGTTGAGAAGGAAGGAAGAGGGTATTATGCGGATAGCAGTCATTGATGGGCAGGGCGGCGGTATTGGCAAACATATTGTTGAGCAGTTACGCAAACGAATGCCCGAGTTGGATATCCTTGCTCTGGGAACGAATGCTCTTGCTACAGGAGCAATGTTGCGTGCTGGGGCTACAGAGGGTGCTTCGGGGGAGTCCGCGATTTGTTTTAATTCTGATCGGGTAGACATTATTGTCGGATCGATTGCGGTAATGATGGTCTATGGTCTGTTGGGAGAAATTACTCCGGCTATGGCTATGGCTATTTCTGCCAGTAGGGCAGACAAATTGCTGCTCCCAATCCAACGCGGGAATATTCAACTCATAGGAGTTGTCCGAATCCCTTTACCTCACCAGATTGAAGCTTTAGTTACTGAAGTGGAGGAACGACTCAAGGGCAAATAGTTCTATTTGACAAAAGGATTAATAGTTGCTACTATTAATTCATACTAATTTGATATGAATTGGGGGAATTGAACATGAAAGTTGTTGATTCTATTGCGGATTTGATAGGGCAGACCCCTTTGATCCGTTTACAGCGAGTGGTGAAGCCTGGCATGGCTAATGTTTATGTCAAGGCTGAGGCTTTCAATCCAGGCGGAAGTATCAAAGATCGGATAGCCTTGGGAATGATACGGGATGCTGAGGAACGAGGGGTGCTTAAACCGGGGGGAACTATTGTTGAGCCGACAAGTGGGAACACGGGTATTGGACTGGCGATGATTGCAGCCGCTCGAGGTTATCGTCTAATTGTCGTTCTGCCGGATACGATGAGCGTTGAGCGGCGGATGCTAATGGTCGCCTATGGCGCTGAATTCGTCTTAACGCCTGGAGCAGCAGGAATGAACGGCGCGATTGAAGAGGCAAAACGTTTGCTCCGCGAAAACCCGGATTATTTTATGCCTCAGCAATTTGAAAATCCTGCCAACCCGGAAGCACATCGACGGAGCACGGTCTTAGAACTTCTTGATCAGTTGAGCGGTATCGATGCTTTTGTCGCCGGAATTGGTACTGGGGGGACAATAACGGGAGTGGGTGAGATTTTGAAAGCCCGTCTGCCGGAAGTAAAGATCATTGGGGTTGAGCCTGCCTCGTCGCCAGTCATCTCTGGCGGAAAACCAGGGCCGCATAAAATCCAAGGTATTGGCGCTGGGTTTGTCCCTGCAGTTTTAAACCAAACAGTTATGGATCAACTTATTCAAGTAAGTAATGAGGATGCTTTTGACACAACGCGGCGTCTAGCACGTGAAGAAGGACTTTTGGTAGGTATTTCGTCTGGGGCTGCGGTAAGTGCGGCACTTCAAGTAGCCGCAACCTTGGGAGAAGGCAAAAACGTTGTTGTCATTGCTCCCGATACAGGGGAGCGTTACTTGAGCACTGAACTTTTTACCAGCCAAAGCTGATTCGATGTTCATGGTTCGATAACCCAAAAAGCTTGGAATAAGTTTTAAAACTAAACTTTTAGTGGAGATAGTAACTCCATTAAGAGTTTAGTTTTTCTATATATTTCTTTACAAGGGAATTTACCCTATGCTAAACTGTTTAATAGTCAATTAGCACAAGGAGGAGTTTGTCATGTCGGGACATTCAAAGTGGGCAAACATTAAACATAAAAAAGGCAAGGCAGATGCCCATAAAGGGAAAATGTTTACCAAACTGGGTCGGGAGTTAGTTGTTGCCTCCCGGGCATGTGGGGGAGACGTTAACAACTTTCGATTAAAAATTGCCATTGAAAACGCTAAAGCGGAAAATGTGCCCAATGAAAATATCCAGCGAGCAATTCTGAAAGGGATCGGCGGCCTAGAAGGCGCAGCTTATGAAGAACTGCGTTATGAGGGGTACGGTCCTGGCGGTGTAGCCGTAATGATTGATATTCTAACGGACAATCGCAACCGTTCGGCTGGTGAGGTCCGCCATATTTTTTCTAAGAATGGTGGCAACATGGGTGAGACCGGTTGCGTCAGCTGGATGTTTGAAGAAAAAGGTCAACTGAGAATCTTACGTGAGGGGCTTAAGTTAAACGACGATGATTTGATGATGATGGTCTTAGACGCAGGAGCTGAGGACTTAGATATAGATGAAGATGGTTTTGTAGTCTACACCGCTCCAGACGCCCTGGAAAGTGTTCGTCAGGCGCTTGTAGATCAAAAAATTTCAGTGGAAGAGTCTGTGATTAGCCCTATTCCTCAAAACACCATCGAAATAACGGATGCAGACCAGGCACGGAAGATTGTACGTTTGATGGATATCCTTGAGGATCATGACGATACTCAAGGGGTGTATTCTAATTTTGAATTGGCGGAAGCCTTGTCGGGTGAAGATTTTTAGACAAGACTAAGTTTCGAACATCATAACGATTAAACCATGCCCTCCTGGCAAGACTAGAGGTAAGAAGACATGTCAGGAGGGTTTTTCATTATGTCCAGATGTATTGTAATGAGTCTCGTCCTTATTATTGGTTTAGGAATTGGCAGCATTGTACCTACAGCAATGTCTTGGTGGGACAATATAAATCGTGCTTATGCCTTAAATTCAATCAGCTCAGAAACTACCTCATCGATGGATACCTTGGCTAATGGTGCTTCGCGTAGGGTTACCTATCATTTTGGCTTGGAGGATGGGGTGCTATCTGTAATCGAAGGGACTCCGGGAGCGAACGGCAGGGTCATCGTGACTGGACTAAATGTCCAAGCTTGGCCAAAGGAAATGCTGGATATTGCTCCTAAGGTGGAATTCTATTCCTTTGATGAGGTTCAGTCATTTATCGATACGGTCAACGAACCTCTGTGGCGAGAGTAGAAAGGTATTTTATAGGAGAAAGGGTATCGTCCGTCTTCTGTCGAAATCTACTATGTTGAAAGGAAGACGCGAGTATGATTATTTTAGGGATTGACCCTGGAACAGCGATTATGGGGTATGGATTAATTGAACAAAAAGGAAATCATTTAAGCCCACTTGCTTATTCTTGCTGGCGAACGCCTGCTCACACACCTCTGGCGGAGCGTTTGTTAATGTTATATCAACAAATTGACCCTTTTCTTCGGGAGTTCCCTCCAGATCACATGGCGGTTGAAGAGCTTTTCTTTAATCGCAATACCACAACCGCCCTAGCAGTGGGACATGCTCGAGGTGTCGTCTTACTGGCCGGTGCCCAGCATGGCATCCCGATTTATGAATATACTCCGCTACAGGTTAAGCAAGCGGTTGTAGGATATGGAAAGGCCGAGAAAACGCAGGTGCAACAAATGGTCAAGGGATTATTAAAGTTGGACGAAATTCCCAAACCAGACGATACAGCTGATGCTTTAGCCATTGCAATCTGTCATGCCCATAGTTTTGCATTGAATCGTAGAATGGAGGAATTCCGATGATTGGGATGTTGCGAGGCAAGGTCTGGGAAATCCAATCAGAACGTTTGGTGCTTGATGTGCAAGGGGTTGGGTATTTACTTACAGTGCCCTATGGACTCTTGGCGAAGTCTTCGCTGGGGCAGGAACTTGTTGTGTACACTCATGTGGTGATGCGCGAAGATGATTTATCCTTATATGGTTTCTCTTCCTTAGAAGAAAAACAACTCTTTCTGGAAATGTTGAGTGTTTCAGGCATTGGCCCTAAAGCGGCCATCTCACTACTTTCAACCTTTGGAGCTGTTCAAATTCAAAGTGCAATCGCAAGTGAAAATCTTAATTTATTAACTAAAGTTCCAGGAATCGGTAAGAAAACAGCTCAACGACTTATTTTGGAACTGAAAGAAAAATTCAAAGGGCATGTTTCTCTTCCCAGTGGTGGGGAATCATTTTCAGACACCTCTCCCCATACACACTCTGAAGCACTACAAACATTGTTAGCTCTGGGTTTTGGCTTGGAAGAGGCGAGACAAGCCCTGGGACATGCCGTTAAAGACAGTGGGGAATTAACAACGGAAGAGCAGGTGAAAAAAGCTCTGCGTTTGCTTGCGGGCGGTTAAGTCAAACAGAGAGTTTTAATATTTAAAGACAGACGAGAGGAGAGCTGGAAATGGAAGAGCGTCTGGTTGCTCCCCAAGAACAACCTGCAGATCATGAAGGGGAAGCGCTTCGACCCAATCGGATGGGTGATTATATTGGGCAGAGAAAAATTAAAGAAAATCTGAGTATCTTTATCCAAGCTGCATCCACCCGTGGAGAAGCGCTGGATCACGTCTTATTATATGGACCGCCCGGTTTAGGAAAGACGACGCTGGCGAATATTATTGCGGCAGAAATGGGCGTGAGTATTCGCACCACTTCTGGTCCGGCGATTGAACGACCAGGCGATTTAGCGGCTATTCTAACGGCCTTAGAGCCTCGTGATGTGCTTTTTATCGATGAAATCCACCGCTTAAACTCGACGACAGAAGAAATCCTTTATTCAGCCATGGAAGATGGGTGTCTAGACATCATGATCGGAAAAGGGCCCAGTGCCCGTTCAATTCGCTTGTCCCTGCCTCCGTTTACGTTGGTAGGAGCCACAACAAGAGCCGGACAGTTAACATCTCCCTTGCGTGATCGTTTTGGGGTTATTAGTCGTCTGGAATTCTATGAGGTTAAGGATTTAAAAGAAATTGTGCTTCGGGCAGCAAGTATCTTGAGATTGGACATAACGGATGATGGTGCGGAAGAAATTGCCTGTCGTTCTCGTGGTACACCGAGAATTGGTAATCGCTTGTTGAAACGAGTTAGGGATTTTGCCTTGGTCTGGGAAGATGGCGTCGTCACCCAATCAATAGCCCGAGAAGCGCTCAATCGCTTGGAGGTTGACCCGTTAGGATTGGATCAGATTGACCAAAAAGCATTAAAGACGATCATTGAAACCTTTACTGGAGGCCCAGTTGGTTTAGATACGCTCGCGGCAACCATCGGAGAAGAATCAGTAACGCTTGAAGATGTTGTCGAACCATTTTTACTCCAAATGGGATTTCTCCAACGTACTCCTCGTGGACGCGTGGCCACAGTAAGAGCCTATCAGCATTTTGGATATTCACTTCCCCAGAATCGGTCTGACAGCGGACTTTTCCCAGAGGATAAAGGACTATAAGGAAGTTTCTTAGCTTAGAGAACACTTTAGTGGAATTGCGTGATGAGCGCAGAGGATAAAGCGTTAAGAAACGCAACGGGACTTGTCCATGACTCGGACAGGACGTTCGAGGTTAGAGCATCGCCCGAAGACACTGTCTTCGCACGTATTAGCCTTCTTGCAGGATGGCTAGATGCCGTGATGGACTGATGGCGCGGTGCCAAGGATGCAAGGTGCGACGCACATGCGACGGAACAGGATGTATATCGCCGAAGGCGCAGAGCTATTAACGTACACTCTCGCGCCGTAGGATGACTATCGCCGAAGGCGCTGACCCACAACGAACACTTATCGCCGTAGGATGCTAAGACACTTCCTCTCGCGAGAGAGGAATGCAACTGAGAACCATCCCATCTCCTGTGGAAGTCGAAGAATTCTAACCACATTATCCCAAAGGAATCACGACATATAAGCCAAGGAAAAAGGGCAATCTGAACATGAAGGTGGTGTTGAGCATGCTTCAGATTGTTTATCGGTTCCTCTTTTTGTGTATGGCTTTATTCATACTCGTGTTGAGTCCAGCCACTCCGTGTCAAGCAAACGAGATTTCAGTTGAGCTTGTTTGGAAGTTAGGCCAGGCTTCATGGGTTGAAATAGATGTTGAACAAGGTGACTATCAACTCATTGTGGATACAACGACTCGTAAGTTTCCAACAGGTTCTACCATCCAGTTAGGTTGGGGTGGCTGGACTCCTATTTTGCGAATTAACCAGGAAGATTATCAAGTTTCCCAAGGATCTGTCTTAGAGCTGAGGGGGAACAACTTGGGCTGTCTGCGTGTTAAAACTCCGGAGGGCAATGATGTTGTTTATCGCGGAGGATTACAAATGAATTGGGAAAATGGTCATTGGCGGTTAATTAATCGAGTGGACAGTGAAGACTACCTTAAAGGGGTTGTGCCTATCGAAATGAGCAATGAATGGGCTCATGGAGGGATAGAAGCGCTCAAGGCTCAAGCCGTGGCTGCCCGAACCTTTCTTGTTAGACATACAGAGAATGGCCAAAAGACAATTACCGACTCTCCTGATATTGATCAGGCCTATGCGGGTAAGTTCGTGGAAGGAGAAGCTTCGGCAGCAGTCGACGCTACTCGAGGGCAAATTTTAGTGGACACCCAGAGCAAGCAACCAATCGAAGCGCTTTATTCGTCACATAGCGGGGGATATACCGAAGACGCTAAAAATGTTTGGGGAACTACGGATATTCACAATGTATCTCATCCAGATCCTTATTCAGAAGGAGTTGGCGGTGCGGTTGCTCATTGGCGATTTATTGTCTCTGCACCGCTCCTAGGTTCAACGTTTGGGGTAGGACCAGTCCGAAATGTTGAGCTTGACAAGTTTCCCTCGGGTAGGGTAAAAAGTGTAAGGATGGAAGATGGATTTGGACATTCCCAGACGGTTACCGGGCGTACATTTGTCAAAGCTTTTTACCCTTTTGGGCAACCGATTAGAACAGCCGCCTTTTTAGGAAGTTTGTTTGAAGCCCAGACAATTGCGCCCCAACTTGATTTGTACGGAAAATCAGGCTTATCTGTGTTTCTAAGCGCTGAAGCAGCTTCCTTAGTTTCAGGGACTAGTTCGGCTCAAAAGGAGCAAGGCCCCTTGCTTACTAAGGTTCTCAGTTCATCGTTAGGAACGAGTGCCACGTCCCAGCCGTTCGGGGTCTTTATCTTTGAAGGCCAAGGTTGGGGGCACGGTGTGGGGATGTCTCAATGGGGAGCTTATCATATGGCTCAAATAGGGTATACTTATAAAGAAATACTTTCGTTTTACTACAATAATACCCTTATTCAATGAATGAAATTCATGATCAGATAACCACGTGCTGATTTAAAGGAGAAGGATATATTGAACCTTTCGGAGTTTGACTTTGATTTGCCAGAAACGTTGATTGCCCAACATCCGGTGGAGCCTAGAGATGCTTCACGTTTAATGGTAGTCAAGCGTGATGGAGGAGTGATAGAACATCATACGTTCCGGGAGCTGGTGTCCTTTCTAAAAACGGGCGATGTGCTTGTGCTTAATAACACTCGCGTCATTCCCGCCCGTTTGATAGGAGAAAAAGAAGGTACTGAGGCCAAGATTGAGGTCCTACTTTTAAGAAGACTTGAACTTGATGTTTGGGAGGCTTTAGTGAAGCCTGGAAAACGTCTTAAGGTGGGGCAGAAAGTGTCCTTTGGTCAAGGAATTCTGACAGGTGTTCTTCAAGATATTCTAGAGAATGGAAACCGCAGGATCCATTTTTCCTATTCTGGTCTTTTTGAAACAATACTCGACCAGCTGGGCCAGATGCCTCTGCCACCGTATATTACAGCTCAGTTGGAGGATCAAGAACGTTACCAGACAGTGTATGCTAAAGAGCGGGGTTCAGTAGCTGCGCCGACAGCGGGGCTACATTTCACGCCGGAACTTTTAGGCGAACTGCAAAAAATGGGTGTCCAACTTGTGGAGATCCTACTTCACGTGGGCTTAGGAACGTTCCGTCCGGTTAAAGTGGACGATATCCGTGAACATGCCATGCATTCAGAGTATTATCGTGTGGACGTGGAAGCTGCCGAGCGAATTAATCAAGCAAAACAAGAAGGCCGCCGAGTCATCGCTGTAGGGACAACAGCAGCCCGAACCTTAGAATCCGCGGTTGATCAAGGGCAGGTTGTTCCTGGAGATGGGTGGACGGATATCTTTATCTACCCGGGTTATTCCTTTAAAGTTGTAGATGCTCTCCTGACAAACTTCCACTTCCCAAAGTCAACCTTAGTCATGTTGGTAAGTGCTTTGGCAGGGCGCGAACTTATTTTACAAGCCTATGAGGTTGCCGTAAGGGAGAGGTATCGGTTCTATAGCTTTGGAGATGCCATGCTCATTCTTTGAGCTGCTCGATAAAAAGAAGGAAGTGAAGGGTTTGAACGCAGTTCATTTGGAAATAATTAAGGAAGATTCTCGGACAAAAGCACGTTTAGGAAAGTTGCATACACCGCATGGTGTGATTGAGACACCTGTGTTCATGCCCGTTGGGACACAAGCGACTGTTAAAACAATTACGCCAGAGGAGATCAAAGAGATTGGGGCCGGGATCATCTTAAGTAACACATACCATCTTTTCTTAAGACCAGGGCAGGAGTTAATTCGCGAAGCAGGTGGGCTGCATCGTTTTATGAACTGGGACGGAGCAATCTTGACGGACAGTGGTGGATTTCAAGTGTTTAGCTTAGGAGATCTGCGGAAGATTAAAGAGAGCGGCGTAGAATTCAGATCTCATATCGACGGTTCACTCCAATTTTTAAGCCCGGAAATTGCGACTCAGGTCCAGATGGCTCTGGGATCCGATATTGTGATGGCCTTTGATGAGTGTGCACCGTATCCTTGTACCCACGAGTACGCTAAAGATTCTTTAGAACGGACTACGCGTTGGCTCAAACGATGTAAGGAGACTTTGACCACGACGGACACCCAAGCCTTGTTTGGAATTGTGCAGGGAGGTATGTATGAAGACCTGCGCCGTCAAAGTGCTGCCGAGGTTACAGAACTAGATTTACCAGGTTATGCTGTCGGTGGGTTAAGCGTTGGAGAACCGAAAGAAATGATGTTTGAAGTCTTAGATTATACTGTACCCTTGCTCCCCAGAGAAAAACCCCGTTATCTTATGGGAGTAGGTTCACCAGACGCTCTCATTGAAGGGGTAATGCGAGGAATTGATATGTTTGACTGCGTGCTTCCGACACGGATTGCTCGCAATGGGACAGCGATGACCCGTTATGGCAAGGTGACGGTTCGCAATGCTGGGTCTGCACATGATTTTGGTCCGATTGATGCAACCTGCGATTGCTATACGTGTCGCAATTATTCGCGGGCGTATATCCGGCATTTGATCAAAGCTGACGAGATTTTAGGTCTTCGTTTGATGACTATCCATAACTTGCGTTATCTCCAGAACTTAATGCGAGAAATCCGAGAGGCAATCAAAGAAAATCGTTTGCCAGAGTACCGTAAAAAGTGTTTTGAAGATTACGGGTACATGTAACAGAGGTCGGGAGTCAGATGCCAGAGGCCAGATATAAGAGTTTCTTCAGCAGAAAAGTAAGTGGCCTAGAAGGATTTTTGCCATAATGTGAGGAATAGTTTAGGTATAAAAAAAGGGGGATTTAATTATGAATCAAACGACAATGTCCATGGTCCTATATTTTGCGGTTTTTTTTGGTATTATGTATTTTCTCATGATCCGGCCGCAACAGAAGCAAGCAAAACAACGGAAGGCTTTGCTCAGCAGTCTTCGTGCCAAGGATCGGGTAATCACTGCCGGCGGAATCTATGGTAAAATCACAAAAGTGAAAGATAACTCTGTTATGTTACTAATTGCTGATAAAGTCGAGATTGAAGTGGCTAAGTCAGGAATTGTCAGCGTGGAAAATCGTGATGTTGTCGTCGAAAAGGATAAGAAGAATGATAAAGTAAAACTCGATAAAGATGAAAATGAAGTCTCAGCAGAGTCTTAACCTAAAGCTTAGAATCCCCAAAAACTTTAGTGATATCTTTCAAAGATTCAGTAGGTAGCTACATAGGTGACAAGGAGGATAATTCTTCTTAAAAGCAAGTGGTACAGTCCACTTGCTTTTAAGATTATCTTACCGTGAGAAGGAAAAAGAGCTGGGGGTGATCGCCTGTGCCCTTGTATAAAGATCCAATTTCTGAAGATCAGGCCTATGATCAGCATGTGCGAGCTGAATTGAACCGCTGGGTAAGAAGATTATTGCGACGACCGGGATTAATAGAACGAGCTTCGAAAGCGATGCAAAATAAATTCAATGATACGATAGTTCCTAAGAGAGTTCATACAGTGCTCACAGTAGCTGTCAAAGGGTTAATTAAAGCTGTCGTTATCGGACTTGATTTTATTCCTAAAAGTCCACCGCTTGATGAGGTTTCTCTACAAAAGCGTGATCAGTTGGCCGAGAGAGCCCTTGCAAAATATAAGAAGATTGCTGCTGCAGAGGGAGCAGGGACAGGCCTAGGCGGTTTTACACTGGGCGTAGCCGATTTTCCGGCGCTCATTGTAATTAAAATGAAATTTCTCTTTGAATTGGCGCATATTTATGGATTTTCTACTAAAGATTATCGAGAGCGTTTGTTTTTGCTCTATGTGTTTCAGTTAGCCTTTTCTAGTCAAGAGAAACGGCCTGAATTATTTAAGGTTATCCTAAACTGGGAAGAGAACATTGGCAGTTGGTCAGTTGAGGAAAGGTATGAACAACAGATTGATTGGGACCAGTTTCAACGAGAGTACCGAGATGCCATTGATTTTCGAAAAACACTTCAACTTATACCAGGTTTAGGAGCCATTATTGGCGCATGGGCGAATTACGGGCTGGTGGATGACTTAGGGACCGTTGGAATGAATTGCTTTCGGTTACGAATTGCAGGAGGAGTTTATCTTGAAAACGATCACCCTAAACGCTATTAAAACAGATCCTTATGTTCAGGCACTCATTGAAGCAGGGAATCGTCATTTGGCAGCAATCGGTTATACAGAGCATGGATTTCGGCATGTGGGTCTGGTAGCCCATATCGCTTCAAATATCTTAGAAAAAATGGGCCATCCCGTAAAGGAGTGTGAGTTGGCCTCGATTGCAGGTTATCTACATGACATTGGAAATGCCGTTAATCGTATTTCTCATGCTCAGACAGGAGCGATTCTTGCTGCAGGAATTTTAGAACGGCTAGGTATGTTTCCGGAGGATATTGCCAGCGTTATTGGCGCTATCGGGAATCATGACGAGCTTGATGGTAATCCGGTCAATAACATTTCGGCGGCCTTGATCTTGGCTGACAAATCTGACGTTCATCGCTCACGAGTCCGTAATTCTGATCTAGCAACGTTTGATATTCATGACCGGGTCAATTATGCGGTCAAACGTTCCTTTCTTAGAGTCTATCCTAAAGAACGGGTTGCTTTGGAGCTCACGATTGACACTGAGATCTGCCCAGTTATGGAGTACTTCGAGATCTTTCTAGCGCGCATGCTGCTATGCCGAAAGGCGGCGGAATTCTTGCAGACTAAATTTGAACTGAAGATAAATGACGTTAAATTACTCTGATAGATGGTTAGATTGACATTATAATCCTGAAAGTTTTATAATGAGGATTGGCATGGGCAAGTCCCAGCATAATAAAAGGGAGGAAAGCAGATGAGACGGGCAAACATCATCAAACTTGTGACGCTTGTGCTACTTGTGGCGGCAGCCGTAGCACTATCGATTAAACCCCTTGTGGATCCCGTGAAAGGTATCCCGTTGGGCCTTGACTTACGCGGTGGAGTACACTTAGTGTTACAAGCCGAGCCTAATAAAAACGGCACTCCGATCACGACTGATGACATGGACAAAGCTAAAGCGATTATCTCGAAGCGGGTCAATGATCTGGGGGTATCGGAACCTATAGTTCAGGCTGACTATGATAAGAAACGAATGGTTATTGATTTAGCGGGGGTAACGGATCCTGATAAAGCTGTGGATATCCTGAAAACTACCGCAAAGTTAACGTTTAGAGACCCCCAAGGAACAGTTGTGTTACAAGGGGATGAACTAAAAGACGCCAAGGGCGGGCAAGGCCAGGACCAAGGCTACGTTGTTAATTTAACCTTTTCATCTGACGGGGCCAAGAAGTTTGGTGATTTGACGACTAAATATATCGGTCAAAGAATTGGTATCTATCTAGATGATAAACTTTTGACGAATCCAACGGTTAACACACCCATTCTCAACGGACAAGCTGAGATCACGGGGTATGCAACTTTAGAAGAAGCAGCCAATAGTGCTGTCCTCATGCGTTCTGGTTCCTTACCTGTGAGCATGACGATCGCTGAAAAGCGTCAGGTGGGAGCATCGTTGGGGATTGACTCCTTACATAAAAGCATTAAGGCTGGACTTTACGGTCTAATCTTTATCTTTCTTTTTATGCTGGTTTTCTATCGATTACCCGGTGTTGTGGCAGATTTTTCGCTGATCGTCTATGGCTTAATTGTTCTTTGGATTTTCTGGATGTTCCGAGTTGTCCTAACCCTTCCAGGCATCGCTGGTTTCATCCTCTCTATTGGGATGGCTGTGGACTTTAATATAATTATCTACGAGCGGGTTAAAGAAGAAGTTCGAGCAGGAAAATCCCTGAGGGCTGGTGTGGAAGCTGGATTTAGCAGGGCTTTCATTACAGTTATTGATGCTCATGTGACGACGTTTATTGCCGCAATGACTCTCTATTACTTTGGAAGTGGTTCCATCAGAGGATTTGCGCTGACCTTAGGTGTTGGAATCATTGCCAGCTTGTTTACCGCGATTACGTTTACGCGACTTGTGTTACGTCTAATTGTGGGAACGAGTTCAAAAATAAAGACAACCTGGTTTGGTGTAAGGAGGGAGGTATAATGGAAAAAGGACATCCAGCCACTTATGAAGAAGTGCAAAAAATACATCCGCTCTATTTTAATATTGTGAAGAAACGGTATTGGTGGTTTGCCATTTCCTTATTGGTTATTGTTCCAGGCATTATTTCGCTCTTTATGCAGGGGTTGAATTTAGGGATTGATTTCAAAGGCGGCACGATGCTTGATGTCACGTTCCAAAAGGCAGTGACCCAGACTGCGATTACGGATACTATGAAATCGGTTGGACTTGATGGCCCGGTGCAATTGTCCAATGGGAATACTAATGCTTTGATCCGAACAGAGGCACTTGAAGAAACAAAACGAAATGAATTGTTAACGGCTTTGCAAACCAAGGTCGGAGAGTATGATAAAACGACTCTCAAAGAGGATAAAGTAGGCCCGGCGATGGGACAAGAACTTACGAGAAATGCCTTTTTGGCCTTAATCATTGCTATGGGTTTAATGATCGCCTATATTTCGTTTAGATTTCAGTTTGTCTTTGCTATTTCCGGGATTATTGCGTTATTACACGATGTCTTAGTCGTTGTCGGCCTTTTTTCAATCTTTCAGTGGCAGATAGACTCGTCGTTTGTGGCGGCAGTATTAACAATCTTCGGATACTCTATTAACGACACGGTGGTTATCTTTGACCGGATTCGTGAGAATGAGGCAAAGATGAGGCGTGGAGACAGTTATGAGGACATGGTGGATAAGTCTGTTTGGCAGACGATGCGCCGATCCGTTAATACCGTTGTTACGGTATTGATTGCCTTGTTCTCGGTCTATATATTAGGTGGAGAATCGACTAAGGTCTTCTCTTTGGCAATGTTACTTGGGGTATTCAGTGGAGCTTACTCATCGATTTTTAATGCTAGTCAAATCCTAGTGGAAATCAAAAAGCACATGAAAAACCCTCGTAGAGGTGGAAAAACGGTTCGTGCTTAAGGTCCAAATATTAGCTTTGGTTTATTTAGAGAGATCTCGAGATTTATTCTTGGGGTCTCTATTTTTTAGCCCTCTCTGTTTACTCAGAGAGGGCTTTGTGTGAAACCACTTAATTTAATTATCTGTGCAGCAAAATTATTAAGCAAAAAATATTTCTAAATATTAACATTTTTACCATTTTTACATATCTTACAGTGAGCCCAACAAATTACAATATTTTGGAAATGGGAGGTTGTTTTATATGGCATATGGCGTAGGTGCTGTTGACGGTGTTGACGGAGCTGGATGCGGATGTGGACCGAACTTTTTACCAGGAATTGCAGTAGTGGTTGTGATTATACTTCTGTTAATCGCAATGGGAATAGTTTTTTAACTAAGGTTAATTGCATTCTTATGCTTAGAGATGTAAAGGAGGAAATAACATGTACGGATATGGAGTAGGGAATGTCGGTGGTTATGGAGCAGGTTGTTGCCCACCAGTATGTGCACCGGTTGCACCAGTCGGTGTGGGTTGTGGCGTAGGCGTTGGAATTATTGCCATCGCGATTCTGATCTTAATTGCTTTAGGAGTTATATTTTAAGCTGCGAAGAAGAGTTGAATAAAGGGAGGGCAAAACTATGTTTAGTGGAGCAGGAACCGGAGTTGGCGCAGGAATCGCAATTGTTGTCGTGATTATTCTTTTGCTCATCGCATTGGGAATCGTATTCTAAATTCTAAGACAGTGCAAAATCAGTTAGCCCTTAAAATTATATTATCTTAAAATTTTAAGTAGGAGGTTGTTTAGTATGGCATATGGCATGGGTGCTGTTGACGGAGCAGGGTGTGGATGTGGACCAAATTTTCTACCAGGAATTGCAGTGGTTGTTGTGATTATACTTCTGTTAATCGCAATGGGAATAGTTTTTTAACCAAGACCTTTCATGACGCAAGATTAAAAATCTAAAGGAGGGTATACCATGTACGGATACGGATATGGAGCTGGGAATGTTGGCGGCTATGGCGCAGCTTGTTGTGTACCTGCACCAGTTGCACCGGTTGGCGCTGGCTGCTGCGTAGGCGTTGGCATTATCGCTATCGCAATTCTGATCTTAATTGCATTAGGAGTTATATTCTAAGTTGCTACGAAATGTAGAATAGAGGGAGGTCAAAGCTATGTTTGGAGCAGGTGGAGCTGGAGTTGGCGCAGGAATTGCGATTGTCGTTGTGATTATTCTGTTGCTCATAGCCTTGGGCATCGTATTTTAAGGGATGCATTTAAAAGGAGTATTTGGAGGTGAGTTTATGTACGGATATGGTGCAGGATTTGGCGGAGGATGTGCTGGCGTCGGGGTTATTGCTATTGCAGTGTTGATTCTGATCGCCTTGGGAGTTATCTTCTAAATCACTTTTATAAATTCACTCGTTAGAGGATCCTTTGCCGGATCCTCTTTATGTGTCCGGACCCAAAGAAATGTAGACCTTACTCCGTAAATAGTCATTCTCTAGTAATATAGATAAGGGACGCTGGGATGAAAAATCCAGCGACCCTTGTATGCTATAATGACAAAATATCGACCAATATTCTAGAATTGAGATTAAGATTAAATGGAAGTTCAGAATAAAAAGATTTAACACTTAGTGCGTATTGGCTTACCACCACCAGCGGCGAAAACCCCATCCTGGGCCAAAACCCCACCAGGGACCGAATCCAAAACCACCCCACCAAGGGAAACCCCAACGACCCCACCACATAGAGAAAACCTCCTTTAATTATGATCCTTCGATTTTTAGTTTTAGAGCGTTCATTAACTGATATAGAGTATGAGCTTAATAGTCATATTGATACAGTTATGTAAATATAATCCAGTAATAAACTTAATATTTTTCCTTTGTAAGCGGACCATATAAATAAAAGGTCAAAGTGTCATCATCGAGGATACAACGGATGAGCAGAAAGTTACCCGAATCATTTATGAACTTGAAGTCCAGGTTGGGATAAGCCACTGTTGCATCCTGGCCTGGCGGGACGTAAGTGACTGCCAAACTATGGCGTGAACGTTCGCTAACACTTAGAGCAGCAAGCTGAACGGCATTATAAAGGGTGCTGGAAACTTGACATATGCCCCCACCTAGACCGGGTACGAATTCATTTCCTTCAATGATTACAGCCTTTTGATACCCTGCCTCGGTGGTTCTCGGTCCAACGATCTGGTTAAAAGAGAACTCCTGCTTTGGTTTTAACACTTTGCCATCAATGGCTTTGGCTGCGAGCTTGATATTTTCTGTTCGCCCTGTCTGGTTTGGGTTAAAGTGGGTAGCATATTTAGATAGGAGAGCTGTCATTTTCAAGCTCTCAAGTTCCCTTTTTGTGATGGTTGGTGAGATCTCGTTAAAAGGGATAGAGATCGACTCAGTCCGGTTAAGGGTAAACTTTTTTACACTCGCGCTGAGCGAAGCGATATCCACTGATCTACCGCTCTTTTCGGGAATTATTTCCAAGGTATTATCTGATTTAATCCTAAACCGGGCATCTTCGGCGGGAGTGTTCAAGGCCGAGAGGTATTTATTTAAAGCTTCCGCAAGTAATGGATCATTCCATTGATACTCTGGATTAAGTGTGATCCCCCTGCTCGCTTTGAATTTGCTGATTGCTTTCTCAAAGATGCTTCCCTTTCGGCCAATGAGATAGGCCTGTTGAAGTGCCGTATCGCAGGTGTAGTTTAGACCAAGTTCTTTTATGTTAATTGAAATGTTAGTCCCTGTCGTTGTGAAATGGACGGGCGAGTCAAGAATTTCCTTTCTCCTTTGCTCAAGTTTTGATTGGGCATCTTCAATATTGAGCTTCCCCAAGGGGATTTCTAATACGACACCATTGGCGATTTCCCCGCTGTCCTTAGTGTAAATAGCGAGGGCAATGGTAAGGCCTCCAAGTAGGATGATCACTACCCCTAAAGTAAGTATCAGTGCTTTATACCGTTTTAGCAGATTCGGGTTACTTGAATTTACTGCTAGGCTAGCGTCTTCTTCCACGCTAAAGTCTCCCTTCTAACTTAGTAACGTTTAACTATATGCGAGAAGGAGAGAATTTTTCGTACGGATTAGATTGGAAATTTTGGGCTATACTAGCAAAAGAGTACTGGCGGGGGAGAGAGGTCGATTGGGATTCGTTCAACTGGTTTTACTTGAAGGGGTGCTTCTTCTTTCCGCAGGTATGATTTTCTTTGGAGGAATTTGGGGAACCGTTGCGGCAACCGTTGCTTTAAGTGGGATCAATCTTTTTGTGCATGATCTTACTCAGTTTTGGAGCTGGGAAATACCTCTCTTGTTTTGGGGAATGGGAGGAATGATACTCCTACTTATAGTAGGACGAATTGCCAATAAGAGCCAAGTTGTGACCGGCTTGGTCGGAGGGCTGATCAGTTTGGTTCTCTTTGGCGCATTTATCACGCCAATTGTAGCTATTATCCTTTGGGCTTTGGTAATTGGAACTGGTATTATTCCTAAAACCAAAAAAAGTCAGGTGCTATGGAGCTTTGCGCCGACAATTTTGCGTTTAATATTAGGGCTCGTGTGGATTATCTACGGAAACATCTTAACGCTCTAGACGGAATAAAAACCTTGCTTTCAGGAGCAATATTTGGTATCTTATACATAAACTATCATTGTCAGGCTGGATAGCTGGGCCTCATTGAACTGAGGCAGCGGAGAGATCCGTGGGACTTCCTTTTAACGAGGAGTCCTATTTTTGTGTACATTAGACAAAGTTTCTATGGAAGGTGAAGGAGGGGTAAAATCGTGGATGAAAAGGCGAGAGTGGCTTCATTATCTGTCACATCCAATATTTTTTTGACGTTAATCAAAGTTGCGATTGGATTAGTCAGTGGTTCAGTTAGTATCTTGTCAGAGGGGATTCATTCCGGTATTGACCTGATAGCCGCTTTCATTGCATTTTTTGCGGTGAGGGAGTCGGGGAAACCTGCGGATTCTTGTCATGCCTATGGGCATGGAAAAATAGAAAATGTTTCGGGCACAATCGAAGCTGCCTTGATATTCGTTGCTGCCATTATGATTATTGTTGAAGCGATTCAGAAGATCCAGAAGATCTTTGATGGTGAAGGAGCTTACGTCGGAGATTTAGGCTTGGGCTTAATCGTTATGGGGTTTTCGGCGATCATGAACTTGATTGTCTCGACCCGTCTAATGAAGGTCGCGAAAAAAACCGACTCTGTAGCACTTAAGGCAGATGCCTTACATTTACGGACAGACGTTTATACATCAGCGGGAGTTTTTATTGGTCTTCTTTTGATCCAAATTACTGGTTGGGCCATCTTAGACCCGATCATTGCACTCTGTGTCGCTTTAATGATCATCAAGGCTTCGTTTGACCTAACGAAGCAAGCATTTGCGCCATTGGTTGATGTTAGTTTACCCGAGGAGGAACTTGAAATTATTGCCAGAATCCTACTGCTCCATGAGGCTGAATTTGTCGAATTCCATAAACTTCGGACTCGGAAGGCTGGAGCGGAGAGGCATGTTGATTTACATCTAGTTGTTGCGAAATACACTCCTGTCCTTGATGTTCATGAACTATGTGACATGATCGAGCAGGAAATTGAAGAGGAACTGCAGGGGACTCATGTTTTGATTCATGCGGAACCCTGCAGCAACCGCGATGTTGAATGTCCCGTTGAGGCAGGGCTAGCTTCTTCCTGTCAGCGCTGTCGAGTACAGAAGTCAGAATTCAGAAGCCAGAGGTCAGATGACAAGTAAGATATCGAATATCGAGTAAGGGTTGCTGCTGTTTTCACTCTGCCTTATAATGAAAGTCTGGGGGAATATAAGTGAAACGAATATGGTCAATGCAACAACCTTTCGGACAAACATCAGAAACTCTCCGCGAAACCTTGGGAATTTCTCCGGTCGTCGCGGATATTTTGGCTCAAAGAGGTTTCCGCCAGCCTGAAGAGGCTATCGAGTTTTTGCGTCCTACTCTTTTGAACCTGTGCTCACCGTTTTGTTTTCGCGATATGTTTCGAGTTATCGATCGCTTGTCTTTAGCCCTGGAACAAAAAGAAAAGGTACTAGTCTATGGAGATTACGATGTAGACGGAGTGACAAGTACCGCTCTATTATACAAAGTTCTGACTGATCTGGGTTTTCAAGCAGTAACCTATATTCCTCATCGTCAAGATGAAGGATATGGATTACATTCCGAAGCTATTGAACGTGCTGCTAAGGCGGGTGTGAAGGTTCTTATTACAGTCGATTGCGGGGTTACCTCAGTTTCTGAGGTAGGATTTGCCCGAACACTCGGGATCGATGTGATCATTACAGATCACCATGAAGCGCCTGAAATATTACCTGAAGCTTTTGCCATATTAAATCCTAAGATCCGAGATTCGGGCTATCCGTTTCGTGATTTAGCGGGAGTAGGCGTGGCGTTCAAGTTAGCCCAGGCCTTATTACAATCGCTAGGAAATAGTGAAGTAGGTATCCATTCTGAAATCGAGTTATTGGATTTGGTAGCCTTGGGGACGATTGCAGATTTAGTTCCTCTGATTGGCGAAAATCGGATTTTTGTCCATCATGGGCTCTATCAGATGAAGGAGACCCATCACCCTGGACTAAGTGCTCTTTTGGAGGAGTGCGGGCTAAAGCACAAACCTCTCAAAGCGGGTCAAATCGGTTTTCTGGTCGCGCCACGGATTAACGCAGTTGGACGTATGGACAGTGCTCGAGTAGGCCTGGAGCTTCTCCTGACGGAGGACTCTGAGCGAGCGAGTGAACTGGCCCGTCTCTTAACTAAGGAAAACCTGTCGCGTCAGGAAACAGAGAAAGAGATTCTGGCTGAAGCGATTTCTTTAGTGGAGAGAGAACCTATACCGAAAGTTATTGTGCTTTCGTCAAACCATTGGCACCATGGGGTAATTGGGATTGTGGCGTCTCGCCTTGTAGAACGTTATTATCGTCCTGTCTTTATGATTGCCGAAGAAGGGGAAGAAGCAAAGGGTTCGGCCCGAGGAATTTCTGGTTATCCTGTCTTAGAGCAGCTAAGTACTCAAGCACATCTCTTAACCAAGTTTGGAGGGCATAAGGCGGCTGCAGGATTTTCTCTTCGGACAGAAGCTATTGAAAAGTTTAGAGTAGGGCTGAATGAACAAGCCTTGGTTTTTGAGGAAACTCTTTTTCTAGAAGAGTTAAAGATTGATCGTCACGTTTCTCTGGAAATGGTTACAGGACGTTTGCTCCACGAACTTGAACAGATGGCTCCGTTTGGTTTTGGAAACCCTGGGCCTATTCTGGCCTGTAAAGGGATTCCGGTTCACTCCGTCAACGTTGTCGGTAAAGAACGCAGTCATATCAAATTTCGTTTCGGATCTCGGGGAGAAAAGGAAGGAATTGCCTTTCGCCTAGGAGAACGTTTGCAAGAATTAAATAGTGAAGCTAGATTAGATGCCGCGTTCAGTTTAGATTGGAACACCTTTAGAGGGCCAGAAGACGTTCAATTAATGATCAAAGATATCCAAGTTGAAGCGGATTGGCGCGAACGCCCTATAACTGAAGGAGAAAAAAGCAGGGACGTTTATCAGGAGGTTGCGGCTACCTTGGATGAGCCGGAGCTGGAGTGGTTGGACTGGCGTAAATTACAGCCTGAAGAGTGGCCCTTACCTAGTAATAAAGGACGAATTTGGGTTTGGAATACGACTGGGTGCGAGCCATGCCTTCAGCGTTGGAGCGACTTTCTGGATAAGGAATGTCCCGAGGAGGAAAATCCTGGGGAAGGGCTAGCAACGTTGAATGTGATTCCGAATAAGATTCAGGATGAGGAAGAAAGCCTGGGTTTAATTCTTGGCCTCCCACTTACAGAAGAGGATTTGAGGGAGGGGCTCGAGAAACTGCGACAAATAGGCGTATACCGTATTGCATTTGCAGGATTTCATACTGTACATGAAGAAAGGGTTCGTCAGCGATGTGGGTCCTTAGCGCGTGAAGAGCTTATTCAGATATACAGGGATCTGTCAACCCAGGCTAAAAAGGGTAACCCTTTTCGTTTTGGGTCTGATTCGAAGATTACAGGTAACAGGCAAATTGCCCTTAAAATTTTTGAGGAATTGGGACTCATCCGTTGCCTTGGAGGAACGGATGAGTTCGCCTTAGAATGGATTCCTGCACAGAGTAAGTTAGATCTGGATACTTCTTTGCGCTATCGGAATGCGAAGGAGTGGCTGGGCAGGGCAATAAAATTTCAACGCAAACTATTAGAGGTACCGTTGGATAAAAATGGATTATAATGGAAAGAAGTATAGAGAAGGGCGGAACGATCAATGGACTTGAAAGATCATATTCGCGTGATTTCTGGTTTTCCCAAGGAAGGGATTTCGTACAAAGATATAACGACTTTGCTCAAAAATGGCGAGATCTATCGTGCAACTATAGATGCTCTGGTAGAAAAGATTAAACCCTGGCAGCCGGACGTGATCGTCGGTCCGGAAGCCCGTGGCTTTTTACTGGGTGCCCCGGTCGCCTATGCCTTGGGAATCGGTTTTGTTCCAGTTCGCAAACCGGGTAAGTTACCTGCTAAAACCATCAGTGAAACCTATGCTTTAGAATATGGTACAGATACATTAGAAGTCCATGCGGATGCCATTGGCCCTGGGGAACGGGTAGTTGTCGTTGATGACTTGTTGGCCACTGGCGGAACGATGCTAGCGACTGCTAATCTAATAAGAAAGATCGGAGCAGAAATGCTGGGGATTGGCTTTTTAATTGAATTGACATCCTTAAATGGAAGAGAAAAGCTGAACGATTACTCTGTTTTTTCTTTGGTTCAATATTAAGCATAAATCAAGCGTTATACTGCGTATGAGAGGAGTTCGGCAATGTCCTTCGCGGAGTTAAGGGTAAAACTGCAAAAGACATTCCCACAGGCAAGTTTAGCCATTGTGGACAAGGCCTATCAATTTGCTGAAGTGGCACATAGGAACCAACTACGCAACTCAGGGGAGGATTATATTCTACATCCTCTGGAAGTCGCGCAAATTTTGGTCGAACTGGAAATGGATGAGGCAACCATTGCGGCCGCTCTGCTTCATGATGTTGTGGAAGATACTGATTTCACCATTGTGGATATTGAGAAGGAATTTGGTTCAGAAATCGCTTTGCTTGTTGATGGAGTGACCAAGCTCGGACGGCTTGAGTACAAGAGTAAGATGGAGCAACAGGTGGAGAATTTGCGCAAGATGTTCTTAGCCATGGCCAAGGATATCCGTGTTATTCTTATTAAACTGGCTGATCGTCTCCACAACATGCGAACTTTGAAATATCATTCGGTCCAAAAACAAAAGGAGATCGCTCAGGAAACTCTGGAGATTTTCGCCCCTCTGGCTAACCGTCTCGGAATATTTCGAATTAAATGGGAGTTGGAAGATCTTTCATTTCGGTATCTTAAGCCTCAGGAGTACTACGATTTAGTTGAAGGTATTGCCCTGAAACGGCGAGAACGTGAAGCCTATATCAACGAAGTTATTGTGCAAATGCGTGAACGCTTGAATGAAGTAGAGATTTACGCAGAAATTGCTGGACGGCCCAAGCACTTTTACAGTATTTATCGTAAAATGACCACTCAGCACAAAGAACTGAGTGAAATTTATGACCTGATGGCGATTCGAGTGGTTGTTGAATCAGTTAATGATTGTTATGGAGCCTTAGGAATTATACACACGATGTGGAAGCCAATACCGGGGCGTTTTAAAGACTATATTGCTATGCCTAAACCCAATATGTATCAATCTCTCCATACTACGTTGATTGGAGTTCATGCAGAACCTTTTGAAATTCAAATCCGGACCTGTGATATGAACAGAACGTCGGAGTACGGTATTGCTGCGCATTGGAAGTACAAAGAAGGTGGCAACAAAGAAGGTGGTAACAAAGCAGCAGAAGTAAACTTCGATAAAAAACTTGCTTGGCTGCGTCAACTGCTGGAATGGCAACATGATTCCCGGGATGCCGGAGAATTTATGGAATCGTTAAAAATTGACTTATTTGCCGATACCGTCTTTGTGTTTACCCCTAAAGGGGATGTGGTTGAACTACCAGCAGGTTCCTGTCCAATTGACTTTGCTTATCGTGTCCATACAGATGTAGGGCACCGTTGTATTGGTGCCAAGATTAACGCCCGGATAGTTCCACTTGATACAAAACTGAACAACGGTGACATTCTTGAAATTCTTACCTCGAAGCAAGGCGGCGGGCCCAGCAGGGATTGGTTGTCCTTTGTCCAAACGTCACAAGCCAAGAACAGGATTCGGCAATGGTTTAAGAAAGAGCAGCGGGAGGATAACATCGCTCGTGGTCGTGAAAGTTTGGAACGGGAGGTCCGTAAGCTCGGACTCGACCCGGCAAGTGTCTTGAGATCGGAAAGCCTTTACGCCTTCGGCAAGAGTCAAAACTTCGCTGGTGTGGAGGACTTATATGCTGCCATAGGAGATGGCGTAATAACCTCAAATAAAGTCCTCATGCGCTTGCGTGAGGATCTAACGAAAGAAGAACGAGAGAAGGTGCAGCTTGCGGCCCTTCAACAGCAAGGGGAAGGGAAAACATCATCACCGAGCTCTTATGGCAAAGCCTCTCACGGGGTGCGAGTTAAAGGGGTTGATAACGTGTTGGTGCGTTTTGCCCAGTGTTGTAATCCGCTTCCGGGTGATGCTATTATTGGATATATTACCAGAGGGCGTGGAGTTTCTATTCATCGCGGGGACTGTAGTAATATCCTTAGTCACTTTCAAGAAGAGGGTGATCGGATCGTAGAGGTTATGTGGGCCGAACAGATGGATTCGACCTATCCTGTTGATATTCAAATCTATGGGAGGGATAAGCCGCGCTTGGTAACGGAGGTCATGAATACCGTCTTGGATACTCGTACACATATTTTGGGAATCAACGCCAAGGTAGGAAAAGATAGTATCGCCCATATTCAGCTGCGGATCGAAATACGGAACCTTGAACAACTTAAAATGGTGATGCATAAAATTCGTAGGGTCAAAGACATTACAGAGGTCAAGCGGATTTACTCAGGAGGAAAGTAAAATGCGCAGTGTGGTTCAACGCGTTAAAAGCGCATCGGTCAGCGTCAATGGAGCAAGAGTAGGGGAAATTTCTGCCGGGTTGTTGATCCTCTTAGGTGTCGGACAAGAAGACGGTGAGAGCGATATAAACTGGATGGTTGATAAACTCGTAGGCCTGCGGATTTTCGAAGATCAAGAAGGGAAAATGAACCGTTCCGTACAGGATGTGAGTGGAGAAATCCTTATGGTTTCCCAATTTACCCTCTATGGTGATTGTCGGAGTGGAAAACGCCCCAGTTTTACGACTGCTGCAGCGCCGGAACAGGCCAAGGCCTTGTATGAACGGACCGTGGAAAAGATTCGCAGCCATGGCTTGAAGGTGGAAACGGGGATTTTTCAAGCGCAGATGGATGTGGAGTTGATTAACGATGGACCGGTGACGTTACTAATAGACAGTGAGAAAAAGTTCTAGGAGGGAATGTAGAATGATTGAGGGGCGAGCTATGGGAGCCATGGGAGCGAATTGTTACCTGTACGCCTGTATGGAAAGTAAGCAAGCCGTGATCATTGATCCCGGAGCTGATGGAAAAAGGATTTACAACTGGGTGTTAGAAAAGGGACTTAAGGTAAACTATATTCTGCTTACCCACGGGCATGTGGATCACATCGGTGCTGTGGACGAACTTAGAGGCCTTTTAGGAGAGGTCTCAGTGGGGATTCATGCTGGTGATGAGGAAATGCTTACCGATGCAAAGAAAAACCTTTCTAGTTATCTGGGTTCGAATGTTGTACTGCAAAGTGCAGATTTCTTGCTTCAGGATGGACAAGAACTGTCCATTGGACAACAACGCTTAAAAGTGATCTCAACTCCTGGTCACTCTCCAGGGTGTGTATGTTTTCTAAGCGCCGAAGGGCTATTTAGCGGAGACACTCTTTTTGCTGGGTCGATAGGTCGGACAGATTTTCCGGGAGGATCGCTGGATCAATTGCTTAAAGGAGTGAAGGAAAAACTTCTGGTACTTCCCGAAAATACTAAGGTTTATCCGGGTCATGGTGAGGCGACGACTATCGCAGAGGAAAAAAGGGATAATCCCTTTTTGCTCTAAATGTTGGATTTGCGCGAGGAAAAGATGGTTTTGTTGACAAATGGTTTTTAGATTTGATAATATGTTAGGTAAATATTAATAAGTATGTAAAATATTCGCGATACCTTTTGGAAAATTCCGCGTTACTCTTTCTTCAGGGAGGGCTAGCAAGACTGGAACTAGCCTGAGAGAGACTCGGAAAGAACACCCTAAAGGGAGTACTTTTGCAACGGATAGTCTCGTTAACGACTGGAAAGTGGGCGGAAAATTCCGTCAATTAGGGTGGCACCACGAGAAGTTCTCGTCCCTTGCGAAGCAAGGAACGAGAGCTTTTTTTCGAGAAAAAATTAGGCTCAGAGAACGAGAGTGATTGCAGCGTCTCAAGGGATGAAGAATCTGTTGCCAAGTATAGTTGAGCAATGACAGCCTAAGGAAAAATTCAGTATGACTTGTTGATGGATTTGTGGTAATGAAAAAGAAGTATCTAGAGAGGTGTTTTAGCATGACGATATTTTCAGAACGTGTTGAAAATGGAGAATTAGGGTTAGGTAAGGTTGGAGAGGTTGTTCGGTTGCTGGGCTGGGTTCAGCGGCGCCGTGACCACGGTGGGTTGATATTTGTCGATCTGCGGGATCGTTCCGGTATTGTTCAGGTTGTCTTTGATCCGGAGAAAATGGGAGAAGGGTTTCCCGTTGCGGAAAGCCTTCGTTCTGAGTATGTCGTTTCTATCTTAGGTCAAGTAATCGCGCGGCCGCAAGGGATGATTAATCCAAACTTAGCAACTGGAGAGATCGAAATCATTGCGGAGTCTCTTGAGATATTAAATGGAGCTAAAACTCCTCCGTACTACATTGTCGATCAAGTCGATGTAGACGAAACAGTGCGCCTAAAACACCGCTATTTAGATTTACGCCGACCTGAGATGCAGGCTGTGTTCAAAATTCGGCATCAGGTTATGCAAATTATGCGTACCTTTTTCGATAGCCAAGGGTTCTATGAAATTGAAACGCCAATGCTGATTAAATCCTCACCTGAAGGGGCTCGAGATTATCTCGTCCCAAGTCGTGTTCATCCAGGTGAATTTTATGCCTTGCCCCAATCACCTCAAATATTTAAACAGCTCCTCATGGTCGGGGGCATGGAAAAGTATTTTCAAATTGCTCGGTGTTTCCGAGATGAAGACCTCAGAGCGGATCGGCAACCGGAATTTACCCAACTTGATGTCGAGATGTCCTTTGTCGAAGTGGAAGACATCCTACCTATGATGGAACAATTGATGGCGCGGATTTTCTCAGAAACGATTGGAAAGTCTTTAGCCCTTCCCTTTCCCCGTTTAACTTACAAGGAAGCGTTAGAACGTTATGGGTCCGATAAACCGGATACGCGCTTTGGTATGGAACTCGTCGATGTGGGAGACCTGGTTGGTAACGCTGGATTTAAAGTGTTTGCCAATGCGGTAGCAAGTGGCGGAAGTGTGAAATGTATCTGTGCCAAAGGGTGTGCTGGATTGCCGCGGCGTGAGATTGACGACTTAGGAAAGTTCGTTAGTACTTATCGGGCGAAGGGCTTGGCTTGGATCGTTTTAGGTGAGGAGGGCATAAAGTCTCCTATTGCTAAATTCTTTACAGAACAGGAAATGAAGGCGATTATTGAACGCATGCGTGCAGAAACGGGTGACATAATGTTCTTTGTCGCTGACACGAGCGCAATCGTCTCTGATGCACTGGGACACCTGCGATTGGAATTGGCAAAACGCTTGGGACTTATTCCAGAGGATGCGCTTAACTTCTTGTGGGTCACGGAATTCCCGCTGTTGGAATATGATGAGGAGGAAAAACGTCATATTGCCATTCACCATCCATTTACGGCACCAATGGATGAAGATTTGCAGCTTCTGGAGACGGAACCCCTTAAAGTTCGGGCTAAAGCGTATGATATGGTACTTAACGGCACTGAGCTTGGAGGCGGAAGTATCCGGATTCACCGTCGTAGGGTTCAGGAACAGATCTTTAGTTTGCTGGGACTATCCAAAGAGGAATCAATTGCCAAATTCGGATATCTCTTGGAAGCCTTTGAATACGGTACCCCGCCTCATGGTGGAGTTGCTTTCGGACTTGACCGCATGATAATGCTTTTAACAGGTAAAGATAACATTCGAGACGTGATTGCGTTTCCAAAAACACAAAGCGCGTCAGATTTGATGGCTCAGGCTCCTTCAACCGTAGAGAGCAAGCAATTAAAGGAATTGCACATCAAGACGAATATCGAGATCAATTAGGATTTTTTCCAGAACCGTTTGACAGGGGAGGGTGTTATTAGCTATAATAACACTATAGCTACCCCCTTAGGGTATCGGAGGAATATATGGCATGACTAATTCGACCCCTTATTCAGAATCCAAAGAAGATCTCATTCGCAGGTTGAAAAAAATCGAAGGCCAAGTCAAAGGGATTCAACGCATGGTAGAAAGCGACAAGTATTGTGTTGACGTATTAATTCAAGTAGCAGCAGTCCGTGCCGCGATTAACAAAGTTGGCACTATTGTCTTTGAACACCATTCACGGGGATGTATGCGAAATGCCGTTGAAAGCCGTGACCAAGAAGCCGCGATTGAAGAGCTTATCGGGGTGCTTACCAAATTCATTAAGTAGATCAAATTCGATTAATTAGGAGGAATTTTAATGGCAGGTGCAAATGTTAAGACCTTTACTACTGCAAACTTTGAGTCGGATGTTCTGAAGTCTGAGCAAGCGGTTTTGGTGGATTTTTGGGCTCCGTGGTGCAGTCCATGTCGTATGGTTGCTCCCGTTGTCGATGAACTTGCTGATGAGTATGTCGGTCGAATTGTTATAGGGAAAGTTAATGTTGATGAGAATGGCCCAATCGCTGCCCAATATTCGGTCATGAGTATTCCGACACTTGCAATTTTCAAAGGCGGCAAAGTGGTTGACATAATCACTGGTTTCCGTGGCAAAGCAGATCTAGTAAAAATGATCGAAGGACAGCTTTAAAAGTTCATTACGATGGGTCATCTGATACCCGTCCGTTCATTCAAGCCATTTGCGGTAAAAATAGAACAAAAAGCGATGCCCCAAAATGTGGGCATCGCTTTCTTATACGTGCGCCACGCATGGCGATTATCTGAAAGTATAAGGGCAACTAGGCAGCTGCCTTCACTAAGGCTAACAAGAAGGCTAATACGTGCGAAGACAGTGTCTTCGAGTGGGCACTAACCAAGTTTCTTTATATATATTGTTTTAAAAATAGGCAAAAGAGAAAGGGAGAAGGATGTGGACCATTTATACAAAAGATTCGATTTTCGCAGTGACACGGTAACCGTGCCAACTCAGGAAATGCGCGAAGCTATGTACAAGGCTGAAGTGGGGGATGATGTTCTAGGAGAAGATCCATCCATACAGCATCTGGAGCATTTAGCAGCGGAGAAAGTGGGTAAAGAGGCGGCTCTTTTCGTGACAAGTGGTACTCAAGGAAACCTAGTTGCTGTCTTAACGCATACTAAACGTGGGGACGAAGTGCTCATGGAGTCAGAAGCACACATTTATTATTACGAAGTTGGAGGAATCGCGGCTTTAGGTGGTGTGATTCCCCGTCTCATTCAAGGGAGTGCTGGGGTAATAACTCCTGATGCCCTGCGCACTGCGTTGAGAGAGGAAAACATCCATTTTCCAACCCCCTCATTGTTGTGTATTGAAAACTCTCATAATCGAGCAGGGGGAGCGATTTGGACTCCTGAGCAAATAGTAGCTGTTGCTGAGGTTGCCAAAGAACGTGGGCTTCATGTCCATATGGATGGTGCCCGTGTGTTCAATGCGGCGATTGCTCAAAACTGTAGCGTTTCCGAACTGGTGGCTTCGGTTGATTCTGTAATGTTTTGCCTATCCAAAGGACTGGGAGCCCCAGTCGGGTCCATCCTTGCCGGCAACGCAGAACTCATTAATCGAGCCAGAAAGTATCGTAAAATGTTGGGTGGAGGGATGCGTCAAGCGGGAGTTTTGGCAGCTGCGGGGATTGTTGCTCTGGAAAATATGACTGAGCGATTGGCAGACGATCATACGTTAGCTTTAAAAATCGGGCAGGCACTTTCGAATATAGAGACTTTAAGCATTGATTTGGATCGTTTAAAGACAAACATTATCCTTGTCAAGGTTGACCCGGCTTGGGGCACAGCGGAAAAGCTTATACAGGCATTAGAAAAAGAAGAGATTTTGGCTGGAGCTTCCGGCCCTCAGACTGTGCGGTTTGTGACTCATAAGGACGTTGGGGAACTTGATGCTGCCAAACTTATTGATACACTGAAGCGAATCATGGAGGGCTAATCTTACCTTCCTTCCCCATTTTCGAGGGGATGTAAAAGGTTTCCCCTTGCACGCTTTGGGGGAGATAAGCTTGTTCGACCCAGTGGTTGGGATAAGCGTGAGGGTAGAGGTACCCCTGTCCGTGTCCTAGCTTTTCTGCATCAGGGTAGTGGGCGTCTTTTAGGTGGGCAGGGACTTCCCCAGTTGGTCGTTTCTTTACATAAGCCAAGGCGCGGTCGATGCTCGCGACGGCGCTATTGCTTTTTGGAGCAGTTGTGATGGCCAAAACAGCTTGGGCAATGGGGATTCGTGCTTCAGGAAGGCCAAGCCATTCGAGGGCATTAGCGGCAGCATGAGCTTGAAGCATGACCGTTGGATCAGCAAGGCCAACATCTTCAGATGCATGGACGATAATCCGGCGCATGATGAAACGAGGGTCCTCTCCAGCCTCTAATAGGACGGCTAACCAATAAAGTGCGGCATCCGGGTCTGAGCCGCGCATGCTCTTGATAAATGCGGAAATGATGTCATAGTGATTATCTCCTGCTTTATCGAATCGAATGGCTCGTTGTTGTATCGATTCTTCTGCAATTTCGAGAGAAATATGGCGAATCCCATTTTCAGGCGGGGTAGTGAGAACAGCCAACTCTAAGGCATTAAGGGCGCGTCGTAGATCTCCGTTGGCATAATTAATCCAGTGCTCCCATGCTTCAGAGGTGATATACACCTGATAACGGCCAAGGCCGCGTTCTGAGTCCTTCAGGGCGTGTTCAAGTCCAAGACGAATCTCTGAAGGGATGAGAAGCTCTAAACGGAAAAGTGTGGAACGGCTAAGAAGCGCGGAATTAAGTTCAAAGAAGGGATTCTCTGTCGTCGCTCCAATAAAAGTAATGGTACCATCTTCAACCGCAGGAAGGAGTGCGTCTTGTTGCCCTTTATTAAAGCGGTGAACCTCATCACAGAAAACCACGGTACGTTTCCCATATAAATGTAGGTCATCCGAGGCTTGTTTAATAATTTCACGAATGTCTTTGACACCTGATGTAACGGCATTAATGCGGACGAAGCGTGAAGTGGTTTTGGTTGCGATGACTTGCGCCAAAGAAGTCTTACCTGTTCCTGGCGGGCCATAGAGAATTAGGGAAGAAATACGGTCTGCTTCAATGGCCCGTCTGAGGAGTTTTCCACGACCGAGAATATGACTTTGGCCAATATATTCATCAAGAGTTCTTGGACGCATACGCTCTGCTAGAGGTGCCACTTGATGTTGATCGTAGGTTGCAGAAAAAAGATCCATAGCTATTGTTCCTTTCTAGGGGGAGAAAGTGTCTTAGCCCTTTCGCACACGCTGCATTGCTATTCGCTTGACGCTAAGGCTAAAACTCAAAACCTCCGGGCTTTCTGGTCGAATGCTATGCCATCCTTGGCGCATTCGACACTAGGAACATCCCTGTTCCGTCGCAAGTGCGCCGCTCTTTGCCATCCTGCAAGAAGGCTAATTTGTGCGAAGACAGTGTCTTCGGGCGATGCTCTAACCCGAACGTCCTGTTCGAGTCATGGACAAGTCCCGTTGAGTTTCTTAACGCCTTATCGACTGCGCTCATTGACGCAACTCCACTAAAGTGCTCTCTAAGCTAAGAAACTTGCTCCTGGCTGAGGTCCACGGGGTTGGGATGAAGGAAGTTTAATTTTGTGCTTTGATTATAACATGTAAGCCTTATCACTGCTTGAAGATAAACACTAGTTAAATAAAAATGGAAATAATGCACATAATATTGAGGACAATAGTTTAGTGCTCAAAACAATAGTAAATTAGTTGGATATATACTTGACAAATCCCGACTGTTTTAATAAGATATGAATGAAAGATCTTTAGAAAATTTAATAAGAATTTTTAGTCTTGGAAAAGAGGTGAGGGTGTTGAAGCTCTCGACCAAAGGTCGATATGGCGTGAGAGCCATGTTTGATTTAGCTCAACATGTGGGTGAGGGTCCGACTTCTTTGAAAAGTATTGCAGAGAGGCAGGGCATCTCCGAACATTATCTGGAGCAACTAATTTCTGGTTTGCGCAAATCGGGGCTTGTAAAGAGTGTTCGAGGTGCGCAGGGCGGCTATATATTGGGAAGAGAACCAGGTAAAATAAAAATTGGAGATATCATCCGCGTGTTAGAAGGCCCCATTGCTCCGGTGGATTGTGTATCTGAGGAAGACCCGGAATGTTGTGCTAAAGCAGAATTTTGCGTGACCAGGACAATCTGGGAGAAAGTCAGAGACTCCATTGCAGATGTTCTTGACTCTATCACCCTTGAAACGATGCTCGAAGACGCTAATAAGCTTGAATCGGAGCGTAGCTTATATATGTATTATATTTAACCATTCGAGCGCAATGAAGAGTTTCTCAAGGATAAAAACCTAAGATATCTATTTAAAAAAATCATAAGGGAGGGAGCCTCATGAGGCGAGTTTATTTAGACCATAGTGCAACGACTCCAGTTGATGTAGAAGTTGCTACCTTAATGATGACGTATTATACCGAGAAATACGGAAACCCGTCAAGTGTTCACAGTTTTGGTAGAGAGGCTAAACAAGCCTTAGAGGAAGCTCGAAAACAAGTAGCCGAGTTGATCGGTGCCACTCCTTCGGAGGTGACCTTTACCAGCGGAGGAACAGAAGCAGATAATTTGGCGATTATAGGAACTGCAGAAGCACTGCGCAAAAAAGGCAAGCATATTATTACCTCGAGTATTGAACACCATGCCGTCCTTGAAACCTGTGAATACTTAGAAAAAAATGGATTAGATCTAACAGTAATACCCGTTGATGAAGAAGGTATTCTCTCAGTTGAAGACGTTCGTAAGGCCATTCGGCCAGATACTATTTTGATTAGCGTAATGCACGCCAACAATGAGGTCGGGTCGATCCAGCCAATTGCTGAAATTGGCAAATTAGCGAAGGAACACGGCATTACATTCCATGTTGACGCAGTTCAGTCTCTTGGAAAGATCCCCATTGATGTTAACGAGATGAATGTAGACCTGTTGACAGTATCTAGCCATAAAATTTACGGACCAAAAGGGGTTGGAGCACTTTACGTTCGTAAAGGAGTGCGAGTTGTGCCTTTGGTTCACGGCGGAGGCCAAGAAAAGAAGCGACGTTCGGGTACGGAAAATACACCGGGAATTATTGGATTTGGCAAGGCCTGTCAACTAGCCGGGCAACGGATGGCTGAAGATGCTGAACACCATACGAAACTACGCGATAAACTTATCAATGGAATTCTGCAGAGCATTGATCACGTGAAAGTAAATGGGCCTATGGGAGATAAGCGCTTACCGAATAATGTGAATGTCAGTATCCGATTCGTCGAAGGGGAATCCCTGTTACTATCCTTGGATATGCTTGGAATCTCCGCTTCAAGTGGCTCAGCTTGCACTTCAGGATCTCTTGATCCCTCTCATGTGTTGCTGGCCATGGGGCTTGTCCATGAGATTGCCCACGGATCACTTCGCTTTACCTTAGGGCGCCAAAATACTGAAGAAGAAATTGATTATGTCCTTGAACAATTACCGAAGATTGTAGAGCGTTTGCGAATGATGTCTCCGCTTTATGATCAAGTTATGCATATTAAAGAAGCGCAATAAAAAGGAGTGGAATTAGAGATGTATACAGAAAAAGTAATGGATCATTTTACGAATCCGCGTAATGTTGGTGAAATTGAAAACCCAGATGGGGTTGGTGAAGTCGGGAACGCTAAATGCGGGGATATTATGCGTATTTATTTAGATGTCGAGGGAGACATTATTAAAGATGTTAAGTTCAAAACGTTTGGTTGTGGTGCGGCCGTCGCCACCAGCAGTATGGTTACGGAAATGGTCAAAGGCAAAACCCTTGACGAAGCTATGGTCATTTCGAATGCTGCTGTAGCCGAGGCTTTGGGGGGCCTCCCTCCAGCAAAAATGCACTGTTCAAACTTAGCTGCGGATGCACTCCATGCAGCAATTGTAAATTATCGCGAAAAACAGGAGAAAAAGGAATAGGTGAGTATGGCTCAGATAACAAAACCTAAAGTAGTGGTGGGTATGAGCGGCGGTGTGGATAGTTCCATGGCCGCCGCTTTACTTCAAGAACAAGGGTATGATGTGATCGGGGTTACCTTGCAGATTTGGGAATCAGCGGGTCCAGAGGTGGAAGGGGGCTGTTGCTCTATTTCGGCCATTGATGACGCCAGGCGGGTTGCCTTTTTGTTAGGGATCCCTCATTATGTTTTGAATTTTCGTTCCTATTTTGAGGAGACTGTGGTAGATTATTTCACCCAGTCCTATTTAACAGGAGAAACACCAAATCCGTGTTTAGCCTGTAACAAGTATGTTAAATTTGGTGAGATGCTTCGTAAAGCCCGCGGTCTGGGGGCCGATTACATAGCAACGGGTCATTACGCGCAAGTGCTACGGGATCCCGATAGTGACAGGTTTCTTTTAAGTAAGGGTGCCGATGAACGCAAAGATCAAACCTATGCGTTGTACATGTTAACCCAGGAACAGCTTGCCCATACCCTTTTTCCTTTGGCAGACTATCCGAAGGAGCAAATTCGAAAAATGGCGAGAGAACGGGGCTTAGGGGTAGGTGATAAGCCGGATAGCCAGGAGATTTGTTTTATTCCCAATGATGACTATGCGACCTTTGTCCAGAAACGGTCAGAAGAGTCTATTAAACCGGGGAATTTTGTGGACTTAGCAGGAAATAGTTTGGGCAAGCACCGAGGGATTATTCACTACACTGTCGGGCAGCGTAAGGGCCTTGGGGTTACCTTTGGTAAACCAATGTTTGTAGTGGGTTTGAATCCAGTTAGCAATGAGGTCGTTTTAGGAGAAGACCCAGATGTGTATACGGATACTCTGTGGGCAATTGATTTGAACTGGATATCCATTTCGGAATTAAAAGAACCAATAAAAATCGAGGCCAAAATCCGTTATAACTCATCAGGAGCTCACGCAACGATTTACCCTGGTGAAATCGGAGTGGACGATAGCGTTATGGTTCGTTTTGACGAACCGCAGCGTGCGGTGACTCCAGGACAAGCCGTTGTTTTTTATCAAGGAAACATAGTAGTTGGAGGAGGAAAGATTATTTCTGATCCTCGAGGGCGACGATAACAGAGGCTCCAACATCTGGATTTTGCAGCTTATTTACACCCAGAACACATACGCATTAAACTGATTTTCGAAGGAGTAAAACTTTTGCTGAACTAAAGTAAGTTTCCTTTTTAGGTGAAGTGATATATTTTATTGCATAAATCATAGAACTTCAGGGCATAGTACAAAAAGGAATTATTTTAGCAAGGTGGCAGGTTAAATGCGACGCACTCGAGAGATTATTGGGCTTCCTGTTTTGGACTTAAAAAGTGGGGACTCGATTGGTTGGGTACAGGATCTGATCCTTGACAATGACCGAGACGAGGTTGTTGGAATTCTCTTAGAAGGTGGGCGTTTCTTCCAGTCGTCAAAAGGAATTCCTAGGCAGGCAATTGTTGCGATTGGTAAGGATGCTATAACCGTTAAAGAAAAAACGATAGAAGAACTTAAGGGGACAAGGTGGTCTGACAAAGTAGGGAACGAAGTTTATACCCAGGGTGGAGACGCAAGAGGCACGATTGAAGATGTTTTCCTCGATGATTCCGTCGAAGAAATTGTGGGATTCGAGGTTTCTGATGGACTTTTTGCTGACCTTCTGCATGGCCGGGGAACTATTCTTAGACCGCATGTCATGATCAATGGGAAAGATATTTTAATTGTTGATAACCAAGTATCCCCCTTGGATCAAGCAAATGAAGGGGGTTTACGATCATGAATTGTCCGGTATGCTCAGGACGTGCTATTGGGAAAGTGGGCGTAGAGCAATTCTATTGTTGGGATTGTTGCGTCGAATTTACGACCCAAACAGACAAAGTCGTCATATATGATTTAGCAGAAGATGGTTCTCTGGTGGCTTGGGATGATCTAAGTCTGGATGCGAGTGATGGAGGTGCTTCCAGCGCTGAAGGACTTGTATGACACAGCGCTCGGTGCTTACGACGCAGAGCAAACTAACCGTTCAAGCTCCTGGCTTTGGGGAGCGGGGTTCATCCTTCGGCGATAGTATTCTTTTAAAGGACCGCCTACGGCGATAATCTCCACTGGAGACTATCGTGCCAAAAGCGCCATCCGCAGGCCCGAAGACACTGTCTTCGCACGAATTAGCCTTCTTGCAGGATGGCCGAGTGTCCCTGAAGCCCACGAAAACACTGTTTTCGCACGGATTACCCTTCTTGCAGACACGGTCTTCGCACGTATTAACCTTCTTGCAGGATGGCGAGAAGGAACCTTGTGCACTGCCCCGTGTTTTGGGTCGGTCGCTTTCACGGAGTTTGCTATTGTGCTTACGTAAAGACGTCGCGCCTGTGTCATACTGCGTCCTAGGCTTGGGCCTGGGGAAACGGACGGGAGAAGGGACGGTTCATGAGCTGCATCCTTGGTTTGAATCGGGAGACGGCACATTCCATGTGCATCGTCTTGAATTTTGGGTCGGTCGCTTTAACGGAAGTTTGCTAGGCTGCTTACGTAAAGACGTTTGCATCTGTGTGACACTGCGTCCCAGGCTTAGTAGGTAACTGAAAACACTAAAATGTTTATATTACCGAAAAAAGCGCGCATTGTGCGCTTTTCTTTATGATCAATCTAATAGTATAAAATTCACGGGTTTTATTAGACCCAAAGGGCCTTGGGAAGGGGGATGAGGATGAAATACAAGTATTGGAAATGGATTTTCACGGGAATTTGTCTACTCTTAGGGGTTTTGCTCCTTTTCAAGGTGAGGACAATACTGGGCCCGTTTTTCCTAGCTTTTGTACTTGCTTATCTCTTGAATCCTCTAGTTGATGGGTTAGAACGGCACCGAATTAGTCGAAATAAGTCGATCGCAATTGTTTTCACTGGAATAATCGCTGTTTTGGCGATCATTATTTTTATCATTCTCCCAATAATCTATAATGAACTTAGCAAATTAGCGGTGATCTTACCGAATACAATTCAGTCGGTCACAGAGAGGATAGAAGGTTTCCGAGAGCAGTTTAAGGCTACAGGTTTGCCCAGTCGTGTTGCCCTTGTCTTGGATCAACATTTAGGGCAGGGGGAAGTAATTATTGCCGAGCGGCTTAACTTATTTTTAGCGAATTTACCCAATGCCTTGTCGACAGTCACTCTTTACATATTATCTCCGGTTATCACCCTCTATCTGTTAGCTGATTGGAAAGGTTTGGAGGATAGCTTTTTTCGAATTATCCCTCAACGCTGGCGGATGGAATGGCGACGGTTGTGGCAAGACATTAACCATGTAATTCGACAATTTGTGCGAGGTGATTTGGTCATCGCGGTGATCGTAGGAGTGTTAATTGGGGTTGGTGTAAAAATAGTAGGCATGGAGTATGCACTGCTAATAGGTTTGATATGCGGAATTTTTGACCTCATTCCTTACTTCGGACCTGTGATTGGGGCGGTGCCATCTCTATTGCTAGCACTTACCAAGTCCCCGGGCATGGCCCTTAAAGTTGCTCTGGTTATTTTTATTGTGCAACAGCTTGAAGGAAATATTATTTCGCCTAAACTTATGGGGGAAAGTGTAGGGCTGCATCCTCTTTGGGTTGTGTTTGCCCTATTGGCATGTGGAGAAATTGCTGGATTTTGGGGTATGCTCTTCGCTGTGCCTTTGGCTGCAGTGATACGAGTTATTTTTAAGCATATTTATTTTAGGCTTGTTTCGACAAAGGTCTAAGGTGGTTGACAAAAAAGACATTCCCTGTATATACTCTAGAAACAATGGGAATTTTGTCTAGCTAGAAAGCAAGACATAGCTCGGTTTTCCATAGGAAATAAACTAATAAGAATAAGTATCGATAGCCCGTAAGATAAGCAGGGTGGAACCGCGAAGAAATCTCGTCCCTGATAATAATGTAGGGTGGGATTATTTTTTTACTAAATTATTAAGTCAAGTTTTGCTAGGAGAAGCAAAGCTTTCTTTATGAATTTTAAAGGAGTGTTCGTACATGTATACAGGCAATGAATTGAGGGACATGTTTCTTAAGTATTTTGAGGCTAAAGGTCATAAAATTTTGCCGAGTGCTTCGCTCATTCCCAAGGATGATCCAACTCTTTTATTAACGGTCGCCGGAATGGTTCCCTTTAAACCGTATTTTCAACGTCGGGTTGAACCTCCCTTTCCACGAGCCACGACTGCCCAAAAATGCGTTCGTACCCCTGACCTTGAAGAAGTAGGCAAAACAGCCCGACATCATACCTATTTCGAAATGTTGGGAAACTTTTCGTTTGGGGACTACTTTAAAAATGAGGCGATTCCTTGGGCTTGGGAGTATATCACTGAAGTATTAAAAATCCCTGTCGAAAAACTTTGGGTGACGATTTACCCAGAAGATGAGGAAGCAAAAAGAATATGGGTGGAGCAAGCCGGTGTCAAGGCTGAACGAATCATAGGAGACCCGGAAAACTTTTGGGCGGCGGGACCAACAGGTCCTTGTGGCCCCTGTTCAGAAATTTATGTGGATCTCGGAGAAGCGAGAGGGTGTGGCAAGCCGGACTGCGGTGCTGGTAGTTGCGATTGTGATCGTTACTTGGAAATCTGGAATTTGGTTTTCATGCAATTCAATCGTGATGAGGCGGGCGTACTAACTCCTCTCCCGAAACAAAACATTGATACGGGTATGGGTCTAGAGCGGATTGCCTCGGTCATGCAAGGGGTGGAGACTAATTTTGATACCGATTTATTCCGACCCATTATTGACTATGTGGCCGAACTGGGGGGAATTAAGTATAAGGATAACCCTAAAAGTGATCTGGCGTTGAAGGTGGTAGCAGACCACGTTCGATCAGTATCGTTTATGCTAGCAGATGGAATTCGGCCGAATAATGAGGGGAGAGGATATGTTCTCCGTCGGATTTTGCGCCGTGCTATTCGGTATGCCAAACTCTTGGGAATTGAGAAATCGTTCTTGGAATCCGTTTTTCGGATTATTCAAAGGGATTATTCTCATGCCTATCCAGAACTCAAGGAAAACGAGAATTTTATCCTTAACCATTTGAATTTAGAAGAAAAGAATTTTCAAGCAACGCTGGAGCAAGGTACTCAGCTATTGCAAGAAAAAATCAAAGAGATCGTCAAACAGGGCGAGACCGTGTTAACTGGACAGGATGCTTTTTATCTTTACGAAACTTACGGTTTCCCAGCGGAATTGACCGAAGAAATTCTTGAAGAACATGGGCTGTCGATTGATATGGAGTCTTACAAAACGGCTGCCGAGGAGCATCGTCTCCAGGCTAAAGAACAATCTCAACAAATGCGTGCTGTGGCTGAAAGCCCAGAACTCATTGAAAAAGCAAAGCAATTAGGAGCTACACCCTTTGTTGGGTATGAACAGGTTTCGGCAGTGACTCGGATTGCAGGACTGTTTGTTGACGGCACGGAGATGCAGGATGCAGGAGCAGGAGAAGAGGTCATGGTCTTCCTTGCTGAGACTCCGTTTTATGCAGAAAGCGGAGGTCAGGTGTCAGACAGTGGAGTACTAAAAACCCCTCGGGCTGAGGCCAGAGTGCTGGAAGTGAAAAAGGGTGTAACAGGTACTATCTATCACCGCGTAAAGGTTACGACAGGGGTTTTACATGTTGGAGAAACAGTGGAAGCTGAAGTCGACAACTTTTCTCACCAGGCTACGACACGTCATCATAGTGCGACTCACCTCTTACAAGCTGCTCTACGCTCCGTTTTAGGGGAACATGTACAGCAAGCTGGTTCATTGGTTACGCCGGAACGCTTGCGCTTTGACTTTACTCATTTTTCACCGTTGACACCGGATGGACTTAAAGCTGTAGAGGGTCTTATTAACGAAGCCGTGTTAAAGAATATGCCAGTAGAAGCAACTGAGATGTCGTTAAATGAAGCAAAAAATAGCGGAGCAACGGCTCTATTTGGGGAAAAATATGGCGAGACCGTTCGCGTTGTTCGAATGGGAAGGTTCAGTCAAGAGTTGTGCGGGGGAACCCATGTCAAAAACACAGGGGAGATTGGATTAGTTAAAATTTTAAGTGAGGGTGGAATTGGGGCAGGCCTACGCCGGATTGAAGCGGTGGCTGGATTAGAAGCTTTAGCCTATCTCCGTGCCCTTGATGAGCAGGTAATGGAAGTTGCCCAAATCCTCAAAGCTCAACCTTTAGAAGTGGGTAAGCGTGTCAATGGGCTGGCGAGCCAAGTGAAAGACCTTGAGCGGGAAATCGCACAACTTCAGGCAAAACTCGGTAAGAATGAAGCTGAGGGGTTATTAAAGCGTGTTGTGGATATTGAAGGAATTCAGGTAATAGCTGCCCAAGTCCATGTCTCAGACATGGAGGGCCTTCGTCAAATGGTGGATTTATTACGAGTTAAGCTCAAAGCCGGGGTCATTGTCTTGGGTGCGGTAAGCGAAGGAAAGGTTAACTTCGTAACCGTTGTCACTCCAACAGGTTTAAGTGGGCTTCATGCCGGACACATTATAAAAGAAGTGGCTAAAATAACGGGTGGCAGTGGTGGTGGTCGTCCAGATATGGCCCAAGCTGGTGGGAAAGATCCCAGCAAATTAGGCGAAGCCATTGATCGAGTCCCAACAATTCTCCGAGGATTTTTAAAAAAATAGAGGAGAAGCCTCGAGAAACTTAGAATCTCTTTAACGAAGGTAAGACAGTGGAAGTCGAAAGGGGGATAGGCAAATGGATCGAATGGAAGAAACCATGATGTTTAAGGCCGTAGGAGAAGAAGTTGTTTCTGCTCACGATGTTTTACAGAAGGTGTATGCTGCTTTGCAGGAAAAAGGGTACGACCCGATAAACCAGATGGTTGGCTATCTCATGTCCGGAGACCCTGTTTATATTACCAGTCATAATCAGGCGAGAGCGATGATTCGTAAACTTGAACGTTTTGAGCTGATTGAAGAGCTGGTCAGAACCTATTTGAATGCCAAATGATCGAGATAGATTAAACCCTCACTGGACGTGGTGAGGGTTTCGCCTTTAGCGATGCACGAGGTTCGATATCGAAGGGCGATGCACGATACGTCGTGTGAAGCACGTTGCGCGATGGGTAATATCTGCCTTTGGCCTGGAATTTCTGACTTGAATTCGATGTTCGAGCCTCGCGACTCAAGCTTCAAACTGGCCTTGAAAAGGAGAGTGGATATGCGCCAAGTTAAACTAGGTTTATGGGGGCCGCAAGTTTCGGAGGTGTGCTTCGGAAGCTTAGCCATATCCCCGCTACAAGGACGTGTGACGCATGAAGAAGGGACTTTAGTTCTGAAGTATGCCCTTGAGCATGGGGTAAATTGGATTGATACGGCGGAAATTTATGATAACTATGAGCAAATTGCTGCAGCGACAAAGGGTTATCCCGATGTGCGCATTATTAGTAAATCATACTCCGTCACTGCCGTAGAAATGCGCCAGAGCCTGGAAAAGGCGCGAACTGCTCTCAAGCGGGAAACACTTGATTATTTTTTGCTTCACGAACAAGAAAGCGCCCATACCCTCAAAGGGCATTCAGGCGCTTGGGAAGAACTTCTGAGGGCCAAGGAAAAGGGCATCGTCCGCTGGATCGGCATTTCGACGCATGCTGTTGCCGGAGTCCGGGCTGGAGCGCTCCAACCAGGTCTTGATGTAATTCATCCAATCTTGAATTACCAAGGGTTAGGGATTATCGATGGGAATTTAAGCGATATGCTCGAGGCCATTTCGTTTGCGGCAGATTTAGGTATTGGAATATATGCCATGAAGGTTTTTGGGGGTGGGCATTTAGCCCATGACCCGGAAAAAGCTGTGGCCTTTGTTCGAAGTATTAAGGGTGTACAGGCCATGGCTTTAGGAATGTCTAGCCGGGAAGAGGTGGATTATAACCTTCTTTTGTTGGCAGAGAAGGTTATTCCGCAAGACTTGCAGGAAAAAGTCAAACATAGAGAGCGGAAACTTTATATTGCTGATTGGTGCCAAGGGTGTGGGCGTTGTTTGGAAGCCTGCCCGCAGGGTGCATTGCACCTTGAAGACATGGTCGCAGTGGTAGATACTGAGGCGTGTGTGCTTTGTGGGTATTGTGGGAGAGTTTGCTCGCATTTTTGCCTTAAGATCGTATAATAACTTAATGATTTCTTATACTAGGGGTAGGTTTGCTGGGAGGGGATATTATGCGAATTATGGGGTTGGATTTTGGGTCGAAGACGATTGGCGTGGCGGTGAGCGATGCTTTTTTTTGGACGGCTCAGGGGGTTAAGACGATTAGGCGCTCGAAGAAGGAGATCGATGAGTTGCGTGAACTCATCCGTGAGTATGAGGTTAATGAGATCGTCATAGGCTATCCGAAGAATATGAATGGAACACTGGGGCCGCGTTGTGAAGCAACCTCTGAGTTTGCTGAACTTTTACGTTCGGAGTTTGGGCTTCTAGTGGAGTTATGGGATGAGCGTCTAAGCACGGTAGCTGCGCAGCGGACCCTTCTGGAAGCGGATGTGTCGCGCTCGAAACGGAAGCTTGTGATTGATAAGATGGCAGCTGTTTTTATACTTCAGGGCTATCTGGATCGTAGGCAGAGCAAAAATATTCCGGTGTGAGTATTTGACAATCATTACCTACAATAGTACAATGACCATATCTTTGATAAGAGGTGAATTATATGACTGAACATGATCATGACCATGAGCATGACGCTGAGGAATTTGACACAGTTGTGCTAACAGATGATGAGGGAAAAGACCATGAGTTTCTCCATCTTGATACCTTGGAACTTGAAGGCTCGACATATTTTGTCCTGATGCCTATTTCGGAGGATGAATCCGAAGATGAGGAAGCCGATGAGGCTATTATCCTTAAACTAGGCAAAGATGCTGAAGGTGGCGAAATGCTGCTTGACATCGAAGACGATGAAGAGTGGGAAAAAGTGGCGGATGCTTGGGAAAACCTAGTAGAATCCGAAGAAGAATAATCCTAACATCTACATAGGAAAACAAATAACTCGTTGAGATCATCATCTCAGCGAGTTCTTCTTGTTTATTGAAGAAAAAGGGAAAAAATTCAACGATAAACCTGCAATTCTACGGAGATACTAACGTTGACAAAAGTGGAGGTGTTGGTTATGAAGCACATAAGACAAACATTGACTTTGGCTCTTTATAAAGCTCTGGCTCTTTTTTTTTCGACATTGCTTATTGGAGGATGCTTCCCTACAAACCACATGATTGAGCCGAATAACCCTTCCACTCAAACTTCAGAGAATTCAGGTGTTGGAGCTACAAATCAGATCATTGGTGAGGGAACAAAAGTTGAAAGTTTGGATTTAAGTGGCACGCCCGTCTCTGAAGCACCAATAAAAATAGAGGAATGGGCAAAGGACAAGCTGGAAGAAACGCGTGTACTGTTGTACAATGAAACCGAGATTCCGATAACCTTAAAAGACATAGGTATTGATTTGGATACGCAGAAGACAATAGAAGGGACTCAGGTTGCCCCCGGAACGGTTCTGCCGACTGTACTTAAAGTCGATTCATTGAAAGCAAAGAAGGCGCTTAATGAGAAACTAACGAAATTTAACCAACCGGCAAAAGACGCTTCGTATAAAATCGCTAATGACAAGGTTGTTATAACTTCTGCGCAGAGTGGTCGGACAGTTGACCTTGATCGACTGATTAGCAATATTCAAAAGATACCTCTATCTAAGGTACCGGAACGGATAGATATTCCGATGAAAGAAGTGCCCGCTGCAGTTACCGCTGAGACTGTAAAAAACTTAGCTTTTGATACCGTTATTGGAGAGTATACGACTAAATTCTCAGTTAATGAGAAAAATCGTTCTGCGAATTTGACTGTTGCGGCTAAAGCTATCGATCGAAAAATTCTACGTCCAGGAGAGACATTTTCCTTCAATGATACAGTTGGTCCTCGTGAACCAAGTACTGGGTATAAAGATGCTTACATTATAATTAACGGCGAATATGTCAAAGGTACTGGTGGAGGTATATGCCAAGTTTCCTCAACCCTCTATAATGCTGTGCTTCTAAGTAATTTAGGAGTTGTGGAAAGGGCTCCCCATGAGGTAGCTGTAAGTTATGTTCCTGCCGGTCAAGATGCAACGGTCAACTATCCTAATACTGATTTTAAATTTAAGAATGATACCACTTCATTGGTATATATACGGGCAGATGTTAAACCAGGTGCTCTGACCCTTCGGATCTGGGGTAAGAAGACGGACAAATCCGTACGCATTGAAAGACAAGTGGTAAAGACAATAGCCTATAAGACGGAAAGACGGCTGGATTCTAAACTACCCGCGGGTCGTACTATTCAGGAGCAATTCGGTTCAAAGGGGATTATTGTTAACACTTGGAAGATCATTCGTGATGCTAGCGGAACCGAAACTAAGCAGTTCCTCGGTCGCGACTCGTATGCCCCAGCTAATCGTATTCTGCGCGTTGGAAGTTAGAGTGGGTTCGTGAAAAGTAAGTGGAAAGAGAGAGTGGGAATATGTCCCCAAAAAGAAAAAAAGACGGTGGAAGAGCTTTAGGGGTGTTATTCTTGTTCTCTTAGTCGGGGGCTTTGGATTCTTGTCCTGGTGGTCATGGGCGACAAAGCCTTACGCTCCTACAGGTAATAGAGAGAAGGTCACAATTGCTCCTGGAACAACAGCAGATCAACTCGGAGGGGAATTGCAACAGCGTCATCTCATCCGCAGTGCTTGGGTGTTTAGATGGTTAGCAAAGTCACGAGAAGCTAATTTCAAGCTTTATGTTGGGGATTATAAATTGGCGCCAACAATGTCTCCTGACGAAATAATTAATGAATTGCTTAATGGCCCCGAACTTACAGGTATTAGTCATGTGACTATTCCGGAAGGGTACAATACGGAACAAATTATCTCACTTCTAGTCCAAAAGGGGATTGGGAGTCAAGAAGAATTTACGAAGGTTATTACGGACGATACGTTCTCATATCCCTTTTTACAGGGTGCCCCCAAAGGGATTCACCACTTAGAAGGGTATTTATTTCCGGACACCTATTATATCGATTTGAAAGCAAAACCACATGCTGTGATTGATATGTTTCTTCAACAGTTTGCCAAGGAGCTAACGCCAGAGGTACAGAAGCAACTTGTTTCAAAGAAGCTCTCGATTTCTGACTGGGTTACCTTGGGCTCTTTGATTGAAAAAGAGGCGGTAAAAGCAACGGATCGACCTCTAATTGCTTCAGTGCTAATGAATCGATTAAAGATTAACCAACCCCTTCAAGTGGATGCCACTATCCAATTTATACTGGGCACCCCAAAACCGAAACTTTATAACAAGGATCTGCAGATTCCTTCACCGTATAATACTTATCTTCACCAAGGGCTACCGCCGGGGCCGATTGCCAACCCTGGAGATGCCTCCCTACAAGCGGCATTGCATCCGGCCCAAACGGATTTTTTATACTATGTGGCCAAAAAAGATGGTTATCATGCATTTGCTAAGACGTATGCTGAACATTTGAGAAATATTAAACTTTATCAGTGAGGGTGTGGGAGCAAGATGGTTCTGCACGTTCACCCGAAACTCCGCCGCTGCGCACTGGACATTAAAGCGAAAAAGCTAAACCCTTGTGCTTTCTGCATGTCAACCGCTAACTTTTTCAGGCTTTAACGTCGGCGTGCGCTCGACGCGACTCCGTTTAACGGGATTCACTTTGCAAAATCCATCTCTGCTTTGTTGAATAGAGGCTAGGTATGGGGTCTTTGGAGATGGATTTGCATTGCAGGAATAAGGACCATTATTGGGGTTGTTTAGACATCTCTTGAATTTGTTGAACGTCTTTGTCCCCGCGGCCGGAAAGATTGATGATGATGATTTGGTCTGAGGTCATACTAGGAGCAAGTTTAAGCGCATAGGCGACAGCGTGGGCGCTTTCCAGTGCTGGGATGATGCCTTCGCATTTAGAGAGCCTGTGGAATGCTGCAAGGGATTCTTCATCGGTTACACTTACATATTCGGCACGACCGATGTCTTTCAGGTAGCTGTGTTCGGGTCCAACACCGGGATAGTCTAAGCCTGCTGAAATAGAATGAGTGGCGAGAGGCTCACCTTTTTCATCCGCCATGACGTAACATTTGAAACCGTGTACGATTCCAGGTGCGCCGGCAGTGAGGGGAGCGGCATGCTTTCCTGTTTCTAAACCTAAACCCGCTGGTTCGACTCCTATAAGTTTGACACTCGAGTCAGGAATGAAGTTAGCAAACATGCCGATCGCATTGCTTCCGCCGCCGACGCAGGCCATGACTACATCAGGGAGTTTACCTTCAGCTTCCAGTATTTGTTGGCGTGCTTCTCGAGAGATGATTGCCTGGAAGTGTTTGACCAGTGTTGGGAAGGGATGAGGACCAACAGCAGAACCCAGCATATAAAATGTGTTTTCGAAGTTGGTGGCGAAGTCTCCAAGGGCTGCATCCACGGCATCTTTAAGCGTGCGTGTTCCGGATGTGACGGAGATTACTTTAGCTCCTAACAGTTCCATGCGGAAGACATTTAGGGATTGGCGTCTAGTATCTTCTTCTCCCATATAAATAACACATTCCATGTCAAAGAGTGCACAGGCCGTTGCTGTAGCTACGCCGTGTTGACCGGCTCCAGTTTCGGCGATTACTCGTTTGACTCCCATACGCTTGGCAAGTAGGGTTTGCCCTAGGACATTGTTGATCTTATGAGCGCCAGTATGATTTAGATCTTCGCGCTTAAGGTAGATCTTTGCGCCCCCTAATTGTTTAGAAAGTTTTTCTGCATAGTAGAGAGGGTTTGGGCGCCCAACATATTGGCGAAGATAATAGTCAAGTTCGTCATTGAAAGCAGGATCATCCTTATACTTTTCGAAGGCATCATCCAATTGATCGAGTGCATTTTGTAATTGAGGTGGGACAAAACTTCCGCCGTATTCACCAAAATAACCTTTTTCCATAATAAGATTCCTCCATTTTTATAGTTTTAAAAATAAAAAAACTTTCCGCCCTTAGAAAGGACGGAAAGTTAATTTCCATTATGCCACCTTTTTTGTACAGATCTACATAGTAGATTCTTATACCTCAAGCTTAGATACGGAGTAGGATGTATTCTCATGCATAATTATAAGCAGATGCGGAGAGTCGACCTCTCGATATCCGTGTTTCTGTAACGGGAAACCCCCGGTAGCACCTACTGACGCTAAAGCGTTCGGATTACGACTCTGAGATCCATTCGATCTACGGGAAGTGTATCAGACTTTCACCTTCTCTGACTCGCTTAAACATTCCGCAAAGACTTACTATTTCTCATCATTGTCTTGTAATATTTTTCTGTATTGTAATATGGCAGAGGCTGGACGTCAAGGGGTAATTTGTTAAAAACTACGGGTCGTTGGAGCGAGATGCTTTTGCACGTTCACCCGAAACTCCGTCGCTGCGCACTAGACGCGACTCCTGTGATGGGATTCATTTAGCAAAGCCAAAGCTTTAATTATAATTTTGACTTAAAAATTTAAGAGTCATAAACAACTTATTAATATTCCTTTGTTTATGGTAAACTATATAGATAAGCTTAATTGGATGGGCTTAGAGTAAACGTTAGGGGAATTTTCATGAGAAAACCTGAGTTGTTGGCTCCTGCGGGAGACTGGGAAAAGTTAACGTATGCGCTGGCTTATGGTGCAGATGCGATTTATATGGGTGGTCAAGCTTTTGGGTTGCGAGCTTATGCCGGGAATTTCGGCTTGGATGAAATGGAGAAGGCTGTTCGCTGGACGCATGAGTTGGGGAAGAAGATTTATGTAACTGTTAATATCTTTGCTCACGAAACGGATTTTGAAGAGCTTCCAGATTATCTAAGACAACTAGAAGCACTTGGCGTGGATGGTGCTATAGTCTCTGATCCAGGTATTATTGGGATGGCTCAGGAAGTCGCTCCTCGTCTACCACTGCATTTAAGCACTCAAGCGAATAACACGAATTCGTATTCTGTACGATTTTGGCTGAAGCAAGGAATCGAGCGGGTCGTGCTTGCTCGGGAGTTGACACTTGAGGAACTAAGGGAGATGCGTGCTAAAGTCGAGGGAGGTCTGGAGATCTTTATCCATGGAGCGATGTGTATGTCTTATTCTGGCCGGTGTTTACTGAGTAACTATTTGACAGGTAGGGATGCCAACCGGGGGGAATGTACGCAGCCTTGTCGTTGGGGATACGCCTTGGTGGAAGAAAAACGACCAGGAGTTGTTTTTCCGATTGAGGAAGATGAACGAGGGACTTATGTCTTTAACTCTCATGATTTATGTCTCTTGCCGTACCTGCCTTTGTTAAAACCGATCAATATTGACAGTTTTAAGATCGAAGGTCGGATGAAGAGCGTTCAATATGTTGCCAGTACAGTAAAGGTTTATCGAGAGGCAATCGATACGTTGTGGGAAGAAGGGGAAGAAGTTTTTCAAGCTAAGCTCCCTGAGTGGCTGGCAGAGATGGATAAAGTGAGTCACCGGGACTACTCTGCAGGATTCCTGTTTGGTAAACCGGGAGCTAAATCGCATAACTTAGAGTCTTCTCATTATGTTCGAGATTATGATTTTGTTGGGGTGACCTTAAGTAAGGAAGAAATTGAAACTCTCCCAATATCATCAGATGAAAGTATGGTCTGGATCGAACAAAGGAACCATTTTAAGTTGGGAGAAATTTTAGAGGTTTTGACTCCGCATGAGGTTTCCTGGTCATTCGAGGTTAAGGAAATGTGGGATATTGAGGGGACACCGATAGAAGTGGCTCGCCATGCCCAACAAACGATCAGAATGACCGTACCGAAAGAGATACAAGAGTATAGTATTCTTCGACGGGCGAAAAGAGAGAAAAAATAAGTTGATTAAGGGGACGATGAAATGAATCCCTTAGAGCAAGCAAGTTCTGAGTTTGCGGAAGCAGGTGTTATTGTTAGTGCGCGCTTAGAACGAGTAGAAATGCAGATGTTAGATAAGCTGGTCGAAGGTTTAGGCCATCTCGGCATTGTAACGACTACGAATAAAGCATTGGGAGAAGTTATGATTCAAACGACGAAACAATGTTGGCCGGATCTAAAGAAAGCCATAGAAAACATGCCGTTTGAGATAGAGTTCATTTGACTAATTTATTTGCTTAATTATCTGTTTTTAATGAAAGAACTTTGTTTGATTCTATTTGTTTAAGCTTTGAAAATTTTAATATAGGGAGAATAGCTGATGAACAATCTTGAACTACATAAGGACCCTCAAGTGAACTCTAAGCATACCAATACTGACCTTATCATTAAAGCACACATAAACCGTTCGGAAATTCAAATGTTATGTAAACTGGTTGAGGGTTTAGGGCATCTTGGTATAGTAACGACAACGAACAAAGAGTTAGGAGAAGTAATGCTCCAAACGACCAAGGATTGTTGGCCGGAGTTGAAGACAGCCGTAGAGAATATGCCATTGGAGATAGAATTTTTACCATGTAGTGAACATTGAACTTCAACTGGAAGTACACTCTTAAAATCTAATAACTCATAAAAGAGTAGTAGAGTTTGATCTTTTCTCTTCAAAAAGATGCACAACGAATTAGACTGATAAAATTGAACATGATTTCCTTTGAAAAGGGGCTTACAAAGTCGCTTTTCTTTTTTTGTCAGGATATAGTCTGAGCTGAAGTATAAAATATACAGTATGAAGAAAAAGATCAAGAATCATATATTCTATTGACTATTTTTAGATTAACGGATACGATAAATGTGTTTAAATAGAGCCTAAAGTCCCTGAGAGATAGGCCATAGGTCATAAGGCGATGTTTTGTAAAAATATTGTGTTGAAAATGAGATTTATGTTAAGTGAAAGTAAAGTTTTGGACTCAGTTAATACCGTAGTTTTAGGTTATTGAGATTTGCTTGTGTTTTGTCCGCTCTATAATAGTGTTTTTGATTGCATAAGGAAGTTGGGTAATTGGTAATATAAAGAAATTTAAGTATATTTTGGTTTCTTTGGGTGTTTTTTATCATATGCTTGCAAAAGAAAGGTGTCATTAAGGGAGTATGGAAAAACAACCTAAGCAGAAAATGAGGCTGGGCGAGCTCCTGATGGGAGCAGGAATGATTACGCAAGCGCAGCTTGATGAGGTGTTAGCTGAACAAGGAAAGTCCAGAAAACGGATGGGACAGATCCTTATTGAGCGCAACATTTTAACAGAAGAAGAAATCATGGATACCCTAGCAGTGCAGCTTTCTCTTGAACGGTTTGATATCGCGAAAGCCTTTATTGACCCTGAAGTTGCTCGGAGTATACCTAAAGAAGTTGCTAAGAAATATAATTTAATTCCTTTTGCTGAAAAAGAGGGCAAATTACTGGTGGCGATGAGTGACCCGCTTAACATCTTTGCCATTGATGATATTTCGTTCATTACACATAAACTAATTCAGCCGTGTATAGCTGGCTATGAAGCCATAGAAAAGGCCATTGAGCTATATTTTAGTAAACAATCAACGGATAAAGCCTTAGAAGATTTGAAAAAAGAATACAAGATTGAATTAGATGGAAAATTCGATCAAGCAATTATTGACGAAGTCCAGAGTGCTCCGGCTGTAAGGCTTACGAATTCAATTCTTAATCAGGCTATTACCACTGGTGCCAGCGACATACATATTGAACCTTTTGAAAAAGAAGTGAAAGTCCGATATAGAATTGATGGGGTTTTAGTGGCAAGTATGGCTATACCTAAGAGTCTATACTCATCCGTGTGCACTCGGATCAAAATCATGGCTGGAATGAATATTGCAGAAAACAGAATCCCTCAAGATGGAAGAAATGAAATGGAGGTTGGAGGTCAAAGCTATGATTTTCGCGTTTCCTCGTTGCCTACCGTGTACGGGGAAAAAATTGTCGTCAGAATTCTGGATAGAAATAACTTCCAATTAAATAGAAGCATGCTCGGCTTCACCAGCCATGAGAATGTTCTGCTTAATCGAATACTAAGTCTGCCTTATGGAATTATCTTATTAACGGGACCAACGGGAAGTGGAAAGTCCACAACTCTTTACACGATCTTGAAGGAACTAAACACAGTTGATAAGAATATTGTGACGGTTGAAGATCCGGTAGAGTATACTTTGTTAGGGATTAATCAAGTTCAAGTTAATACCAAAGCCGGACTAACTTTTGCATCCAGCTTGAGAAGTATTCTCAGACAAGACCCTGATATTATCATGATTGGAGAGATGCGGGATGAAGAAACTGCTCATATCGCTGTACGAGCTGCCATCACTGGTCACGTAGTCTTTTCGACTCTGCACACCAATGATGCACCTAGCTCGTTGACGCGCTTAGTCGACATGGGGGTTGCTCCTTACTTAGTAGCAGAAGCTATCATCGGAATCATTAGCCAAAGACTTCTGCGCAAACTTTGTCCCTCCTGTAAGCGAGGGTATCTGGCTGAAGAACGAGAAAAGAAGATTCTGCGAGATCCACACGTTCATAAATTGTACAAAGCGACAGGTTGCCCTGCTTGCAATAATACGGGCTATAAAGGTCGTACCGCGATTCATGAGGTTTTATACTTAGATAATAAAATGCGCAGCATTATAGAAAAAGGTGCTAATGCGGACGAATTAAGGACGTTAGCCCTCAAAGACGGCATGGTGCCGCTTTATGAAAACTGTAGACAACTTGTTTTGAATGGAGTAACCAGCGTCAACGAAATGATACGCACAGTCTATACTAGAGACTGATTCATAATAAGCACAAGAACACTCTGTATCGGCGAAGGTGGTAAGAGTAAAACGATGCCTATCTATACCTTTAGAGCTAAAAACTTAATCGGTGAAGAACTCTCGGGCACTCAGGAATTTAAGTCTCTTGAGGTTCTCAAGGCTATGTTGACAGACCAAGGATATTTTTTAATTGATGCTCAAGTTAAAGGTAAAGAGTATAGCTTTGGCGAATTGCTCACCCGGGTTGATATGAAGGATATTTCTCTTTTCTGTCGTCAGTTTTCAGTTATCTTGAACGCAGGTATTCCGATTGTCGAGGCCCTAGCCATATTGAGAGATCAGGTGGAAAAGAAGAAGTTTCGCGAGACATTAGAAGATGTTCATGACCAACTCCAACGAGGTAACTTATTTTCTAGCACTTTGCAAGCCCATCCGAAGGTCTTTCCAGACTTCATGCGAAACATGGTTGAAGTGGGCGAAGCGAGTGGAACCTTGGATACCATTATGATTAGTTTGGCCGAGTATTATGAAAAAGAGAACAAGCTGCGCCGCAAAATCAAAAGCGCCATGACCTATCCTACTATTTTATTGGTTCTCATGGTCGGTGTAGTCACTTTGTTAATGGTTAAGGTCTTGCCGACATTTGCCAACATATTGCAATCCATGGGAGGCGAACTTCCCGCCTTGACTAAAATCCTCATGGGGATGAGCGGTTTTATGGTCAAGAATATGGAGTTTATATTTGGCATAGTTATTATTGGAGGTGTTGCTGGTAATATTTTGTCTAAAAACGACGAGTTTAGACTTTGGCTTGATGCTCTAAAATTAAAGATTCCCATTGTCAAAGTAACTATTGTAAAGGTCATTACCGCACGATTTGCTCGAAGTATGGGGATTTTACTCAAAAGCGGCATTCCGATTATCCGTTCTTTTGAGATTATGAGTGATTTACTGGGGAATCGGGTGGTAGCCCATAGATTTACTGAATGCCGAGATGAAGTCATGGAGGGCAAGGGGATTTCAGGCTCCATTAAAAAAATGGGAGTTTTCCCTCCGATGCTGATACATATGATAGAAGTAGGGGAAGCCACGGGGCAATTGGATGAGATGCTCACTCGAACAGCTGGATTCTTCGATGAGGAGGTGGAGGAAGCAATCGACAAACTGACGGCGATGCTTGAACCTGCCATGATCGTGATCATGGCAGTCGTCGTGGGCACAGTTGTTATGGCAATGATGTTACCTATGGTCAATATTATGCAGTCGGTTCATTAATATAGGGAGGTTAAAAAGAATGGAACTAAGACAACGTATAGAAAAGTTTAAACAAAGGCAAAAAGGCTTTACTCTTGTAGAGTTGATTGTCGTAATAGCCATTATTGGAATCTTGGCTGGGGTTATGTTACCAAAGTATTTTTCATTTACAGATGATGCTAGAAAGGGAGTGGCGATATCCGAAGCTAAATCCATTAGGACTATAGCTGAAACCTATTACGCTACTTTTGGTCACTGGCCGATAGTGTCTGGTACAAGTAATTTCACAGTTCAAACTGGAGGGGCAGCAGCAGCTAGTGCTACGTATGACAATTCACCGAGATTTACTGGAGATATATCGGGTATTGATGCTACAGATAAAACTATCACCAATGGTTCTTTTACCTATAAAAAAGATAAACAAAGCGCAACTTGTGATGCTAGTGGCGTCGTAAACTAACACAAGCCCCCTTTATGTGGGTATGTCCTTTTGTTCACACTTTTATGCTTGACTTAGTCATTTTCATTAGACAAAACCTCAGCCCTAGACAAGCCAGTATATGCTATCAAAGCCACGACCCCCATATCATAAACACTAACATCATTTCTTATAAAGTGAGGTGTGTATCCTCATAACTAAAAATCGATATTTTTAAAGAATCGTTATTGCTACCCCATACGATTCTTCAAAAAGAAGTCATTAGCATTGTCAAAGGTAATACTCCAAACCATCTCGCTAAAAGGGTCGTCGACCAATGTTTTGGATTTCAATATGAAAGTCATTGTGGTTATAGATATAATTGAAAGGAGTAGAAAAGAAATGGATCATAAAAAACGTTTGAAGAAGCTTAAACGAAAGCAAACGGGCTTTACTCTTGTAGAGTTAATCGTCGTTATCGCCATTATTGGTATCCTGGCTGGTGTTATGTTGCCTAGGTATTTTTCATTCACAGATGATGCTAGAAAGGGCGTCGCGATTTCCGAAGCTAAATCTATTAGGACAATAGCAGAAACCTATTATGCAAAAAATGGAGATTGGCCGAAGATTAAGTATGTGAGTGGTACTTCCGGTCCTTTCACAGTAGGGGATGATACAACAAAATTTGCTGGAACTATTGATCCTGATGATTCTGCTTTTGTTGATGGTGCTTTTGTGTATACTAAAAACGAAATGGAAGCTACATGTGCAGATGACGGTACCATTACTGATACAACGCCATGATGTATTGCTGCTCGTGTATTCTTCGCATTTTGTAATACTAGCAGGAACTTCACTGGAAGTCACCAATTTTCTGGAGAATCGTTATAGACACCCGCCTATAACGATTCTTTCTAAAGGAGTCATTGGTATTGTCCAACAATAGAGGCTTCACGTTAATCGAAATGATGATAGTGCTCGTGATTATCGGACTCATGGCTACAGTGACATATCCTAGCCTGTCAGGGGCTGCAGGTATGTCTAATGAAAATGATCGCGCTAAAAATGAATATGTGGTAAATAAAGCGTTAAGAGAGCACTATGCTTTGACGGGAATTTACCCGAATCAAGGGGTACACGACAGTAGTACTCCAAATCTCACAGAAACAGAGTTGATAACCCTAGCTTCGGATTTAGTTCAGCAAACTGGTGTAAGCTTGAATACTACAAAATACAAATACACTTACGTACTTAATGGAAGTGGAACCTATGATGTCAGCGTGCTCCATGTTGATTTAAATTAATACTGGAGGAATCAATATGGAGGAGAAAAACGCAAATTGCACAAAAAGAACACATGGGTATACGCTGGTTGAACTCATCACAGTATTGGCAATCATGGGTATTTTGGGCACAATGCTAGTGTCAATGTTAAACACTGGGATTCAATTCTATCGCACAGCGGATACGGCTATGGATAATCAAAATAATGCTCGCTTGGCTATGGCTTATATCACAGTGAAAATCAGACAAAATGACGTAGCTAATAAGATATCAGTTATGAGTACAACAGACAATTCAGATAATCCGATTCAGGTATTAAAGATTAATGATGCGAGTAATGTAGCAGGGAATACTTATTTTTGGATTTACGTTGATACCAACACGCATAAGTTGCGGGAACAAACTGGTACAACTTTTAACAAAGTACTGGAAAATGGTAAGGAAATTGCGGATTTATCCTCCGTTGACATTGAGCAACCGGGGGCCAATATTATTAACATCGAAGTCAAATCGATTGACCGTTCTGTTGATTTATCACAGGTTATCACTTTGCGCTCTTCACCTTAGTATCAATCAAGACGCTGTCATGGTAGACGTTTAAAGCTCTTTTATTTATTTGACTAATTTCGAAGTGCCAGGAGGAACATCCATGTTTGGGGAGAACAAAGTTCTAGGAATGGATATTGGAACACGACTAACGAAGTTTGCGCTAGTGAAACAAGGAACTAAACCGGAACTAAAAGCCTGGGGAATTGTTCCCACGCCGTTAGGAAGTGTCTCAGATGGTCTGATTAGAGACAAAGAAGCGGTGCTGGATATGCTGAAGAGCGCCATCAGCGAGTATAAGCTGATGGCCAAAAAAGTCGCTGTCACGCTTCATTCCTCAACCATTATGCTCCGAGAGCTTAATATGACTGCTCTAAAAGATGATGAGATTGAACCAGCTGTTCAATTTGAATTAGCTCAGAGCTTTCCCGATATGGTGCAAACGCATTCGACTGCTTTCAAGATTTATACCAGAACCAGTGAGCTCCTTAATGGGATTACGACATCGTGCCCGAAAAAAATTGTAGATAGCTACGTAGAGCTTTTTGATAATTCGGGTATTGGTCTAAAATATGTGGATGTCAATGCCAACAGTTTGGCTAAAGCTTATAATTGTTTTATTCAGTCCCCCGTGCCAGGGGATTCGGTTCTATTAGTTGATCTCAGTTACACCATGTCTCAAGTTAATGTTTTAGTGGATGGAAAGTTAATCTTAAGTCGCAGTGTTTCTGGCGGAGGTTCTTTCGTCGATAGTTTGATTGTCAACCGGTTTGAGATCACGATGGAGGAAGCGGAAACAGCCAGACAGAGCGGATATAAAAATCTGTCAATTAGCCAGGAGGAACTCGATTCTTGCCTTCGACTTGGGTATTCAGCTGTGGAGGAGCAGATTCGACAAACCCTGGATTATATACGTTATAGTAAGCTCCAAGATGGGATTAAGACTATTCGTCTTTCGGGTGGGGGTAGTAGTTTTCCGGGTTTAGAGGCGTATTTTAGTGGGATGTTCAGAACCCCTGTTTATATAGCACAATCGGATAGTACCCCCCTTGAAGTCTCCGATAAATTTTTTCTACTGATGCCAGCGATTGGCGCGGCTTTAAGGGAGGACTAGTGCTTTGAAGGATATTAACCTAATTTCACAGTCCCAGCAGCAAAAGAAGGACCGTCAGAATTCAGGGATTAGCCTACAGTTGGGGATAGCCTTTTTAGTTGTTCTCGCATTAGGAATGGTGGGATATGGAATTTTGACCTTTCTAGAGGTTAGGTTAGCTGCGAAAGAAATGGCCATCGAACAGCAGATCAAGGCCGCCTCTCCGATTGTTACAGTGAAGAAAGAGATCCAAGGCAAGCAGGATAAGATTAATCAGCTCTCCGGAATAGTCGATTTAGTGTCAGCCCGCTCTACATTGAACACAAGAGTATTAGATGGCATTTCCAGTGTGATGCCGGAGAACGTTTTTATCGTCAACTATGCCCTCGATCAAACTGGCAACTTGAACATCATCGGCAAATCAAAGGATATGGACAGCATCGCCTATTTTATAGCCAAGCTGAAGGGAAGCGGGTTGTTTAGTAATGTTTATTTAGGTAATGTGGGTGGCAGCACTAACAGTGGCAATACAGATCCGAATGCTGAAACAACTGAGTATAATTTCGCAGCGATTTTAACCTTGGAGAAGTGAGGAAAAGTCATGAAGCTGAAGATTGATTTATCTAAACTTAAGAATCTTGACTTATCGCTCAAGTCGCTTAAGTCACTCAAGCTGACCAAGAAGATGCCAAACTTCGTGCAAAAAGCAAAAACCAAACGTTTCAATTCATCCTCACTTAGTCTTTCCAAAAGGGACTTTATTCTTTTAGGTCTATTGGTGATAGGGTTGGAAGGGTATGGATTATATAATTATCTCCTAAGTCCTAAGTGGCAGGAATACAATAGTTTGCAGACGCGCTACGCAGCAGAACAGGTCATCGCTGCTAATTTTGAAAAAGACATGGTCCAGAAAAATCAATACATTGAGAATCTCAATTTATTGAACTATAAGCTGAGCGGCTTGAAACGGCAAGTCCCTACCGAAATTCCGCAGGAGGAGATTGTCCTAACGCTTAACAAATTAGCTAAAGCCAGAAAACTGGATATTAATGGGATGAATCTAAGCGCTATTTCCGCAGTGAGCAAGCAAGATTTTGCGGCTGGGAAAACATCGTCTGTTCAGTCTCGGGACACCGGCAAAGTAACTACGCCAACGAGTGTTGACAGCGAGATTCAAAATAGTAGTCAAGGAACTATGTCAACCAGTACTGCGAATGACAGCAAAGCTAGTAAGTCAAAAGCAAAGGTAGTTGCTAATATGGTTTTGGTGGAGGATGTAGATGTTTCCTTTTCTGGTAATTATGGGGCTTTATATAATTTTATTAGTGATTTGGAACAGAGCGAACGCAAAATCATTGTCAAAGAAGTCAGCATGACCCGAGGGAGTGGTGGCTTATTGAAAGGAGAACTCAAGGTTCAGTATGTAGGATACACAACTCCGGAGGATGAGAGCACCTATTCTTTAGCTATTCCCCCAATAAATGGTAAAGATAGCCCGTTTATAGCTTATCCAGGATTTATGGAGAAGGTTGCTTCAGCTACCGATTCCGATGCTCAAACATCAGTTGCTAGTACGACCGCCCCCGTAAAGACTATCAATCCTAGTTTCTATCTCATTCTCAATACCGTGGAGGATAATGCTCCGAAGGTGATCCTGGGTGATTACACCAAGAATGGCACGGAACTTTATAGTAATGTGAATGATAGAATAACCGGTAAAATTTCAGTTAGCGGAGACATAGATAAAATGACCTATTCCTATGCGCTGGGCAACTCGACCCAAACAAAAGAAGGAAAGCTGATAATAGATGGAGGAAAATTAAGACTGGATGTCATATCGCAACAGCGCACGAAGGTTACGGACAAGGCGGGAATAACATTGGACGTAGATAATAAAACAAACTATCCGTTGGAGATTAATGTTATTAACGATGACAAGAATAATCCACGCTTTAGGATTGGCAATAAAACCGGCATCGTTGAAATGAAGTAGGTGGTCAATTTGCATAATGATAAGGGCTTTACGCTGGTCGAAGTTGTTGTGGCAGTGGCTATAGTCGCCATTGTTTCAACAGCACTCTTCCAGATGTTTGTGACATCGAGCTATGTAAACGCAGATGCCCAGCTTATGGATATGGCTAATACTGTTGCTGTTAAACAAGTTGAAAGTTTTAAAGCTAATCCAGATGCCTATGATCCTTCTGCAAAGTATTACAATAGATCAGGAAACGAGTGTAGTCGTACTGATTCAGCTATTATGATTGAGAGTAAGATGGATACCGATTTAAATGATAATAATAATGCTGCATATGGTTATCCGGATTTTGTTAATTCCGCCGGTTCGTTCACTCTAACAACTGACATTGATGTAACGATAACCCAGTCCTATGAGGTTTATGTAGGTACTTTAAAACTATGCGACTATGCAACGTCTAAATCAAAAGTAGTTAATAATACTCTGCCTATAAGAGTGGATTTCCCGGCTGAAGAATCTCCACATACTATAAATTTAACAAATGAATCTGATGTAATGGCAAGCTTCTATATTTTTGATGCAAATGTTAGTAATGCAAATTTCGAAAATGTAAATACCAATGTCATCATTAATGCTCTTCAAGGAGCTTATAGTATATCGTTTGTTCCCGCTACCAGTTCTAGTTCGAGTAATAATGGGTACGTTTTGACACTTACTGTCTCTAGAATAAACAAGGGCGTTAGTGAAGAGATGTTCAAATATTCAACAAAAAAGTATCATTGATCTATAAGTTTTTCAGAATGGAGCTAAACATATGAAATTCTGGACAGGCAACAATCTGAAAAGTGAAAATGGCAGCGCCTTGATTATGGCTTTGTTTGTAATTCTCACCTTAGGCACCTTTGCTACAGTATCCCTAATGACGAGCGTAGCCAATATCCAAATGAGCTCAAAATATAGGAACTGGTCAAAGGATTATTATACCCTTGACAAGGATGCGGAGAATAAGGTCAATGATGTCAACGAGCAGCTGGAAAATGCTGAAACGAATGCGCAAAAATATATGGCTGGACATTATTATACCTCAGAAAACAATCCCTCGGACCCATCATTAAACATTAACAATTTTCAGGATACTGTATATGCCCAATGGCTAAATATCATGGAATTGTCGGCTTCGGACACTGTTTCGGACACTGAATTGGATGCTGCAAAGAAGGCGTTTATGGCTAACACGTTAACAAGCCTTTATTATTATTACAGTGCTGATCTACTTCAAGATAATTTGTCTCAAGCGGATGGGTTTTCAATACCTCAGAAGAACCTGGCAGGGTTGTTTTCCAATAACCTAGATAATTTAAAGCTTGCAGTAAACATCGATACAATAGATCCTTCAGTAGAGGGAAAGGCTGTGTCGGTTACACTCAATGTACAGTTTCCGACCTATAAAATGATTCAACAAACTCAAAAAGTAATTTTTAAAGGAAATCCGATCTGGACAAATGCGATTACAGCTGCTGGAAGCATAGGCTTTACAAGTGGAACAAGTTCCAACCCGATCAAGATCTATGGAGATTTGTTTTCGGCAGACACGGATGAGTTTCCCGGAGATACGGATTATTTTTATAATCAAAAAGATCAAACGCCCCTTCTTAATGACAATTATGTTTTAGCTTTTGGCGTATATAGTAAGGGGGGGGCTAATGCTGAAATATACGGCAATGTCAATTCCAGGGGAAATCTCCATGTTATTGGAAGTGATTCCCAAATAAATGTTCATAAATATCGTGATACTAATACTACTTTGAAGAACAACGTGTATTCCAATAGTAATACTGATAACCTTAACGACAAATTGTTTTTTGATTATGCAGCACTGAAAGCTGATAATCTTATGACTGATTCCTCTGATAGTTATATTGAAGGACGCCCTTCTTGCACAACTTCTTTTCCCTTAATTAATGAAGATATATCCGGCGGAAATGTTTATTGCTATAGCTTGTCTGTGGATGGAAACTATGCAGATCAAGATGTTAACAATGGTGCTATTAACGTAGACGGGAATGTGACCACTTTTAATGATATAAAGATGGATGGTTTGCAATCCGAAATTACAGTGGCCGGAAATTACATTGGGATTAATTCGGAAACTATTCATGGGGATCCCAATGCCAGCAGCACAGTGATTAATAATACAGCTCTTTCAGCGGATGGAAGTGCTAATGGGAGCGAAATAACCTTGAATGGGAAATTCATAGTGCCGGGGACTGCGTATGCTCAATATGCAGGAGTTAAGAAAAATGAAATGTTAAGTTTTATTTGGCCATCCTCTGATCAGAATGATCCCTGGTTAAATAAACAGTACTATCAAACTGGGGAAAGTATAACTGCCCGTAGCGCTGATATCTATGGTGCCTACATGGCGCCGATTACCCACCCGCTATCAGGGTATACTTATTCCTTCGAACCATTCACAAATGATCATAAACCCCAGTCTGATGAAGCGCTGAATGAATCGGAAATTAATCCCTACTACTTAATGAGGGGGCAAGGAGATACATCTGAAACTGAAGATAGTCCAATACCAAAGATGAATCAATTGGCTAATTATCTTAACGAAAATTATTCAGATTCTGTTGTCACGAACATTTTTTCAGGGTTTCCTAACGGGTACTCCTTCGGCGAAGCATTACTCCATATTAAAGGAACTGATAACGAAGATCACGCGTCTTTATATGGACCGTTCGGCAATTCGATCGACAATAATGCAGTAAATTACAGTGCTTACTCGGCCTTTAGAAGTTCCTTATATAATACATTTGTCTCAAAAACATGGAATCTTGGAACCGTAAATAAACTGGCCTCCAGTTTTGGCGATGTTTTCGTAGATAAGTCTGTAATTTTCGATGAAGACGGTAATTTGAAAATAAGCACCGGCATAGATCAATTGGATGATCCAAGTTCTTTTGCCTATATCAATCAGGAGGATACTAGTCCTCGCACCTTGAATCTCAATATAACTTATAATGGAATGCTTTATTGTGACGGCGATCTTAATATAAGTGGAGATGGAATGTTTAATGGAATTATCTATTGCGTGGGGAACCTTAAGATAACGGGCAGCGGCAAGTTCAATGGGGCAATTATCTGCGAAGGTAATGTAGAAGTATCAGATAATCCAACTATCTCCTATGATGAAAAGGTGATCGAATCGGTCATGGTATCCGACGGAAAGGCAAGGCAGTTTTTTGCTCCGGGGGCTATGGGAGTGGATAATAAACCTACTTCCACTATGTATGACGGGGCGGTTCGAACTGATGTGAATGTTAAACGCTTCCAGATTGTTGAGTGGAGGGAGGAACAGCAGCCGTAATCATATTATTCTCGAATAATAATTGAAGTGATGGATGTTTATTTAATGCATTTGCAGTCAGTAAATAGATTCCAGGGAGAAGTTACTAATTACGATCCAAACTGGTGTTTACATAAGCAATTTACTACGACTACTATAATGAAATTACCTCGACTTCATTACGCACAAGCAGTAAAAAAATGATGCCGTACATTATAAATTCTTGTATGGAAGGAGATACAGCAGTAGTCGGCCTGGTGAAATTAGCATAAAATGGAATTCAAGATGGTATTTATAATAACCTTGGAAGAATTAAGAGAAGCTTTTTCATTTTGGAAAGGGGGTGGGCTTGTAGTTATGAAAAACTACAAGCCAGACGTATGATGAATAAGATGAGCGCATTAATTAAAGTCTTTACGGGTTTGTTATTTATACGTATGAGTAAATCGTTTATCCAAGGCCCATCCGTACTTAAGAAAAGCCAAGTATTAAAGACAGTAAGTACTCTGTTTAGCTTGATGATTCTTATAATTGCAGCGTTTCCAGCCCCGGCACATGCCACTGCAGTTCCTATTTATGTTGAGCTTAACCAATTCACTTCAGCTAATGTGGATGGAGACGGTGGTACAAGCCTGTTATGGAAGAAGGCGAATGCGAATACGACTACTTCAGGTGTACTACGGATCGTGCCTAATACTGGTAATCAAAGGGGCGTAGTGGTCCGACGCAACAAAGTAAAGCTTAATGGCGGTTTCAGTACGTATTTTGTGATGAATATGAATAGTAGTACTTCGAGCTCTCCGGCAGATGGACTGACCTTTGTTATTCAGAGTAACTCAGAACCTGAGGTAGGAAACTGGGGTGCAGGACTTGGTTATCAGAGCGTTGAGAAATCTCTGGGGGTTGAGTTCGATATTTGGAAAAATACGGGATGGGACATTGCTACGTCAACCGGTCAGTACTATTATGATCCGAATGCGAACCATGTGGCGATTGTAGAAAATGGTAATAACATGCATGCACCAGCAAATAATGATGCGATCGATGATGGTACGTTAACAACAGGAACTCTGGTAACTACTGGAGCGGGTACTGCGTTAACTCCGCAAAAACCAGGAACTCTTTCTCTTTACAGAAAGGACGGAACTCTCGATGTCAACGTCTGGATTGACTACGATGGATCTACCCTGACAGCAACGTATGGACCAGATACGACCAAAAACTCAATAAACAATCGTGTCATTTCCAAATATGTTGGTAATTTCTTGAATAACCAAGATGTTTATGTGGGCTTTTCTGGATCCACCGGAGCGGCGAACGCTAATATAGATATAAAAAAATGGTGTTTCACTGACACTTATGACCCTGATCCTGTTGTTCCTCCAACACAAGGGGCAAATAGTGTGGAAATAACCTTAATTCCAGGATCAATTAATCCAACTACAGCAAAGTTCCGAGTCAAGGATATCAACAATATTGATATGCTAAATCAGGACGTTGATATTTATCTCGACGATAGTACAACTCCCACCTCCACTATCAATACTGGCGCTGACGGTGCCAGAGCTAACTACAGTATTGGAACATTGTCAGCGGGCAGTCATACTATTAAAGGAGTTGCCACCAACGGCGGAGCTTCAAATTCCGCGTCTTTTAATGTAATAGTACCGATCACAGCCATAGGCGCAATAAACGGAACAGCTCAAGTCGGGTCGATATTGACAGCAGGGGCATTGACACCCGTAGGAGCCACCGCGAGTTATCAGTGGCAAATAGCTTCTACAGTAAATGGTAGTTATTCAAACATTACGGGAGCAACAGAAACCACATATACCCCAGTTGCAGAAGATTTAGCTAAGTTCATTAAAGTAGTGGCAACAGGTATCGGCAGTTACTCGGGTACAGTAACAAGTGCACCAACCCAAGCCGTAGCAGCTCCGCCTGCACTTTATGTCAGCCCTGTAGCAGCAACGATTCCATTTGGTTCTGCGCAACAGTTCGAAGCTCTTTTCACTAACGGTACTCCAGACGCATTTGATTATGCGATTTTCTCGGGGAGTTCGAGTGATTTGTTGGGCGTATATGGAAGCAATTTAACTATTAATGGAGATATTCATACAAATAATGCTTTTCAATCTAGTTCTTCTATCTTTAATATGACCGGAACTTGCGAGGCTGTAAAAACAGTGAATGTATGGGGTAGCATCATACATATGAAAACACCTGTTGAAAATGCTGCCTATATAGACATGCCTGACTTTAGTGAGATTATTAAAACTCAGGCTAATGCAGCCGGACAATCATATGTAGGAAATAAAAACTATAGCGGTACTAACATCAATCTTTCATCTCCGATTTATGTAAATGGTGATCTTACAATAAGTGGTAGCCGAGTTTCCGGAAAAGGTACAATTGTGGCAACTGGAGACATAACTATCAGTGGCAGTGGTATATCTTTGGCGAATGGTGCATCTGTCTGTATTTATTCTAAGACTGGTAATATAACTGTGAGTAGTTCTGTTGCAACACTAAATGGCATTTTTTACGCTCCAAAGGGTAGAATTGGTGTGTACGCATCTAATGAGACTATTAATGGTCGCCTTGTCGGAAATACCGTCCAATTATCCTGTAGCACATTAAATATTACTAGTAGTGCTAACGATTTATCAAGTTTACCTTTAAGTGGACCAATATCTGTAACGCCGGTTTGGTCAAGTAGTAATCCAAATGTGGCAACGATTAATTCAGCAGGAGTGGCCACTGGTAATGGTTTGGGAACTTGTACAATTACGGCTACGTATAATGCTACCTACCAAGCTTCGGCTCAGCTCACAGTAGTCTCCCTAACCGCGATCAATCCAACGACGGCAACGTTTGATAAAAACAGTGCGAATACGAGCGCGGGTCACTATGCGGATGTAGCCACAACCATGACCTTAAGCGGAACGACATTAAGCAGTATAAAGAACGGGAACACAACATTAAGTACCACTAGTGGTTATACAGTAAGCGGCAGCACCGTCAGGATTAAGAAAGAGTATTTAGGTACACAAAGTGTGGGGATCACGAATCTAACGTTCACCTTCAGTGACGGAAGCACGCGGACCTTGGCCGTAACGGTGAGCGACAGCACGCCGCCAACGATCAGCCCAACGACGGCAACGTTTGATAAAAACAGCGCAAATACAAGCGCGGGTCACTATGGGGATGTAACCACAAGCATGACCTTATATTCAGCGAGCTTAATCAGTATCAAAAACGGCGGCGTACCCTTAACTGTAGGCAATGACTATACAGTAAGTGGCAACACCGTCACGATTAAGAAAGAATATTTAGGTGCACAAAGTGTGGGGATCACGAACCTGACGTTCACCTTTAGTGACGGAAGCACGAAGAGCTTGGAAGTCACGGTGAGCGATAGCACGCTGACAAAGTTGATCTCAGATCTCAGTATTTCAACGCAAAATGGATCTCATAGGATTACTATATTGCCAAATGTTCCAATTCAAGCGATCGTAACACTTAAACTGAGTAGGCCAGCAACGTATTTAAAAATGGATTTTAGTAAAAGCAACTTGAATGTAGCGCTTTCTAATGGATATTGTGATTATATTAATTCGGGTGTTCATACACAAATTAACTACACGGTTGATGATACCGACCTGAAGACGTTAGTTCTACATCCAATTGATTCAAATGGTCAAAACACTACTTTCCCAGGCGGTGCCAACACAACCTATACGTTCAATGCTTTAATCACAGAAGATGGCACAAGCTTAATCATGGAAGCTACTGTGACTGCACAGGATGCCAATGACCTAACATTTATTGATTCCACTGACGCTCAATCTGATTTATCATTGAATATTACTGTAGGAACAGCTCCACCGTTACACTAATTGAGGCTCACTATTTCTGAAAAAAGACCTCCTTAAGTTTGAGTTGAGCATACCTGAGAAAGCAAACCTCAAACAGCAGGAGGTCTTTGATGATCCCACCTATTTATTTTCTCATCGACATGTAGTAAGGGTGATATTATGACTATGTACAGCTTTGTTTTTATATTCGGACTTATCATAGGTTCGTTCCTCAATGTTTGCATCTACCGAATTCCCCGGGAGGAGTCCATCGTATCCCCGCCGTCGCACTGTCCGAACTGTGGGACTAGACTGAAATCATTTGATCTCATTCCACTCTTAAGCTACCTGTTTTACCGAGGAAGATGTCGATATTGCGACCTGAAAATATCCCCTAGGTATTTCTTAGTCGAAATGCTTACAGGGGTATTATCGGTAACCTTGTTCTTCAAGTATGGCCTAACAATCGACTTCGCCACCTTTCTCTTTTTAACCTACATTTTGATAGCAGTATTTTTCATTGATCTTGACCACCAGATCATTCCGAATGAACTGGTGATTGTCGGACTCATTGGGGGGGCTGTACTCTTCGTCTATAATCTTTTTCTACCGTTTCAAATTCTTTCTGATCGTCTTTGGTGGAATCCCTTAGTAGGATTAGTCACTGGCTCGGGTTTATTGTTAAGTGTTGCCTTCATTGGATACTTCCTTTACCATAACGATGAAGTCATGGGAATGGGGGATGTGAAACTATTTTTGCCGATTGGATTGTTTCTTGGTTGGAGAATGACTTTGCTCGCGCTATATATCTCAATCCTTCTCGGAGGAACGTCAAGCCTAATGTTAATTTTTCTGGGCAAAGCAAATAGAAAAAGTATGATTCCGTTCGGACCTTTTATCGTCATCGGGGTTTTTGTTACCATTATGTGGGGTTGGGATATAGTCCATTGGTATGTACGCACCTTCTTTTAGTATTAGGGCCAATAATGACGGTTTGACCAAGAAAACAGCGAGGTCAAGCTTATAACGTATGGTTCGCTCATTAAGCGGAGGGATAATCATGGCAATAATCATTGGTTTTATTATGAGTTTAGTAGGATTTGCCTATTTAGCTTATGGAAAGAAAACTGTTGATGTACTCTTTATAGTATTTGGTTTGTTATTGATGATTTATCCTTATTTCACCCAAAACCTGGTTACTTCTGTGATTATTGGAATGCTCTTAGTGATAGTACCATTTGTTCTTAAGTCAGTAAGATAGAGCAATCTAGAATCCGCCTTTCATAAAATATGGGAGAGCGGATTTTTAAATTTATGTGGATAAGCAAAATCTCTCTCTTTTCAGCATAGTTATTAGAACATACAACACGGTGCGAAAGGGGTTGAGATAATGTTTACAGAACTATTTTTTGTTAGTATTGCACTCTCTGTTCTTAAGGGAGTTTCATTACTGGTCTCGTATATTAACAACAATGCCTTTCCCCAGCCTTTGAGTGAGCAGGATGAAGCTCGTTACTTGAGAATCCTTAGCGAAAGTAAAACAGAACCATTTACCCTTACCCGTGAGGTCGAGCAAGCGCGCAATACCTTAGTAGAGCATAATTTGCGGTTGGTGGCCCATCTCGTAAAGAAATTCGACGGAACTGGAGAAGACGGCGACGATTTAATTTCGATCGGCACAATTGGTTTAATCAAAGGGATCAATACGTTTGATCCCAATAAAGGCACTAAGCTGGCAACCTATGCAGCGCGCTGTATTGAAAATGAGATTCTGATGCATTTAAGGTCATTGAAAAAATCGAGGGGAGAAGTTTCGATATATGATCCAATTGGGATGGACAAAGAAGGCAATGAGATTTCACTTATTGATGTGCTTGGTTCGAACGAGGAGGATATCTCTGTAAAAGTTGAAAACGAGTCTGAGCAAAAGGCTTTGCTCGAACTTGTAAAAAAATTAAATCGGAGGGAAAAGCTGGTTTTGCAGTTGCGTTATGGATTAATGAACAGTCCGAAACGAACGCAACGCGAGATCGCGAAGGCTTTGGCGATTTCACGATCATATGTCTCGCGGATTGAGAAGAAAGCAATCCAAAAATTGATGGAAGAGATGGGGAAGATTAATTCAAATAAGTAATTCCATTATTTGCTCTTATGGTGTCCTCTAAAGGTATAACTAGTTAAAGGTCTTGCCTTACTCTCTGGAACTAAACCAAAGTACATTGGTGATTTTGAGCATGGGAACCGTCAGGTATTTAAGTTGCTAGTAAATTGGCTAGGGCACTCGACGTAACGCTTGAAGCTATCTGGGTAAAACGAAAACAATTAACCCTTTTGCGCTTCTTAAAGCATCATGGAAATTAGACTTGGGGGTTTAGAATATGGCAGCTAAAGAATTAAGAGTGGAAATATTATCACCGGATCTCCCGAATGAATTAGATATGCTATCGATTTTCGACAAGAGTATCCAATCAGAAGATGTATTTACTGCGGGGATTATTAGTAATGGTTTGGTTGAGAATCAAACTGCTGAGCATGTATCCTTTAAAGGCTGCCTCGGTCTGGGTCTGCCGATGCTTCAAGCAAAGTTCTTTGAGTAAAAGTCCTTCACTCAGAGCATTCGGGCTTTGCTTAAGTGACGACAAGAGCAAAGCTAGGCTGGTTGCTTCCGGTGCTTGTAAGCGTTCCATCACCACCCGCCCGGACTGTATTTTGTCGCATCCTCGTCAGGACCATTCGTTCGCATTAACCCGCTATGACGTGGTGATGCCTCAGTTTTCCGGACAAGAACAATCCTTCTTATTTCACCAGCCATGTCAATTCGTTTGAATTTTTTGGTGGAGTACCTAGGCGTTGTATCTATGACAACCTACGTAGTGCTGTTGCTAAAAACTCCGGAACCACCGCCGTCAAACAGGAGGAGTTTCGTGTACAGCATCATCGAAAGTGCTAAGGCAAATAGGTCTTAATCCGTATAAAGAGCTTCATTTTATCTTTAGCTAATTGCCGGGAGTACAGTTTGAGCAATATCCAGAATACCTTCCGTGGGATTCAGAAGTTCGAGAAGCTTGTCCAAAAGAGCAAAAACTCAGTTTAGAAGAGTTTTTGCTCTTTTTGTATCACCGAGTTACTTGGCGCTTACGTTAAAAGGAATAAGGCTGCTGTAATTATGGGAGCTTATTATGTCGTAATCCAATATATAATATTTGGTCCAATAATTCTTGAACCCGTCAGTATAATGCCGTCCGAAGTTCAGGGAGGATAATGGGAAGCTTGGATTGAATTAATAAGCAGTGCTAAGATAAGAATATTACTTCACGTGCACGTTAAAAGAAAGGTATTAATGAGAATAGAACTTTAACTAATACTATTGCCCATATTTTCAACATTGCAGATTTCGTTTATACATGATGCCATTGTGGTAGAAAAATGTGACTTATGAATTATTTATAAACTACCCGAAAAATCGAAATTCTTTAGGAGGATATATGAGAACAGATGAATTTTTTATGAAGAAAGCAATAGAATTGGCTGTATCAGCGGTAGAACATGGCAATGAACCTTTTGGGGCGGTTCTTGTAAAAGATAATAAAATAGTTTATACAAATGAAAATCAGATATATACTGCAACTGACCCGACATTTCATCTGAAGCTGGATTAATTCGGAATTTTTGCAATGAAACACATATTGTGGATTTGCATGAATTTACGTTGTATTCAAGCTGTGAGCCATGTTTCATGTGCTGTGGTGCAATGGTTTGGACAAAGCTAGGAAGACTGGTTTATGGAGCCAGTGATATTGACTTATGTAATTTATTGGGGGAAAATGGCAGTCATTGCTGCCAAATTGTATTTGAAAACTCGTCATTCAAGCCAGAGGTGACAGCGGGAATATTGCGGGATGAAAGTCTTCAAGTATTGGCGAGCTATTTTTATCATAATATAAAGGTTAAATTCTAAATTTGTTATGTATCCTCTGATCAATAATGTTTGATCATCTAGATAAACACTATACAAGAGTTGTCCTTTTCAATAATAGGAGTTTCCATCACTTTGGTTGAGTGTGGAAGTTGTACGAGATAATAAGCTGGAACGATATTGATGTTCTAGTTTTTTTTGTAAAAGGTAATTTTGGCAGGAAAATCTAGGCGAATTATTGAATTCTATTATTCTTATTGATGAGAGTAATTTAATAATCATTGTAAGTTCCTATCTGCAAATATAAAGCCACTTCTAAAAAGAAATAAAGTTTTTGGTAATCCCTTAGTTCTGCGAAATAGGCTGTTACGCCATCCATAGCATAACATTAGTTATAGGGCCTTGATGGTTTATTTTCATAACAAAGCTAATTTCATTTTAGGGGGAGACGATTAGGGTTTGAATGCAAATATAACCAGAGAACAAAGTAAAGTTAGGGTTGAATTAATTCCCTTAAAAGGGATTCAAATAGGTACTGAAGATAAAGTGCAGTTTGGACAGAGTAAAGAGGCTGTAAAAGGTATTCTTGGGAACCCGAATACTGAGTATGATAATAAGTTGTATTACGATGATTTGGAGATAAGAATTGATTTCGATGTAAATGGTTGCGTAGAATTTATGGAAGTCTTATCAGGCCCTTATTGTGAAAAAATTGAGCCTTTTATGTACGGAAAGAACCCATTTGAATTAGTGGACACCCAACTATTGCAATTCCTTGCAGAAATGAATAATGGTAGTATTGATGACCATGAGGCTGTATATGGTTATAGCTTTTTGAATATTTCCGTAGGAATTTGGAGAGACATGACAAGCAAGAATATTGAGGAAATGATACATGAGGTGAAAGAAGCTGGTAATTATGATTTGTGGAAGGAAGAGTTAGAAATGGATTTAGAACGTACTAAATATTTTCGCGATTGGAATAGGCGTTAAAGGATATTATGAAAAGTAACAAAACTATCGCCAATGATTTAATTAAACGGTAATGACTGCGAAAACGTAAGCCAAATACTAAACCATAAATAATCGGTGTATGCTACCAGACCATTCGATATATATTCCAGGCGAAGAGGAATATAAATATTCAGATAATTCTTTGGCGATTTCACGATCATATGTCTCGCGGATTGAGAAGAAGGCAATCCAAAAATTGATGGAAGAGATGGGGAAGATTAATTCAAATAAGTAAGCGCGTTACATGCTCTTATGGTGTCCTCTAAAGGTATAACTAGTGAAAGATCTGCACTTATTACGCCCGGGTGTGCTCCGCTAGCACTATTCAGAGTTGTCTCTAATTTTGTATGATTGGCCTTTTTTCTGCGCAGTCTTATTGTAAACCATGAGGCCATGTTTTCCATCATGAGTTTGAATTTTGGCCTATCAGTTGTTCCACCTGAATATCCCTCGTCTTCATAGACATTCTCATCTTTTAGCTGGGCACCGAAATTTCTAGACGAATAAATCTTTTCCCATTTCGATCTGATTACCGATGGATTCAAAAATCAAAAGAATTTTCTTCTTAGTCCAGCTATTCAGAGCTAAGCTTTATGGAGTATACTTTCTAGTTGGCGATTAACAATTTCAACTGGCATTTCCTCAAGAGTCCTAAGAAAATTACCAGTTGAAATTCTGCGATCTAATTATTAACTTCGGGAGGCATCGAAATGATTTCTGAGAACACTTCAATTATTGCAGATGATATATGCATAAGGAGGTTTAACATATAACCCTATTCCAGAGGCTTTTGGTGAAAAAGACGTAGAATTAAAATCAACAAGGTGTTTAGAAAGAGGCATCAGAAAAAGGCGCCTTTAAATAATTTTACATGGAGCCGATGGCAGGACTCGAACCTGTAACCTGCTGATTACAAATCAACTGCTCTACCAATTGCTTTTATTCAAGGAAAAGTATATTTACAGGTAAGAGTGATGTTGTTATTCCCGATAGAATTGATTATGTTCATGATACTGAATATTATGGCACAATATTATTTGGTGGAAAGAGACCACTTAATGTGATAACCAGCAGGTGTGATAAAGTTAAACGGGGAAGTGGATAAATTAATCCTAGCCGTTTTTCAATAGCATTATAGATATAGTTAACTGAGCTACATTGGATTATGACATCAAAATCCTTTTATCAAAATTTAGGTTTATCGTCAACGACTTGTACATGGTAATTTAACGCCCTAGGGTAATATCTCTTTATCGTTTAGTAGACTCGCTCAGCGGACTCACTCAGTACATATTAAAGGTGCCTTTTTCTGATGCCTCTCAGTTCTAGGTGATTTTTTTAATATTTGAGTAAGTTTCATAATTTGAATCCAAATGTGAAAAATACTCGGTATTTTAATGACATTGACCTTAGTTTTAGGATTAATCCCCGTAAGCGTTTTGGCGGCTCCACCGCAAAAACTCTCTAATGAACAAGTTAAGCAGTTTGAGCAATTAGGTTTTTCGGATGATGAAATAGCAAACTTGAGCGATGTAGAAATTAATCGTCTCTCTGAAAAACATGGTAAGTTAGTTTCAAAAGTCATGAAATATTACAGGGTAGCCAATTCAAACAACCATACGATGACAGAAATTACAAAAGATCAAGCTCTTAAAGAAGTTCAGGAAGATAATAAAAAATCAAATAAGAATTCGGACGTTGGTACAATGGGTAACCCTAATTCTTCGGGTAATTCATGGCTTTCTATGACTACATCCGTTTCTGATCTGGGTAATAAAGACTTTTATTACAAAAATAGCTTTAAATGGTTGACTGATCCCTTGATGCATTTTAGTGATGTAATCGGTATGACTCATAACGACTCATTAAGTACTATTTCAGATTCTGATTATCTAAAAGTAATGTATACCAAATACAACGTAACTACTCCATCTGGAAATCAAACTGATTATTACTATACTGCTACTAAAAAGGATGTAACTGGTTATGCTTATAAATTCCCTTTAAGGGGTACTTCGGGTGATTATTCCTATAAATATCCTAACGGTTATTTAATTTACGAATGTCTAGCGACTCCAAGTAATTTTGTTGGTGCTTCAAACGTTTATGGTCACTATGATCATCAACAAATTGCAGCTGCATTATCGATAGGTTTGACAAAAGGGTCTCAGGTTGTTACTCCAGCTATAGCGATTGATTCAGCACCTGATACCGATGCTTCATTTCAAATTGAATAATTAATTGTTTTTAGGCCGTACATATGTGCGGCCTGAAAAATATTAATTATATATCACGAAATTCTGAGGGTTTTGTTCGAGAATAATTTTAAAAGCAAAAAGTTTTTAGAAAGAGGAATATTATGAAAAAAAATATATGTATACTTTGTGGTATTTTGCTTATCGGTTTTTTGATAATAGTAATTAATTATAATTGTATATATTCTATTGGTAATAATAATATGGAATATAATATTAAAGGCTTTATAAATAGGCCGAAAGTAATTACTAACAATATCTATATTAAACAAACTATAGATATAGAGAACAGAAGGTATGTTTTATTCACATTTAATGATTATCTTGGGAATGCTGAGTTAGTTAGGGGTCTAAATGGTAAATATAAAATAGAATCAACAATCAGTGGAAGTAATCTTTTTGAGTATCGCGTTCGAGAAATAAATAAATCGAAATATTTTGTAGTAGCTGGTAAAAATTTTGATTTAAAAATTGATTATGCAAAAGTAAGTTTAGATAACAATGAATATAAGATTATAATTCCTTGTCAAGAATACTTCATAGCCTATTGTGCCGTTTCAAACAATACACTAAACATATTTCCTGTAGATAGTGGTTTGAAATTATTTGAAAAAAACAATATTGAAATCACCAACGATATATATATAAAATTTTCGCATTAGTTATATAAGTTATTATAGAACTTTCGAGAAGGCCATAATATTTCTTTTTCCCAACGTAAAATAGTCTTTCTATGAACCCCTATAAGCATTGCAAACTGTAGTTCAAAAGCTCTTCTTCTAATAACTTGGTATGCTTTGTAAGAGTCTTGTTGCCAGAATCAAGGACTAACTTTAAATCATCATCTTTAACGAAGCTGTGTAAAAGATTGGTAACAAATATGACGTTATATCTTTGCATCAAATGATTCCAGAGATGGTAAACCTCACTTACGTTTATGGTTTTTTGTTTTTCGCTGAGAGACTTGTTCATTTCAGAGATTTTTTCAATGTACTTTAATATCTCCATGATATCACCTCAAATTTATTATTTTATGGACGATAGACAGGCGGTTGATTTAAAAAACCTTTTAATTTACCGTATTCAACCAGCATTTCCTGTAATTCTATAGTCAAGAGTAATGATTTTTTAAACCTTTTCTGATGTCAGGGGTGGTACTTTGCAGAAAACCGATGCCAAGAATAGGAAAAAATGCGGCAATAACTTCATAGAACATTTGAAAAATGTCTCTGTCGTTAACAACGTCTATATGAACTGTCGAACTTACGTCAGCAGGCGGCCTCATAGGAAAAGGCAAATCATACTCACGCATTATTGCTTCCATATCATCAATTCCTACAAGTAGCCCTTCTTTAACCTTATTTTTTATAATTACTAAATCATTATCTTCAATCATATGTTCAAATATCTGGACAGTTTCTAAGGCATCCAATTTGGTGACTAAAACATCCCAAATATAAAAAACTTCTACTACATTAATAATTCTTTGTTTTTCCCTGATTGACTTCCCAGTATTAGTTAGCTCCTGCAATTTATCCATTATATCTACCATCATTTTTTCCCCTTTTCGTTTATACTTTTATACTTCCTCCTGTATTTTTTCTTATACTTTAACGGGTTTGTTAAGTTAAATAGTCTCAAATATAAGAACGCCCTCCTACATGTTAAAGAATGTTAGGAGGGCATGTCTTCACTCGCAAATTTCCATGGAATATTAGGTTATTTTAAGTCCTGTCTACATTTAAATCATTAGCACTCAGTCTTTCCGCATTATTTGCCAACATAGCAATTGGATCGAATTGTTTGTCTTGTTCCCATCCTGGTTTTTGGCTGGATTCTACTCCCATACATGTTCTGATTAACTGGATCATATCCTCCAGAGTAGCTTGTCTTGGATTTGCCGAACCAGATATATCTTTTAATGCCATCTCGGCGTAGTATTTAATATCTTCATCTTTTGCACCCAGCTCACTGAGGTCAGTAGGAATACCTAAGGTTTCATTAAATTTTCTAATAGCGGTTAAGACGGTTTCGACTGCATTAAAGCCTGTAACTCCCGTTTCGCCCATGGCTATAGCCATATCTATAAATCTTTGTACAGGTATGGACGGAGCGTTAAATTCCAAGACGTAAGGAAGCAATGCTCCTGTTGTTAAACCATGGTGTCTATAAGAAGCTCCGTCTATTTGATGAGCTATGGTATGAGTATGTCCTAGCCCGGCATTGTTAAAGGCCGTTGCCGCCATATCCGTAGCATACGCCATGTTTTCACGAGTTTCTAAGTCATTGCCATTTACAGCAACTCGTTTTAGATTATTAAAAACTAATTTTATTGCTCCCAAAGCTAACGCATCTGTAAACGGGGTGGCGTTCAGAGCAACATAAGCTTCCACAGCATGAGCTAATACATCAATGCCTGAACTTATTGTTACTTCCCTTGGCATGGAAAGTTGTAATTCCGGGTCATCAACTGTTAGAGTAGCTAATAGTTTTGGATCGCTTATGGTCATTGCCGTTTTCCGCGAATCATCAGTAATAATGTTAAACATAGTAACATGAGCCCCAGATCCAGCAGTAGTATTTACCGCGACCCAAGGCAGAATAGGTTTAGTAAACTTATTGGAACCTTCATAATTAACAATCGAGCCTCCATTGGTCGCCAACGCAGCAATGGAACGTGCAGTATCGTGATTAGAGCCTCCCCCGACTGAGATCACAAAATCATAAGTTGGACTAATCGCTTTATTTCTCTCATCCTGTATGTATTTATAGCCATTTTCGACAAATGTAACGTTTGGATTCGGACGTTCTACTCCGTCAAAAATTGTATAGGCAATATTATTATCCTTTAAGATTTGTTCTACTTTTCCAACATGACCTAATTTGACTAAGTTTTTATCCGTGACAATTAACGCTTTTTTATATCCTAGTGCTACTAATTCTTTACCTAGATTACTAAGACTTCCGACCCCCATAAGGTTAGTATTGGGTAGATGAAAACAGGTTGATTTTCCCAAAAAAATACCTCCTCTATTAATGTTCATCTTATTTTAGCCTTTGATAATAATTTTATACTTACTTATTTTTCTGGTTTAAATAGTTCATGTTTGTTTTTTCTCTAGTGGTTTCTTAACCGCACCAGCCTTAGCGTTTGCCAACTCTTGGGCTAAAGCTTTATTTTCTTGTCTTAGTTCCTCGACTTTAGCAAAGTACTGATCCTTTTCCTTGCCCAACTCATCTTTAAGTGCCTGGGTAACCTGTAATACTGTCTTTTCAGCATCAGTCTGAATCTTTTCTATCTGAAGCTGGTGCAACTTTTCATTTTGCTCTAGCTGCAGTAAGACATGAGCCTATAATTGATGAAAAACAATTCAAGAGAGCACAGAATATCTTGAAAAATCACCTTACCCCACAGACCAAAACGAAAACACCTAGAAATCCCTTAGCAGGACTCATCGAATGTGGGGGATGTGGGCATAAAATGATCATGCAAACCTCAACAGGAAAAAGATATGCACATATACCAATGGAACAAAGGTTAAGGATGATTAAGTGCATTACTCCAAGTTGTACTGTGCCATCTTCCAGTTTCAAGTATGTTGAGGAAAAGTTGCTTAGGGGGCTAGAAAAGTATTTGGAGTCATTAATATTAGAGGAAGAAAGAATTAGTGAGGGTTTACAAAGAGAAACGGTAGAAATCCGTATCCAAAAATGATTGCTCAAATCGAGAAGGAGTTAGGAGATTTACAAAAACAAATTGATTCATTAGATAATTTGCTTGAACAAGGGGTTTATAGTATTGAAAAATATACTGCGAGAAGTAGTAAGCTAAATGAAGCAATATCTAAGCAAGAAGAAGTATTAAAACAATTAGAGAAAGCTAATGAGCAAATTATAAGACAGTCAGTAGGATTACCAATAAAAATTAAGTTGGTTACTCATGTTATTCAAGGGTATAAAGAGACTGATGACATCACAATAAAAAATAAGCTTCTAAAGGAAATCTTAAAAAAAGCTGTTTATTACAGAGAAACACGTTCAAACAAGGGAATTTTCAAATTGAAGCTTGACCTTCATCAGATGTAGATACAATGAATGAGGCAATGAGATATCTCTTATCGATGTGCTCGGTTCGAACGAGGAGGATATTTCGAAAAAGATCGAAAACGAGTCGGAACAAAAGGCTTTGCTCGAACTTGTAAAAAAGCTAAACCGCAGGGAAAAAATGGTCCTGCAGCTGCGCTACGGACTAATGAACAGTCCGAAACGAACGCAACGTGAGATTGCAAAAAGGCATTGGAGATTTCACGCTCATATGTGTCGCGTATTGAGAAGAAAGCAATCCGAAAATTGATGGAAGAGATGGAGAAGATTAATTCAAATAAGTAAGTGCGTTACTTGCTCTTATGGTGTCCTCTAAGGTATAATTATCAAAAGTTCTGCACTTTGGAGGGTTCAATGTTTGAGTATTTTCGACCGACACTTCAAGCGCCTTCACTAGATCTTATTTCGGTTGAACAACTTGTTCAGGACGGGATCAGAGGGCTCATTATCGATTTGGATAATACTATGACCCCATGGAATGCTGTCGAAGTGGGTCCTAAAGTGGCAGAGTGGTTTATCAAAGTTAAGACCGCTGGAATTCGTGCGTGTGTTGTGTCAAACAATAAAAAGCGCCAGCGTGTAGCCGTTGTTGCTGAACGATTAGGAATTCCTTTTGTTTTTCGAGCGACTAAGCCACGAGGCAGGGCGTTTCGAGCAGGAATGAATCGTTTGGGAACAGGGCACAAGGATACTGCTGTCATTGGAGATCAGTTGTTTACAGATATCCTGGGTGGAAATAGACTTGGTCTCTATACGATTTTAGTCACCCCGATTAATGAAAATGAGTTTATAGGAACCCGTATTTTGCGCCAAATGGAGAAGTTGCTTGTTTGGCTAATGAAGCGGTTTGCTCCGGCAAAACCCTTTAGCCCAAAAATACATTAAGCTTTAAGGGAATGGCCTGCCATTCCTTTTTCTCTATTCTAAAAAAGTCAGAAGTCCCCTCTCGCCATTACGGCATTTTGGCATCCTGCAAGAAGGCTAATACGTGCGAAGACAGCGTCTTCGGGCCAGCGGACGAACATGTAAAGGAATGGTATAAAATGGAGAAACATTATGCCGTTATTGGGCATCCAATCGAGCATTCGCTCTCTCCTGCGATGCATAATGCAGGGTATCAAGCTTTGGAGCTTGACATAGAGTACCAGCGATTTCATGTGGAGCCTGATCGTTTGACTGAGGCGGTAGAAGGCCTTTGGGCGTTAGGCTTTTCTGGTTGGAACGTGACTCTTCCGCATAAGGAAAAAATTATTTCTCTCCTCGATACTCTTACGCCTCAGGCTAGGCGCGCTGGTGCAGTCAATACGGTGAAAATCTATGAAGGACAGAAAATTGGCCATAATACCGATGGCGATGGGTTTGTTCGTTCGATAGAGGGCGAACTTAATGGGTTTATGGGAAAAAAAGCGGTTCTTCTTGGAGCGGGTGGAGCCGCCAAAGGGATTGCCATAGCACTGGCTGAGCAGGGGATGCACTTGCATATTCTTAACCGAACGACGGATAAGGCGGAGGCTCTTGTTCAAGTGATCCAACGAGAGGGAGGAACGGCCACTTCGGGAGTGTTTGCTCCGGGAGATTGGCTTGGGGATGTCGACCTTTTGGTGCAGACGACCTCGGCGGGATTACACGGTGAACCGTTTCCGTTTTCAGTGCAAGGGATTTCTGAGCAAGCGCTCGTAGTCGATATAATCTTTAACCCTTGGGAAACATCTTTTCTACAAGAAGCGAAGCAACAGGGGTGTCGTACGCTTAATGGACTGGGTATGCTTCTTTACCAAGGGGCATTGGCTTGGGAGTTCTGGCTCGGTGGACAAGCTCCTGTCGAGGCGATGCACAAAGCCTTGCAAGAACAACTCTCACCGAGGATGTCATCTAAAGCATAGGTGAAAAGGAAGAGAGACATGAGCGAGGCAAGAAACGACGAAAGAGGATTTACGCTCCTGGAAATATTGTTGGTGTTGATTCTTTTGTCTGGTGCAGGTTTTGTGCTCCTCATTAAGCTTCCTATCCACTTTGAGAAGGAAAACCTTGCTTTTGCAGCTACTCAATTACTGGAGGAAATTCGAGATGCCCGGCAGGCCGCTTTGGCGGAGAATTGTTGGTATGAGGTCAAATTTTATCCTCAGAAAGGGGATCATCATTATCAGGTTTTCTGTCAAGGTACAAGGGTAAAAGATGTTCATTTGAAAGATGGGATCCAGTTCGCAGATAAACCTGGTAATTTAACCTTTAATGCTTCAGGGCGAAGCGTGGGAACAACCATTGCTTTAAAGAATTCAGCGGGTGAGCTAAAGAGCGTTGTTGTTGCCCCAGTGGGAATGCGTATTAGAGAAAAGTAAGCTTCAAAAGGTTACATATTAGAAAAAAATTCTCTTAATAATCTCTTGATAAGTTGACTGTAATAATATTCATATTTCATTTCCTAAAAATTACTATGTGTCAGAGAGAAGGGACAAAAAGTGCGTTTTTTGACGGCAGGGGAATCACATGGTCAGAAATTAGTGGGCATTATTGAAGGCCTTCCTTCAGGAATGAAGATTTCCAAAGAAAGTATTGATAAGGCCTTAAGACAGCGTCAACAAGGTCCTGGGCGCGGAGGACGAATGGCTATAGAACAAGATGAGGTTCAGCTTATTTCTGGAGTAAGGGCAGGGTTAAGTACGGGAGCTCCAGTCGCCTTGGAAATTGTTAATCGTGATTGGGAAAACTGGGAAAAAATCATGGCCTCGGGAGAAGGGGCTGATTTAGAGAGTCGTAAAGTAATGACGCCTCGACCAGGGCATGCTGACTTGACTGGGGCTCTTAAATATCGTACTGAAGTCCGGAATATCCTCGAACGAGCAAGTGCCCGAGAAACGGCTATGCGAGTCGCGATCGGCAGTATTGTTAGACAAGGGTTGTCTGCCCTAGGGGTGGAGATTAGAGGGCATGTCCGCGCGGTAGGCGGTGTTCATGCAGTCTATACTGACGGAGAGGACTATTGGCAACGTGTAAAACAATCGGAGTGGTCCGTAGGGGATCCCGTTGCCGAAGAGCGAATGGGAGAACGACTCGTTTCAGCTCGGGAGCAGGGTGAATCCCTAGGGGGACTATTAGAAGTGCAAGTTCTTAGTGTTCCTGCAGGCTTAGGATCTCATGTTCAGTGGGATCGTAAGCTAGATGGAAAACTAGCTCAAGCGGTTCTTTCGGTGCAAGCGATTAAAGGGGTCTCCTTTGGCTTAGGGTTTGAAGCGGGCGAACGAATGGGCTCGCTGGTTCATGATCCGATCCATTATAGTCAGGGTCAAGGCTTTAAAAGAGGTTCTAACCATGCTGGAGGGATCGAAGGGGGTATGAGTAACGGAGAACCTATAGTCCTTCAAGCGGTCATGAAACCCATTCCTACGCTGTACCAACCTCTAGACACAGTGCATCTAGAAACTAAAGAAGTGGTTAAGGCAAGTGTAGAGCGTTCCGATGTTTGTGCCGTGCCGGCCGCCTTAGTTGTTTTAGAACATGTGGTGGCTTGGGTGATCGCTGAAGCAGTGCTTGAGAAATTCCCTGCGGATAGTTTTATAGAATTACAAACAGCTTGGGAAGCTTATCGAGCGTATTTAAGACTTTAACATAGAGAGGTGATCTCCATGCGAAACATAGTTCTCATTGGATTTATGGGAACAGGCAAAAGTACAGTTGGTAAGCGCCTGGCTCAGTCGCTCGCTTGGGACTTTGTCGATACAGACTGTGAAATTGGAGAAGTTACAAACTTGAGTGTGACTGAGATTTTCCGACGTCATGGGGAGACTCGTTTTCGTTCAGAGGAAAGGATAGTGGTCGCACGGCTCAGTCAGCAGGAGCAAATCGTGATCGCAACGGGCGGAGGGACCGTGTTAAACCCGCTTAACTGGGAAGCTTTAGCCCAGAATGGGATTGTGATCGCTCTTCATGCCTCGCTTGAAGCGATTATCAGCCGAATCGGACATAAAACTGACCGTCCGCTGCTCAAGGGCTCCAAAGAAGCGATTGAGAAATTATGGTCTGAACGCCAGGAATGTTACGCGCAAGCTGATTTCACAGTGGACACGACTGAAAAAAATATAGACGAAGTAGTAAACGAGATTTTGGCACGGCTGGGGAGGCGAAATAATAATGAGTTTAGCGGAGTTGCAAAAGATTGAAGTAACGGCGGGGAGACCGTATCCAGTGTTGTTAGGTGCGCCGCTTGAAGAGTTAGGAAAATATGTCCAGGCTCATCTTAAAGATGTGGAGCATATTCTAATTATCACCAATCAGGCAATCGCGGATCTTTATGCTGAGCGGCTTAAGAAAGGCCTGCTTGACTATCGCGTGAATTTATTAACGGTCCCTGCTGGAGAAACAGAAAAGTCATTGGAGCGCTTAAGTCAGCTCACGACAGCAGCTCTGCGCTGCGGTGCAGACCGCCATTCCCTTGTAATTGCTCTGGGAGGTGGTGTTATTGGGGATTTGTCTGGTTTTTTTGCCAGTGTCTTCATGCGGGGGATTCGTTTAATCCAAGTCCCTACTACCTTATTAGCGCAAGTGGACAGCAGCATAGGCGGGAAAGTTGCCGTGAATCATCCAGCTGGTAAGAATATTATTGGTGCCTTTTATCCTCCACTCGCGGTTTGGACAGATTTCACAACATTAGAAAGTTTGCCGTGGGAAGAAGTTGAAAACGGTTTAGCTGAAAGTGTTAAGCACGCCTTAATTGCCGACGCGAGCCTCTTTGATTTTTTTGAAACTCAGCAAGAAAGCATTAAGCAACGAGATACAATGATCTGGCGTGAAATGGTGACGCGGTCGTCAACGGTCAAAGTGAAGATTGTTTCCCAGGATGAACGAGAACAGGGTTTGCGTGCCTTGCTGAATCTAGGACATAGTTTCGGGCATGCTTTAGAAACAGTGATGAACTATCATGGGGTGACCCATGGGCAAGGGGTCAGCATTGGCCTGGTAGCTGCCGCGAATCTGGCGAACGCCAAAGGGCTCATAACCACGGCAGAGGTTGAGCGAATCAAACATTTGTTAAACACCTTTGGTTTGCTGACTGAGATTAAAGACCAAGACCCACAGGTTTTGTTGCAACTTATGCAAGCAGATAAGAAAAACCAGGGGGGACGGAAGATCCTAATTCTCCCTCAAGGGATTGGGCAAGCAGTTATTTCCAGGGATTGCGCAGATTCGGAGATCTTGGACGCCTGGAAACAAGTTATTAAATAGTTAAGGACATTTGCGAAGTGAAGAATGAATTACAAACGGAGTCTGACGACGATGAGGGACTTTATTAAAGAGTAAGGGCACGATGCAACGTGCCCTTATTTTTTTAATTCAGTACTTTTCGTTTAATGCTTTTTGAAGGGTCCCTCTCGCCATCACGGCACCTAGCCATCCATGGCGGCGCTCTAATCTCGAAGGTTCTGTTCAAATTTTATCTACAAGGACACTCATCCGTGGAGCGCAAAAGTATAATTTTGGTGCCGACTCTGTCGAGGTTAGGCACTAGCAAGTTTTCTGTGGACATCAAATTATAGCATAAATAGGAAAAATCTGAGATTTCCTTAGAGAGAATAGCTAAAGATTGTATTTCTAATAAAGATACGTCGACGAAGCAGGAGTTTCAGAGGGAATAGAGAAGATGAAAAAGGAAAAATGAGGTAATAAAACTATATCTTAGACATGGTGGTGAAGATTATTGAAAGTAGGAGCAAGGGGTTGCTGATAGAGAGAAATTTGCAATCTGGTTTTACATTATGGGAACTCCTGCTGGTTCTCTTTCTGATGGGGGTTCTTCTGACTGCAGTTATTCCTCATTTCGGTTCAGCGTCAAGCCAAGTTCTAGTCCAAGTCGATCTAGCTAACATACAGAAGATTGAGGGAGCTGCCCAACTTTACAGGATAGATGTCGGAGCCTATCCGCCGAGTGTTCAGGATTTGGCCCAAGCCCCTAGGGGAGTGAGTGGATGGCGTGGTCCTTACTTAAGTGAGATTCCAATAGACCCTTTCGATTCTACTGAAGGCTACCAGATTGATGCTTTTGGGCAAGTCAAATAGACGTAAGGGCACGGGTCATAGGCACTGAGAAAAGAGGATTTCGTGGAGTACTTGCATCGTGCCTATGATAGGAAAAAAATATAAGGGAGGAGAGATTACGAAAAAGAACATACAAGGCTATGTACTGCTAGATGTGTTGCTTGCTGTGTTCCTTTTTTCTTTAGGGTTTGCTGTTCTCTTTGGTTTAACAGAGGGAGCGGTTTCCGAAGCTCGGCAAGCGGCGACACTCATGGAGGGAGCGAACCTTGCCCAGAAAAAAATAGACCAACTAGCAGTTCATGCTTGGGATGACAACATTGCTCGGCAGGTTTGTATTCCCGGTGGAACAGTAGAAGGAAATGAAGGGAATTTTCATTGGCTAATAGTGTCGAATTGGGATGATCTGCCCCAGCTTCTAAGAGTCAGGGTGGAAGTGCGTTGGAGCGAACAAGGATACCCTGCTAATTACAAACTAGAGAGCCTTTATGCGGTTGAATAGGGGTGTGTTTTATGCTGAACGTGGTCTAACGCTCCTAGAAGTTTTAATTGCCTTGTTAATCTCCGGAATTTTTCTGATCATAGCGATGCGCTTTTTAACGGATCAGTGGCGAGGCGCGCGTAGCCTTAAAAATCATTTGGAAGCTCACTATGCAGTGATGACGTCAGGAAAAACAATCTCAGATGTGATTCGCATGGCGAAAACCGTGGAATGGGTTAACGATACAGCAGTACTTAAAGTTTTACCGATGCCCGATGAAACCAATCTAGTACCAACTCTCGATTCTTATTTCGTCAATGACTTAGATCGGGATGGAATAAAGGATCTGTATTGGAGACACTTGGGCGTTTCTCAGCCAGTTGCGAGCTATATCACAAGATGGGAATGCGTGGAGGTGGAACAGGGGTTGTGGGACGTTTTCTTAGAAGCCAATGTCGATGGTCAAATTGTGACGTGGAGAGGGAGCGTTCGGAGGCGGACCTATTCTCCAGTATCTCAAATAGGCGAAGGTCAATGGGTTATGTCAGCCTGCTCATCCTCGTTCTTTTGACGACCTTGTCAGGATTGGGAATGGAAGAATATCTGAAGGCCAACGTGGAGAATCGAATGGTGAGACGTGTCACCCAAAGCCAACAGGCCCTTTACGTGGCTGAAGGAGGAATTGAGTGGGCGAAGGCCCATCTGCTTGTCAACCCCGAACTGCGGCAGGGAAGTTTATCGTTGGCTACTGGGCGTGTTAACGTCGTAATTGAGCCTATAGAAGGAGGATATAAGGTGACTGCTCAGGGACATACCGGTTTAGCCATTCGAAAAATTGAGGAATTACTTCAATTAAATGATGGAAAGTGGGTTATGACCAGCTATCAGGAACTGCATAGATGAACAAAAATGAATTAGGTCAGTTTTTACTCACTAATAGCTATATCACTGCTGAGGAATTGGCAGAGGGATTGGAAGTTGCTCTGGAAAGTGGCGAATCAATCGGTGAGGTTCTGGTGCGGATGGGAGTGGTGCCCAAAGCCAGGTTAGCGGAAGCTGTTCGCAGATATCTAGGTATCCCTGAGATTTCTCTGACCCAAGTCATTATTGACTCTGAGGTAGCAGGGTTAATTCCTGAAGAAATAGCTCTTCGCTATACCCTCATTCCCTTTGAACGAAGTCTGGGGATTTTAAGAGTCGCCATGTTAGACCCTACCAATGAACGTGCTCTCCGAGATGTACGAATGTTCACTGGGTTAGAGATCGAGCCAGTCTTTGCCAAAGCTGAGGAAATCCAAACCGCAATTAGACAGTTTTTAACGGTCGAACAATCGGTTGCTCAACTTGCTCATCTTGAAGACAGAACCCTCGAAGACCGAGCTGTTTGGTCGATCAAGTCTACAGAGGTCGATTCTCAGGAAGAAGATGCGCCCACACTTAAGTTGGTCCATTCTGTGTTACACGAGGCGGTCATGCAAGGGGTAAGCGATATTCATTGGGAACCTCGCAAAAACGATTTTGTGGTTCGCTATCGCATAGACGGTAAACTTATTAGGAAGCATGTTCTCTCTTCGAATGCTGTGCGAAGTATCATCTCCTGTTTAAAAGTTATGGCGCAAATGGATGTTGCGGAACGCCGGATTCCTCAAGATGGTCGAATGACCTTGAGTGCTGGGCTTCGGCGTGTAGACGTTCGGATGTCCTCAATGCCTACTGTTTATGGCGAAAAAATTGTGATGCGCATTCTAGACCCCCAGATGGCTCAGCATCCGCTCAATGGACTTGGTATGCGCTCAGAGGTTGAATCAGGGGTACAAATCTTGTTAAAACGAGCGAACGGTTTAATCTTAGTTGTAGGGCCAACGGGTAGTGGTAAAACCACAACCCTTTATGCATTGCTCAGAGAACTTAATGCCGAAGAGCAAAACGTCATTTCGATTGAAGAGCCAGTAGAATACCAACTTCCAGGGGTAAACCAGGTTCAAGTCAATCTTCCTGCTGGACTTAGTTTTGCTGTGGGATTGAGGCATATTTTGCGACAAGATCCCGATGTGATCATGATCGGCGAAATTCGTGATCAAGAAACAGCCAGAATTGCTATCACGGCTTCGCTCACAGGACATTTGGTTTTATCGACGCTCCATACTAATACGGCTGCTGAAGCATTAGCCCGACTTATGGATATGGGGATTGAACCATATCTCCTGGCATCTGCTGTTAGTGGGGTTTTATCTCAACGCTTGGTTCGCCGCTTATGTGAACATTGTAAGACATCATTTAGAGTATCTGAGGCGGAGAAAAGAGCATTCCGGTTGCCAGCATCTATTACCCTGCTCTATCGTTCTACCGGATGTCCACAATGTCTTGGAACTGGGTTTCGTGGCAGGATTGGGATTCACGAGTTTTTAATATATAATCAAGAGATCAAGAAACTCGTACTTTCCCGGCATAATGCTAAAGACATTGAGCAACAGGCGATGGTTTCAGGAATGCTCACAGTCTTTGAAGATGGGCTGTTGAAGGTGGTTCAAGGGCTGACGACAGTAGAAGAGGTACTACATGCTGTTTCTGGAATCGAAGGGTAAGAGGAGAGAAAAGAGATGGTTTCACTTGAAAAACTTTTACATTTAGCAGGAGAACAGAAGGCTTCGGATATCCATTTGACCGTTGAGAGTCCGCCAGTTCTGCGTATTGATGGCTCAATGGTTCAAGTTAAAACGGAAAAACTTTCTCAGGGTGATTTAGAAACATTTGTCCATTCCCTTTTGACGGATCAACAAGCTAAACGATTTGCCGAATATGGGGAACTTGATTTATCGTATAGCTTGCCAGGAGTTGGGAGATATCGAGTTAACGCTTTTCGCCAGAGGGGATCCATTGGAGTTGTAATTCGTTTGATTCCCTTTGTCATTCCTACTCCAGAAAGCTTAGGACTTCCGCCGGTGAGTATTGAATTAGCTAAGCTACACAAAGGGTTAGTCTTGGTGACCGGCCCAACTGGCAGCGGTAAATCAACAACCTTGGCTTCGTTAATAAACTACATTAACACTACGCGGGCTTGTCATATAGTAACAATCGAAGACCCCATTGAATATTTGCATCGACATAAATTGAGCTTGGTAAATCAGCGGGAAGTAGGAAACGATACCCAGTCATTTTCTAATGCGTTACGCGCTGTACTTCGGCAAGATCCTGATGTGATTTTAGTGGGAGAGATGCGAGATTTAGAAACGATAGCTACCGCTGTGACTGCCGCTGAAACGGGGCATTTAGTTTTAAGTACGCTACATACGAATGATGCAACCCAATCAGTGGATCGAATGATTGATGTTTTTCCAACGCATCAACAACAGCAAATTCGCGTGCAGTTGGCTGCTGTTTTACAAGGGATATTGTCCCAGCAATTGTTCCCTAGAGCCGATCGCAAAGGGCGTGTAGCAGCTATTGAAGTTATGTTAGCTACCCCTGCAGTTCGTAGTCTAATTCGTGAGGGAAAAACGCATCAACTGCCTACCGTTATCCAGACCAATGCTAAACTAGGCATGCAAACCATGGACAAAGCTATCATGGACTTAGTTCAAAAGGGTCTTATTTCGTACGATGTTGCCCAGGAAAAGTTGCAGAGCCCCGATAGTTTAAGGAGATGAGCAGGCAACGTTTTGGATGGAAAGCTGTCGACGCGAATGGCATAATTCAGCGTGGAGTTTGGGTAGGAAATGGACTTTCAGAGATCCAAACGCGCCTCAGGAATGCAGGGTACTTTCCGGTGGTTATCCGCCCAAGTCGAAATTGGCAAAGCTTTTCTTTACCACACAGTAGGAATTTCCAGTGGAGCCAATTCGCCCGGAGGTTAGCGACTCTTCTTGAAGCCGGAATTCCCCTGCTTCAAGCTCTGGAGATAATGACCTTTCACGAAGAAAAATTAACGTTTCAATTGGAACAGTGGAAGAGTATCAAGGAACGGGTGGAAGAAGGTAGCGACCTATCGGAAGCAATGTCCCTTCTCAGCCCATCCCCTAATGCGTTTGTTCTCTCCATGATCAAAGCCGGGGAACATACTGGAACTATGGGGAAAGTTCTCAGCGAAGTGGCCGATGAGTCAGATCAAGAATACGTCTATCAGAAAAAAATTAAGGCTGCTCTAGCTTATCCGTTACTTTTGTTTCTTGCCGTGGTAATTGTACTCTACGTCCTCTCTGTTTGGGTGCTTCCCATGTACCAAAAACTTTTTATCGGTATGGGCGTGGAGTTGCCTTTTTTGACTAGAGTCATTTTTGCCTGTGGTCGCAAACTACCTGTAGTTTTGTGGAGCGGACTTGGGTTGCTCACCACCTGTTTGATCGTTCTAAGATTTACGAGTCCTGATCTTTGGAAAATGCGCCTTGAATATTTATTTGGTCGCCTTCCCCTTCTCGGAAAAATTTATCTTCTTCGAGATTTGGTTCAATTCAACCATATTTTAGCGCGCTTGCTATCTGCCGGAATTCCCTTGCTGGAAGCGTTGCGTTTAACAGTGGGCACGTTGCGTAGCCGGGAGATGCTGGAGTTAACGAGTCAGCTCGTGCTATCTGTTCGGCAGGGAAAACGTATGGCCCCGTTGTTGCGTGCAAGTCGGGTTTTTCCTAAGGAGGGTGCGGAAATGGTCGCGGTCGCTGAGGAAGCAGGACAGTTGGAACGGATGTTACAGTATATCACGCAAATGTGTCGCCAGGAACTCGAGAATCAGCTTGACCGTTTAACACGGATGATTGAACCTGCACTAATTCTCGCTGTAGCAGGACTGATCGGTCTAGTAGCAGCAGGAGTGATGCTTCCTATTTTTGATCTCAGTTCACATCTTGAATAACTACAATTATTTAAGGATATGGAGGTTGAATGGGATGAATAATATCAAGGGAGAAAATGGATTTACATTAATTGAAGTTCTTGCGGTGATCATTATTATCGGCGTCTTGGGCGCTATAGTAATTCCTAAATTGGGTTCAAGCACTGCAAACGCGCGGCGAAAAGCGGATGTTGCGACAGCACACGAGGTCAAAGCGGCGCTTGATCGTTTTCAGCTCGAGACAGGAATGTATCCTAAGGACGATGATTTGACTGTGACTGAAGGAACGGTGACTAGTCCGAAACTCATTCCCAAATACATTAGTACGTTGGACAAATCGACGACTCAACAAATTGTCCCTGAGGAGAACAAGGGATTTGGTGTAGTTAAGATCGAGGCCGATGCTACAGATCCTACAGATATTGTTATTCCTGACACTAAGACTAATACGATAATGATTTATTTATTTAGCGATGGCTTCGCAGCCGAGGTCCGAGCGTATGATGAAAGCTTAGACAATGTTCTTTGGACGTCGGCTAATTAACCTTGATTTTAAGTAAGCATTGTTTGAAGCATAGATCTCACCGGAAATGAGGACAGTCATTGTATTTATTAAATATAACAATTGGGCTTTTCGGACTCCTGATTGGTAGCTTTTTGAACGTAGTCATTTTTCGTGTCCCTCGTGGGGAATCCATTGTTACACCCGGTTCCCACTGTCCCACTTGCAGACATGCCCTTCGGTTCTGGGAGCTCATTCCAGTGCTTAGTTTTATGCTCCAGAAGGGAGTTTGCCGTAATTGCCAAGCGGAAATTTCTTGGCGGTATCCCCTTGTAGAACTTCTCACAGGGATTCTTTTCTACATTACCGCTACATTAAAATTGAGCACGGAGATTAATCCGGCAAGACTTCTCTTAAATTTAATCTTTGTAGCCGTACTAGTGGCTTTATCTTTAATTGATTTGGACACGTTTCGTTTGCCGGATGCCCTGACGCTTCCCCTATTAGGAATCGGAATACTAGGAGCATTTTTCATACCGGGAAATCCGGGCGGATGGGAGAGTGTGTTCAGCGCCTTGGGTGCTGGGGGAATATTCTGGGGTATTGCCAGAATTTATCCACAAGGAATGGGGCTTGGAGATGTAAAGCTGGTTGCTGCGCTGGGCGCCTTCTTAGGTTTTCCTGCTATCTTTCTTGCAGTGTTTATAGGAAGCTTTGTAGGAGCGTTCACCGGAATTTTTCTTCTCTTGCTAGGTCGACAGCGCTTTCGTCAACAGATTCCCTTTGGACCCTTTCTTGCCGTGGGAGCATACTTAACGTTATTATGGGGAACACAGATTTTTACTTGGTACTGGGGCTAATCGATTTTCGATATTCGAATAACAGACTACGAATCGATACCCATGAACCACGAATAACGAACAGTGTATTCATTCGTTGTTCGAACCACGAACTACGAACATCGAACACGATAAGGGGTGCTCCTATGCGAAAAAGATCAGTGGTCTTTGAATTGACGGATGAGGAAATTCGAGCTTTTTGGTTTTCGGCCCCTTCGTTTCGAAAACCGGGTCATAGTTCTGCTAACGTCAAGTTCGACTGCATCCCAATACCGGCTGGAGTCATCGAACAGGGAAATGTGCGGAATGAAAATGTTTTAAGCGATATTTTGACATCGTATAGGGCACAGCACTTGGGTGATAGTCAGATCGCGTATTTGGCAATCCCGCTGCAACAAGGATTTATTCGTTCATATTCGTTGCCTTGGATTCCTAAGCGCGACAGGAAATCGGCAATCTCTTTGCTGATCGATGAAGAAATTTCCATTGTCAGATCGGATTTACTCTTTGATTTCCTTGTGCTATCCGAAGAAAAACACAAGAGCCTACAAGTGTTGCTGGGCGCAACCCGACAAAGTTTACTGGAACGATATGTTTTTATTTTGGATCAAGCGGGTTTTAAGGTTAAGGGCGTTGATTTTGCTTTTTCTATCTTAGGGCAAGCCTTAGGATTTGAACCAAACGAAGGCGTCCTATACCTTCAGGGAGCGTTTGATTCTGTGCAAATGGCATTGTTTCGTGGAACGGTCCCGGAAAACGTACGTTCTTTGCCTCCTCTACAGCGAACGCTTTCCCCTTCTTCAACTGAGAAAAATGAGGGAAGGGTGGACGTGCAGACAGAAGAGTGGGCAAAGGAGATTCGACGTTTTCTTTTGTATTACAGAACTCAACACCAGGACCTCGATTTGGGACGCTTGGTTTGGAGTGGGGACTCTGGAGTAGAGTTCCTGGCGCAAGGTTTACTGGCCTCAAATCATGTCTCAACTGTAGAGAAGGCCAAGCTAAGGAACGTCCCTGGTTCCTGGCAAGAGGTTTTTGAGGGAATTAGTTCGTGGGGCGAGGTGGCTGTTGGCTATGGGATACGGATTTCAGCACATCATCCGGTGCTTAATCTTTGGCGTCAACCGAGTAGAGCTCAGAAAGTCCAACGCTGGTACCAGAGGATGGCGTTGCTCTTATTGGCGCTTTTTATGAGTGGAACAATAAGTTGGTTTTCACTTTATCAAATGGCACTGCCCCTCCAAGAAGAGGTTCAATTACTTTCTCGCGAAGGTACTAAAATCGTGGCCCAGGGTAAAGGTCAGAAAGATCTCGAAATCGCTTGGAATAAGGTAATGCGCTCTCCAAGAGTAGGAGAGGGCTTAGCTCAGATTCAAGGCCTGCAAGTTTTGGCGGGGACGGAACTGAAAATTGAACAAGTGGTTTACAAACAAGGTAGCATGTCTTTAAGTGGAAGTGCCAAGGAAGCCAGTAGTGTCGAAACCCTGATCCGTACCTTACGGACTATGGGCTGGGAACAACCTACTTTAACGAGGTATAAATTGACAACAGTTAACAACGTCGAGTTTTCTCTTAGTGCTAAACGGGGGCAAGTTGGTACGAAACCAGTCAAAACGATCGAGAACTCAGCGGAGAATACGCTGACAAACACAGGCGCGTCCTTAGAAGAGGAAGGGTAAAATATGGCTTATTCTCCCAGTGAAATTAATTTTCAACGTTTGGTAAAACCTACAGCGAGCCCCTTTCTTCAGAGACTTTCAGTGCGTAGGGTAAAGGCAATCACTGGAGTATTTTTGTTCTGCACTGTCTTGGGATTTCTTTTGTTCTGGCAACCGGCTTATCTGCACTTGCGCTCGTTACAAAAGGAGAGAACTTATTGGCAACAGGTATTGAGGACGGGTAGTGTGACTACCAAACCGCAAATCAAAGCCGACATCATGCCCACAATGGACCAGTTGCCTGATATTATAGAGAGGTGTCGAGGTGAGTTTGATAAAGAGAGGGTGGACGTTGTTACCTTAAATGTTGAGCGATTTGGCGAGCGGCGAGAAACAGGCAATGGAGTCGGCTTAGATTATAGTCTCGTTCGCTTCCACTTACGGGGCAACTGGGAGGGGATTGTCACGTCACTCAAACTACTTGAGGAAACACCAGTGGGCAACATACATCTTCAAGAAGTAGTTTTAGATGCTGAGGGTGGGGAGGCCCTTCTCCAGATCTATTTCTGTACGGGAGGGTAAATTATATTTTGGGGCAAAAGACATTGGTCTGACCTTAACGGCCAACGGAGGGATGATTAAATAATTAACCAATTATTGGTAATCATTGGAACCGGACATTCCCTTTCTTTCATAGGTTAGGGAGAGGAGGGGATGTAGGGTGGGTATGGTATACAGCATTCAACCCGGGGATAATTTTCATTGTTTGGCACAACGCTGGGGAGGGACTTGTGACGATTTCCTCCAGGTCAATCCAAGTGTTGATCCGCTGAAACTTCAAATTGGACAAAAAATTGTTCTGCCAGAATTTAAGGGACTACCTAAAGGGCAAGAACAATATGCAGATATTAGTGCGAATCGCGGACAAGAGTTTGTGGGTGATTATCTTGATGATGTTGAAATGGAAGTTGAAGGAGTTCGTCTTCGTTTGCGACGCGTCGGTGAACCTAAAACTCCCCACGAGATTCACTTCATTCTTCCGCGTACTGAGATCCGGAAAATACAACCAGCAGGGGAAGGTGGGCCGTGTGAAGTGCAAATTATGCTCAGTAATTTAGACGTGGTGCTCTCCCCTCGTTTAGTGAGCGGTAATGGGGATACCATAGAGCAGGGAAAACTTGCACAGGCAACCCAAACTCAAGCCCCAGCCCAAGGGCAGCAAATGTCTCAACAGCAGCAGTTTCCAACACAACAAACTCCGCAAGCTCAAATGCAAGAAACGCCATTCAACGCAGCTCCGCAATATGGCCAGGGAATGCAACCTGCATCAGAGCTGTCACAAGGCTTTGGGCAGATGCCGGAACAACAGCGCTGGCGGATGACGTTTCCATTTAATCAGCGTTGATAACTTATGCTTTCTGAGTAACTGTACAAAACCTCCGTTTCAACGGAGGTTTTGCGTTTGAGATGGTCTTCAATTGAAAATACTATGCTACAGTACGAAATTGTGATAAAATTTTGGGTAAGTGATGAGGAAGTGATAAATTGGCAAGTATATGGGTATTTCATGGGCCTAATTTGAATTTATTAGGGTTACGTGAACCGGAACATTACGGGTCGCGCACCTTGGCAGAGATTAATCAGGAAGTGTTAGCTGTAGCGAATCAGGTGGGAATTGCCGCGGAATGTCGGCAAACGAATCATGAGGGAGATCTCTTGGATTGGATTCAAGCTTTAACCCCTGCCGATTTTTTAATTCTAAATCCTGGTGCTTGGACGCATACAAGTTATGCGATCCGGGATGCCATTCGTGCAGTAAGGGTTCCTACGCTCGAAGTTCATCTTTCCAACATTCATGCGCGTGAAGCATTTCGAGCCAATTCCGTTATTGCTCCGGTTTGTATCGGACAAGTTTCAGGTTTGGGAGCAGATGGTTATGTTTTAGCGATGCGTTATGCCCTCGACTACCAAGGTCGTCGAGAAAAAGAATAAAAAGGGGATTTTCATCATGAGTCGGTTAGAACGGATGCGCCAACAGATGCTCGAAGACAAAATCGATGCTTATGTGGTTATCCGCCCTGAGAATGGACGGTATCTTAGCGGGTTTTCCGGTGGAGAGGCAACCCTCTATATTACTCTAGAAAAGGCTTTTTTGCTGACTGATTTTCGTTACATAGAACAGGCCAAGGCCCAGGCTCCTGAGTTCGAAGTTATTAAGACGGGCCAAGACCATTTTGCTTTCTTAGAAGAAATTGGGCTTAATGCTCAACGGGTTGGCTTTGAAGGGGATTTTATTACCTATGTTGACTATGGACAACTGAACGATGCCTTTAGACAAGCTGAACTTCTGTCTTTACCGAACCTTGTTAGTCATTTGCGTTCGGTGAAAGATAAATCAGAGATTGAGTTGATTCGTCAAGCCGTACGAATTGCAGATGGTGCTTTTGCTGAAACATTAAAGACCATCGAAATTGGGCAGACGGAAGAAGAAATTGGCCTAAACTTAGAATTTTCTATGCGCCGCGCTGGGGCAAGCGGAGGTTCTTTTGATTTTATTATCGCTTCTGGCGTTCGTTCGGCGATGCCTCACGGGACGGCCAGTTCGAAGCGGATTCAATTGGGTGAGTTCTTGACGATGGATTTTGGGGCGATTTATCAGGGTTACTGTTCAGATATCACACGAACGATTTTTTTAGGCGATCCTGGAGACAAGCACCGAAAAGTTTACGAGACTGTCTTGGCGGCTCAACGGGCAGGGATTAAGGCGGTTGAACCAGGGCGGACCGGAAAAGAAGTGGATGCGGTAGCTCGCAAACTAATTGACGAGGCTGGTTATGGTGATTACTTTGGACACGGCTTAGGACACTCCGTGGGGTTGGCCATCCATGAAGGGCCCAATCTCAATATTCGGGAAGAACGGGTGCTTGAACCGGGCATGGTCGTTACCGTCGAACCGGGTATTTATATCCCGGATTGGGGCGGCGTCCGGATTGAAGATATTGTTTTAGTGACTGAAAACGGGTGCGAAGTATTGACACAGGCACCGAAAGAATTCATTATCTTAGAGTAAAGTTTGTGGACTTTCTAAGTATTTAACTTTAGAAAGGGACAAACTAACTATATAAGAATTTTTAGGGGGAAAAAGACATTTATGATTTCAACAAATGATTTTAAAACAGGTCTTACCATTGAATTAGATGGTGACGTATTCGCAGTAGTTGAGTTCCAACATGTTAAGCCAGGAAAAGGAGCAGCTTTTGTTCGAACCAAATTGAAGAACGTCAAGACGGGTGGAGTCGTAGAGCGGAGATTTAATGCCGGAGAAAAAGTGGAGAAGGCCCACGTTGAACGTCGTGAAATGGATTATCTTTATAAAGACGGAGAACATTTTGTGGTTATGGACAAAGAAACATATGAGCAAACTTCTCTAACGGAGGGGCAAATCGGGGACGGTGTCAAATGGCTTAAAGAGAACATGACTCTAGGGGTACTTTTCTATGATGTAGAGGTTATTGGAGTTGATGTGCCAAATTCTGTCCAGCTTCTCGTTGCCGCCACTGAACCGGGAGTAAAAGGAGATACAGCGACCGGAGGCACAAAACCAGCAACCTTGGAGACTGGTGCGGTGGTCCAAGTTCCGTTCTTTGTTAATGAAGGGGATATGCTGATCATCGACACTCGGACGGGAAGTTATGTTCAACGGGCATAATTAATTCTTGACGACATGATATCACCTCTTGTGGGGCAAACTAGTTTTAGTTGCTACCATAGGAGGTGATTTTTTTTATGTTATACCAAAAAACGTCAAAGCTCAGTGTGATTCCTCTTGGGGGAACTGGAGAAATCGGGAAGAACTTGCTAGTCTTTGAATACGAAGATTCGATTGTGGTCATTGATGGGGGTGTGAAGTTCCCTGATGAAGAGCTATTAGGCATCGACTTGGTGATACCCGATATATCATATTTGGAAAAAAATCGGGAGCGCATTAAAGGGATTTTTATTACACATGGGCATGAAGACCATATTGGGGGTCTCCCTTTTATTTTGCCCAAATTAAATGTCCCGATTTATGGAACAAAATTGACCTTAGGATTAGTTCAAGTTAAGTTCCAGGAAAGAACTCCTTACCCTGAATCCTTAGTGCATATTATAGAGCCGGGCGAACGCATCCAGGCAGGGGCTTTTGAAATAGAAGCGTTTCGCGTAACTCATAGTATTCCTGATGCTGTGGGATATTCCTTGCTCACCCCGGTTGGTCGAGTTGTCTATACTGGGGACTTTAAGGTCGACTATACGCCCATCGACGGTCAAAATATGGAGCTTGGAAAACTAGCGGCTTGGGGAGAGGAAGGGATATTGGCCTTGCTCTGCGACTCTACGAATGCTGAGCGCCCAGGTGTTACAATGTCAGAAATGGCTGTAGGGAAAACTCTGCGGGAGTGGTTTGAGCGAGCCGAAGGGAAAATTATAATGGCGTCTTTCGCGTCAAACATCCATCGGATTCAACAAGCGATCAATGCAGCAGCAGATATCGGGCGTAAGGTTTGTGTAGTGGGAAGAAGTATGGAAAATGTGGTGCGTACAGCCATTGAGTTAGGATATTTGAAGCTGCCTCATGAGGACATCCTCATCGAAAGCTCTGAAGTTGGAAATATTCCTCCGAAACAGTTGTTGGTACTTACCACTGGGAGTCAAGGTGAGCCGTTAGCCGCCTTAACACGGATGGCTACAAGCAGTCATCGACAAATTAATGTTCTCGTGGGGGATATGGTTATTATTGCGGCCACGCCTATACCTGGAAACGAGAAATTGGTCGGGAAGACGATAAATCATCTTTATCAAATTGGGGCGGAAGTTGTCACTAAAGAAATGGGACAAGTTCACGTGTCAGGACACGCTAACCAAGAAGAGATCAAGCTCGTGATTCGTCTCGCCCGCCCTCGTTTTCTCATACCGCATCACGGAGAAATACGACATCAGGCTGCTTTACGAAGGATTGGGCATACGTTAGGCTATTCAGATCAGGACATCGCCTTAACCCAACTAGGGTCTCGCGTCGAGCTTACCCCGGATCGAATGGAGTTTGGAGAGCGTGTGGAAGCAGGAAGCGTTTACATTGATGGACTGGGTGTTGGAGATGTAGGACATATTGTCCTGCGCGATCGTCAACAATTGGCACAAGATGGTGTGGTCGTGGTTATTGCGGCACTTTCCAAAACAAAGCCCTACCGGCTTTTATCTGGGCCAGATATTATTTCGAGAGGATTTACGTTTATGAAAGAGGCAGGAGAATTGGTCGATGGAGCTAAGAAAGTCGTAGGGAGCACTTTGGAAATTCAGCTGAAAAGAGATCAAATTGAATGGAGCGTCCTGAAGTCTGCTCTTCGTGAAAGCCTAAACAACTATCTGTGGGAAAAAACTCGACGTCGGCCGATGATATTGCCAGTGTTATTGCAATATTAGATCGAATTTAGGGACTAATTTAGAGATCGAGTGCTACGGATGTTCTAACTTGACACCGTGGCACTACCCACAATTCTACAAAAAACGACGCTATAATATAATTTATTATTTTCTTATGAAAATCTTCTAAAATCATAAAGGAATATAAAGATTGTTGGAGAATACACCTGCAAGGGAGGAGGCCTTGCAAAATGGAGTATAAAATGAAATTGAATTTAAGACGGGTCACTCCAATGCGGATGGTCATTCTTTACGCACTGATTAGCGGAGTATGGATCCTCTTCTCAGATCGTTTATTAGGCGCCATCGTGACGGATCATCAGTTGCTCCTCCAGTTATCGATAGTTAAAGGGTGGTTCTATGTTACTGTGATGGCGATCGTGCTCTACTTTCTGTTTCAATGGGGATATAACTCCCTTCTCCATTCTGAGGAAATTCTGCAAAAGGAACAAGAATACTTAGAGCGCTATCGTCTTTTGGCGGAGAAT
>NZ_AGAF01000081.1 GCF_000224515.1 Desulfosporosinus sp. OT | reverse complement strand
ACGTTTAATAAAACCACAATTATTGAAGCCCCCTCGTTCCAAACGGATGAGGGGGCCTTTGCTAACATAACCTCTCTTATGGTACTCAATTCGAGCATGGACAATAAAAAACAGGGTGGCTTCCCTGGTTTTTATGTCCATGTTATTTATCCTTGTAATGAGTTCTACATTGCAAGATGATAATTTTATCGTCCTCAATGGCTCAGGTTTTCCTATACCATCATAACCGTTACGGTCAATGTCTTTAAGCAATTGGTTGATTCTCTTTAACGTTTTTTTATCCTGAGTCTGCCAATAGAGATAATCTTCCCACGCTTCATCGTGCCATATCTTATTCATCACTCTCCTCTATCAACTCGTGAGCAACTCCTTTACCTGCTTTAATATCGGCAAGAGCCTTTTTAATGCGGTCTTGGTTGTATTCGTTGTAAAAGTCATCTGCTACAGCCGAAATCTCAAAAGGTATTCTTTTCTCTCGTACAACTGCCTTTGCAAAAACTGTAAATGCGGTACTCATATTCATGCCAAATTCGGAAAAAAGATACTCTACTTGTTTCTTCAAATCTTCATCCATACGGATATTGATACTTGTTTGTGCCATTAGAAACACCCCTTTCACTACTCAGTATATACAATGTACCTCAAAATATATACAAGGTAAAGATAAAATCTTTACAACATAATTTTAGTGTACCGAATCCTCCGTCGTCCCAAGTCCCCGGCGACCCAAGCCTAGAGGAAGTTTCTTAGCTTAGAGAAGCACTTTAGCGGAATTGCGTCAATGAGCGCAGACGATTTTGCGTTAAGAAACTCAACGGTTCACATGCAGAACAGCCTGGAGGTTTTGAGTTTTAGCAACATCGTCAAGCGAATAGCAATGCAGCGTGTGCGAACGGGCTAAGACACTTCCTCCAACTTTCTCCACTTTCTCCACTTCCTCCCCCATGTTGAAAACCGGGCACATGACTGAGCATGTACCCGGCTTTTATTGACAACGTAATCCTATTTATTTAAGGGCTGATCAAATAACTTCTCCATTTCTTCAGAGGTAACCGCCTTGCTAAAGAGGAAGCCCTGCATTTCATTACACTGCTTGTTCTTGAGAAAAGAGCATTGAGTATTCGTTTCCACTCCTTCGGCGATCACTTTTAAACGGAGGTTTTTTGCGAGCTGAATAATGGCCGTAACTACTTCCTCGCCATTTTCACCGATGCTGATATCCTGAATAAAGGACTGATCTATTTTCAACGTATCAATCGGCATACGCCGTAAATAATTAAGTGAAGAAAATCCGGTTCCAAAATCATCAATAGAAATCCGAATACCTAACTCTTTAAAAGAACTTAGCATTGCAACCGAAGCTTCGCCGTTTTCCATGGCAATGCTTTCCGTGATCTCGAGTTCCAGCCACTGAGGGTCCATGCCAATTTCTTGCAAGATTCCCTCCACTGTCTTAATAAAATTTGGTTCGCGAAATTGCCGCGCTGAGATATTGACTGCCATACGCAAAAACGGATACCCTTGTTCTTGCCAAACCACATTCTGAGCGCAAGCGGTCCTTAGAACCCATTCTCCTATCTGTACAATTAAACCAGTTTCCTCCGCTATAGGAATAAACACTGCCGGGGAAACCATTCCCCGATCGTTTGCATTCCAGCGAATCAGGGCCTCCATGCCTACTATAAACCCGCTTTCCAAATCCACCTGAGGTTGATAATGAAGGACAAACTCTCCCCGCTCTAAAGCCTTACGAAGACTGTTTTCAATTGAAAGCCGGTCGTTGGCCTTTATATTAAGCCCAGTCATGAAGAATTGATAATTGTTTCGCCCTTGTTCCTTAGCATAGTACATCGCCGTATCCGCTTGTTTCACCAAGGTCTCCAAATCGCTGCCATCGCTCGGATAAAGGCTGATCCCAATACTCGTACTCATGTAAACTTCATTACCATCCAGCATTAAAGGGTGAGCAAATACGCCCAAAATTCGTTCTGAAACCTTGACTACTTCATGTTCATTACTAATCTCAGCGAGGAGAATCAAAAATTCATCTCCACCTTGTCTGGCAAGTGTATCTCCTTCGCGCAGAATTTCACGAATGCGCTCTGCTACGACATTAAGCAGTAGGTCACCGAGACTATGCCCCATCGTATCATTAATGAGTTTGAAGCGGTCCAAGTCTAAGAACAAAACTGCCAGCTTACCCTGCTTGCGTCTCGCATGTGACAAGGCCAGATTTAAATGTTCATTAAAAAGGAGACGGTTCGGAAGCCCAGTTAGGGCATCATGATGGGCTTGATACGCCATTTCTTTCATGAGATTTCGCTTGTCGCTAACATCGTGAAAAACTAGTACTGCTCCGATCACCACCCTGTTGCGGTCGCGAATCGGGGCAGCTGAGTCCTCAATGGCGATGGTATGGCCCATACGACTAATCAAGACGGTATGGTTTGCCAGCCCGACAATACGCCCTTCTTTGAGACACCTAATAATCGGACTTTCAACCGGTTCACGTGTTTCTTCATTAACTATCCGAAAGACCTCTTCTAAGGAAAGGCCAGTAGCTTCCGTATTTTTCCACCCAGTTAATGTCTCCGCAATCGGATTCAGATACTCCACATTCCCATAAACGTCCGTGGTGATCACCGCATCCCCGATGGACTCCAGGGTGACTTGGGCCCGTTCTTTCTCCAGCCAAATCGCTGCTTCTGCATTTTTCCTTTTTGTAATATCTCGAATTAAGCTTATAATGATAGGTTTGCCATTTGAAGTTGCACCCTTGGCGCTAATTTCGATCGGAAAAACACTGCCATCTTTACAAACATGTTGGAGCTCAAGCTGGAGGCCTTTCTGTGCCTTTTGCAGAAAGTCTGGTACAGTTAATCGATCCTCAGGCAGACGTAAATTGTGGACATACATCTGCGTTAATTCCTCTCGGGTATAGCCATAACGCTTCACTGCTGCTTCATTGGCATCAATAATCTGTCCATCTGGACTGATAAAGATAATCAAATCCAAAAC
>NZ_AGAF01000082.1 GCF_000224515.1 Desulfosporosinus sp. OT | reverse complement strand
CATTATGGTGAGAGATATAAAATGGTGAGTAATTTTATTTAATGCTGTAGATTCAGGCATTTAGTTTGGCATCGGAGCAAAACACTCACCATTTTATGTATAATCATCCTTATCAGACAAGCATTATTGCTGTTTTAAGGAGGATGATTATATTGAAAAACCAAGACATCCATGGTGCCATGTTGGCTATCATGGAATCTATGAGACTGCGTGGAACATCGCCGAGCAGTCTCAAGAATTTCGAAACCGCATACCATGTATTCGAACAGTATTTGTCAGACAACAGTATTACCGAGATTGATGAAAGCCTCTGTCTGGAATACATATACGCAAAAACCGGTCAGCGTTTTGAGCATTTCGAATGTGTCATATCAAATAATAGAGTTGCTTACCGTATGCGGCCATTACTGCTATTACTGCGCTATCTGCAAGACGGACAATTTCTCCCTGATGTTCGGAGGACGAAACCGCCGTTTGTCTGCCCAGCATGTTTCAAGTCAGAATATGAAGCCTTCTGCGAAGAGTTGAACTATCGCGGATACAGCAAAGCAACAATAGAATCAAATACCCAAAAAATGCAGCTTTTAATGAATTTTTTGGTAACACAAGGAGTCACATCGCCATCAGATATTACCATCAGGCATATCGAGAATTATTTAAAAACATTAAAAAACAAAGCAGTCAAGTATGTTGGAACTTTCCTGTATGTATTCAGAAATTTCTTCTCGTTTCTATATGAACAAGGATATATCGCAGATGATTTGGTACCCATGCTCCCCAAAGTACGCACTCCCCGCAATGCTTCGATTCCGTATGTCTGGTCTAAAACAGACATACAAAAGCTGCTCTGTGCAATAGATCGTGACGACCCTAAAGGCAAGCGCGATTACGCAATACTTCTGATTGCCATCCGGTTGGGGCTCAGGATTGGGGACATCAGAAGCCTAAAAAAATCGTCCATTGACTGGAACCGGAAAACAATAAATCTAAAAATGGCTAAAACCGGTCAACCGATTGAATTACCATTGTTAAAGGATATCGGTTGGGCCATCATCGACTATCTGCAAAATGGTCGACCCGACACAAACAGTGAATGCCTATTTGTCAGGCACAGAGCACCTTTTAACGCATTTGGTGATCGCAACTCCTTCAATAAAGAGCTCCATCGATATATTCTGAAAGCGGGTCTGAACATGCCTGGAAGCCAGTGGCATGGGATGCACTCCTTGAGAAGTACATTGGCGGGGAACATGCTTGAAATCAAATCACCACTGCCCATCATATCAGAAGCGCTGGGGCATCAGTCTGTCAACACTACAAGCATATACCTTAAGATCGACATTGAAGGGTTGCGCAAATGCGCACTCGATCCGGAGGAGGTGTTTGTCAGTGAAAACAGTATATAAATGGAAAAGCGAATTTGCGGAGGCTGCCCAGAACTATATTTCACTCAAACAGCAGACTGGAATGAAATTTGAAACTCAGGAACGCTACCTACGACACTTCGATACATTTTATTATAGCAACGGCTTTGAAGGAAGCACCCTTACAAAAGAAATCGTCAACGACTTTATCTATGATCCAAATGAACGTCCAGGAACTCACTACAACAAAGAAGTGCTGATGCGGGACTTCGCGATGTATCTGGCTGACAGAGGATACCATGCATATATAGTGGAAGTTAAAACGAAGCTTCCACGTTGCAAATTTGTTCCCAAAATCTTAACGGATGACGAAACTCGCCGAATATTCACAACCATAGACAATTATCCGCATGCACATAATTCATACAGGAATGCAGTTGATCCAGTGATGTTTAGATTTTTGTATAGCACAGGCGTAAGAATTTCTGAGGCGCTGAATCTCGTTCTCAAGGATGTAAATATAGAATCTGGAATCGCCACAATCCGTGCTGCAAAAAACATGAAGGATCGATTGATTCCCATGGCCGATAGTCTATCAAAACGTATTATCCCTTTCATGAAGGGATTCCATCGATACAGCGATGATAGAATGTGGCTTTTCCCAGGTTGCCATAATGGAACTATGGGGCAGATGGACAAGAGTACAGCTTACAACCATTTCAGGGATTATTTACTTATGGCTGACATTCCCCACACGGACGTAGGTCCCCGGATTCACAGCTTTCGTCATGGCTTTGCCGTCAAATGCCTTAAAAAGTGGGTTTTGGCCGGGAACGAACTGACTGTTATGCTGCCATACCTGTCGGCATACATGGGGCATTCGGACTTCCGTGCCACCCAATACTATCTGCGACTGACATCTGACCTATATCCTGATATTGTACGGCGTGTTGAAGCAGAGTTCGGATACGTTATACCGGAAGGTGGGATCATTTATGACTAAGGCTGACTTGCCGTATTACCTCACGAAGTTCCTCGGCAAATATCTGCCCGGCGAGAAGAATGTCAGCCACCACACTATCCAGTCGTACTCCGTGACTTTTAAACTGCTGCTTTTCTTCTTCGAACAGACCAAAGCGATCACTCCTGAGCGCCTGTCCATGGAGGATTTGACCCGTGACACGATTGTTGACTTTCTGAACTGGATCGAATCTACGCGGAACTGTACTGTAACGACCAGAAATCAACGGTTGGTGGCAATCCATTCATTTGTCAGGTTTGTACAGAAACAGTCTCCTGAGAACCTGTTTGAGTTTCAGAGGATACTGAATATTCCTGATAAAAAGTGTGCAAAAACAGTTGTGCCATTCCTGACTGGTGAAGAAATGAAAATACTGCTGTCGATGCCTGTCCCCTCAACCAAAAAAGGACTTCGGGATATGGTACTGATGGCCGTATTGTACGACAGCGCTGCAAGAGTTCAGGAGATCATAGATTTGAAAGTTAAGGATTTACGTTTGGATAAGCTTGCTGTGATCACTTTGCATGGTAAAGGTCAAAAGACTCGCCATGTTCCAATCACGGAGAAAACAAAAAATCTCTTGGAATCACATTTGCGGTGCAGTTCGAGCAACAATGGAGTTAGCGGCGGAGAACGGTATGTATTTGTGAACCAGAAGAAACAGCAGCTTACACGGTGGGGTATATCTTACATCATTGATAAATATGTCGGTTTGGCTAGCCTGTGCGATGGATTCAACGTGCGTTTTCCTGTCACACCGCATGTTTTTCGCCACAGCAAAAGTGTTCATTTACTTCAATCTGGTGTTAACCTGATCTACATAAGGGATTTCCTTGGACATAGCGATTGCCGTACCACTCAAATCTACGCCAAGGCGGATACTGAGACACGGAGAAAAGCACTGGAGGCAGCATATGTCGACATTCTGCCGACAAGCGAACTCCCTGATTGGTCCGATGACAAAAACCTAATGGACTTCCTTATTTCGCTTGGCCGTCAATGATAAAATGGTGAGTGAATTGATGAGCTAATTGCTGGTTTGGCGGATTTACTGTCGTCACTCACCATTTTATATCTCTCACCATAAT
>NZ_AGAF01000083.1 GCF_000224515.1 Desulfosporosinus sp. OT | reverse complement strand
GAGTTTTTGACAATTACGTTTCAACATAATATACTGTTACAAAATTTTCACCCCAACAAACACCCATTTAAACACGGCAAAAAATCGTTTGCAATTAGACCATTGACCACTACTATTCGGCAATTGTCAACCACGATTTTGTCGGCAGACCATAACACGCTTTGTTCCGATTTTACGAAGGAGCAAGGCGTGTTTTTTAGTAAACGGTAAATCATGAGTACCTGTCTTGAAAGTTCTTGTCATGATAACTTGAATATATGATCTCTAAAGACTTGAAAAACTTCTAACAGTTTTTCAAGTACTAGAAAAACTATAATCAAGGAGTTGTGCGTATGGACAGTAAAGTGAAATCATTAACTGCTCAGTA
>NZ_AGAF01000084.1 GCF_000224515.1 Desulfosporosinus sp. OT | reverse complement strand
AAGGGGAGCATATCAATATAACTGGCCTTCAGGGATTTTCTGTTCTCTATGATTATTTCCTACATCGTTAAATATAGATTGGTTAGATCATATTCCCGATAGGATTGGGGCACGTTCTTGTACAATCTCCCCTCCTATCGTTCTAATATCTCCTGAATCTGCTGCTCCAAATTTACTGAAACGGCACTATTGTTACCTACAACTGTCCCCTCTTGAATGTAACCCTTTTTGAACATTAAGTAATAATTTAAGCTTGAAGGGAGAGAATTTTCGGGAATCATTGCCACATAGCCTCCGGTTTTACTAGCTAAAGCTGCTGTTAATAAGGCATCTGCATAGGGTTTTCCTGAAGTTACATCATCTTGACGAACTAGTCCTGATGCAAAGTAAAGTGGTGACTGCGGAGTTTCAGTGTTGACAAGATTTTGAAAAATAATGTTTTGAGTTTCATAACAATCATACCCGCCCCAGCGTACGACTGAGTAATTCGCCCGTAATTCATTTTCCACTGAATTCCCAATTACGGCTGTCCCTCCAAGTAAGATTACGTTTCTCGCGTTTAGATTTGTCAATGCCTGAATTGTAGAAGCTGGCAATTTATCTCTATCTGTCAGCAAAATGGAGTTGCCTGCTTCCGCAGCAAAAGCACTAATCGCGATGGCATCTGGTATAGCATGCCCATTGGCAATATATACGGTATTGGTAGCATCGGTCCCTACTTGAGAAGAGATCAATGCTGCCGTATCATATCCTTGTTGTCCGGCGATACGTGTAACCGCAAACTCTTTACTTAAACTATCCTCGACGGCTTGAGAAATTGCTACGTTCCCGCCAACAATGTATATATTTCTAGCACCTAACTCGCGTATTTCTGCTAAAGTCCGATTGTCCAAGCTCGCAGAATCAGTCATAAGAATAGGAGCCTCGAGCATTTTAGAAAGCGGAGCAGCGGTGAGGGTATCCGAAAATTGATCATCTCGTGCCAAAATTACATTTGTCGCGGTATGCCAACCTTGCTTGGCGACCTCAACCGAAAGCGACACGTTATCAGTAGTTTGTGAACCGATGCGATTGTCCGCTACATAAGCCGAACCAACGGATATTGTATGAATGATCTTTCCACCAAAGAGAATATTGACATTGCCTGCTTTTGTCGGAGTCATGTTCAGTATAAACGTCCCGTCATTTAAGGTCGTATAACTTTGGGTCTCTTCATCAACTTCCGTTCCATCAACCGTCACTAACCTTTGTTTCAAAAGATTTCCCTCGGAATCAGTGAGCTTTACAGTTAGCAAGTTTTCCGCGTTAATAATAAGAGGATCTGTTACCACGGCAACTGCATCGAGGGCCGTAAGTGTTGCTGTCACAGAACCTTTGTCCGGATCAACAGCACTAATCTTAAGCGTGTAATCTCCTGGTGTATACAGGGTGACGTCCGAAATACTGTAAATACCACTGCCCCCAGATGCTGAATACTGAGTCACTTTACCGTCAGGATCTGTAATGTTCGCATTGACTGATCCCGTAAAAACTTTACTCGCCGGAATCTGGGTTAATTTTACATTTATTGTAGATGATTCTCCGACAATCAGCGTGGAGTCTTCTTCAGTCACAAATGTAAGCCCTCTCAAGGTAGTATAAGTTTCACCATCACTATTAGTATCTGTAGAAGCAACTGCCAAACCCGGAATCATACTAATCAATAAAGAAACCAGCATCAGCATACTTATAATCGTCCGCATCCTTTTCTTGGTCACCAAATTAAACTTCTCCTCTCGGGGCAAATAATTTCTATCGCCCAAATTAATACGCAAGCACTAACCTCTTTATTGTATTAAAAAACACAAATCTGCTTTTTGTAATCCTTATTCTTCCGTGTCCTTAACCGTTTTCCGTTTCTTAAGGACAGAGGATACAAGTCAGGAACCGCCTCTCAATCTTGCTTTCTGATGTGAACTTATTCATATCTTAAGGCATCAATGGGATCCATTGCAGCGGCCTTACGGGCTGGAAAGACTCCAAAGATAATTCCGATCGCGGCTGAGAAACCGAAAGCAATCAACACCGAAGGCAGAGAAATACTGGTACTTAGCTTTAAGGCTTTCCCTGCCAGAGTAGAGCCTCCAAAGCCAAGGACAACGCCAATTCCTCCCCCTAAGATGCTGAGCACAACTGCCTCAATGAGGAACTGCATCATAATGTAAACACCTTTGGCCCCGATTGCTTTCCGGATTCCGATCTCCCGCGTCCGTTCGGTAACTGAAACAAGCATAATGTTCATAATACCGATTCCTCCGACCAGCAAGGAAATACCAGCAACTCCGCCTAGGAGCAGTGTCAAAGTTTCAGTTACGCTTTGCATAGTTTCTAACATATCTGCCTGGTTCTGAACTGTAAAGTCATCGCTTTTACCATCCGCAATTTTATGGGCTTTATGTAATGCCGCTGTAATCTGATCTTCAGCTGCTTGCATTTGTTCAGACGAAGTAGCTGATACCAGGATATTGCGAACCGTCTTCTTTCCGATTAAACGTGCTTGGACAGTGGAAATCGGAGCGGTAATCATATCGTCACTACTCATAAAACCTGTTGATCCTGTGGCCGTTGTCACTCCGATGACTTGAAAGGGTACGTTGTTGATTTTAATTATTTTTCCGATGACTGAAGCATTTTCGTCACCAAAAAGGTTTGTAATCACTGTAGGGCCAAGGACAGCAACTCTAGCACTGTTACTTACATCCTCTTCCGTAATAAAACGCCCAGTTGCCATAGTAACATTTTTAATAACTTGATAATCCTGGGTCGTACCGGTAATACTTGTCGAAGTATTTCCCGAACCAAAAACCACTTGCCCAGTAGAACTGGATACCGGTGCAACTGCTTTCACAGCTGTACCAATTTGAATTTTAGAAACATCAGTCATAGTTATGGTATTTGAACTTCCGGCTCCGCCCCTGATGCCTCCAGAGTTTGACTGCCCCGAGCTAATCGTAAGCAGGTTTGAACCTAAACTCTGAATCTGAGAGGTGATCGAAGCTGTAGCCCCATTTCCGATGCCTACCATGGCGATCACTGCCGCTACCCCAATAATCATCCCCAGCATCGTTAAGATCGAGCGCAGTTTGTTTGCGCGCAAAGCACGGAGAGATATCCGGATGCTCTCAAAAAAATTCACTTGGCAACTCCCTCCTCAGAAACCTGTACTCGCGCCTTACGTGGATTGGTTACTTTTTCATCCCCTTCAATAGTGCCGTCCCGAAAACGCACGATCCGCTCAGTATACTCCGCAATATCAGGTTCGTGTGTTACGATGACAATAGTATTTCCTGAGTCATGCAGTCGCTGAAAGATCGCCATAACCTCTTCACTAGAACGACTATCTAGATTTCCAGTAGGCTCATCAGCCAAGATAATCGAAGGGTTTGTTACGAGTGCCCGAGCGATAGCTACCCGCTGTTGCTGTCCACCTGAAAGTTCCTTCGGACGGTGATGAACCCGGCCACCAAGGCCAACAGACTCTAAGGCAGCAATGGCGCGGCTTCGTCTTTCTTTACTTCCCACTCCTGCATAGAGCATGGGAAGTTCGACATTTTCTACTGCCGTTGTACGCGGAAGAAGATTAAATCCCTGGAAAATAAACCCGATCTTACGATTGCGAATTACAGATAACTGATCACCACTGGTTTGGGCCACATCGGTTCCGTCAAGATAGTACTCCCCTTCTGTCGGGGTATCCAAACAACCTAAAATATTCATCATCGAGGATTTACCAGAACCGGATGGTCCCATTATGGAAACGAATTCACTAGCACCTACATGAAGATTCACCCCAGCTAAAGCGGCAACCTGAATATCACCATTAGCATATATTTTTTTAATCCCTTTGAGATTTATCAATTGCATCCTCCTAACAATATTCGTTTAAGCTATCAACTTAATTTGGTGGAGGACCACCGGCACTAGGACCACCCATTAATCCTCCTGAACTAGAACTAGATTTGGTAGTTGAGGTAGTTGAGGTAGTTGCAGTGATGACTTCTTGCCCTTCTTTTAAACCACTCTTGATTTCCACATTCGTACCATCATCCAGACCAGTCTCTACTTCAATAAAACGAACATTCGCCAGGGCATTTCCTTCTTTGCCGCTATTTGCGCTGGAGACAGCATTATTAGCCTGGGAGCTAGTTTGACTATTAGAATTAGCTTGCCCCGTGCTAGCATCGGAACTCATTGGAACCGTTACACCAGTTTTATTACCGCTGGTTTTAATCGCTTCGCTAGGTACTGTCAAAACATTATTGACCTGAGACACAATGATATTCACATTGGCATTCATACCTGCACGCAACAAGTCACTGTTTTGATCTACTGTCGCAGTGACATTATACGTCGTAACGTTTGAGCTAGTTGTACCTTGTAAGGCAACCGAATTCACTGTCCCGCTGATACTATCATTGGGATAGGCATCAAGGGTAATATCCACTTTCTGACCCACTTTGCACTGGGTAATATCCGATTGATCTATTGAGGCATCAACTTCAAGCTTATCTCCTACTGGTGTGATCGTAATGATCGAGTCAGTGTCAGAATCTTGACCTAGTTCAAGCGGACAACTGACAACGACTGCATCCACAGGTGCAATAATTGCGGCATCATTTAAATCCGCCTTGGCACTGGCTAATGAAGCCTGCGCTATTTGAATATTTGCTAGCGCAGATTTAGTATCTGCTTCAGTTGGGCCCTGGTTTTGTTGATCAACTTCGTACTGAGCAGATATAACATTGGCCTGAGCAGCAACCAAAGCTTTATCCGCTCCTCCATTTTGGAGATTTTTAGCAGATGTTAATGACTCCATCGCCTCATTCAAATCAGTTTGGGCCGATTGGATAGAGGATGTATCACTGCCCTGCTGTGCTTTGGCCAAATTATTACTAGCTAGTTTGACTTTCTGTTCAGCCAATGTGACTTGATTAGCTAAATAGCTGGTTTCTGCATTTTGCTTGGCAGACGTTAAACTCTGCTGTGCTTCAGCTAGTGTTGCCTGAGCTTCAGCACGGGTTTTCTCATTAAATGAGTCTTTCAAGTTTTGCAGTTGCGACTCGGCGGTAGTTACATTAGCCTGTGCTTCCAAGACGGCCGTTTTTAGCTTCGTTTCATCAATCTTGGCAAGAATTTCGCCGGCTTTAATAGTATCACCCTCCTTGACATTGAGTTCAACGATCTTTCCAGCTGATGAGGAATTTCCACTTGTTGGAAACGTCAAGGTAATCGCGTGGGGGTAATTGACTGTTCCAGTAGCGGTGATTACCTTTTTAACATCTCCCAATTTTGTTTTGGCTGTGCTAAAAGAAGCCGAGACAGGTTTCGTAGTAAAATGTTTATAACCCCAATAGACACCCCCCAAAGCAAGAATCCCCATTACTCCTATAATTGCCCATTTTTTGTTCATGTTCTCTCCCCTTTTTTCTCCATTAGTTCATTAATAGCGATCTATGTAATGTTTTTCTTATATAAGACTTTCTATTAATGCTCCTGAAATTTCAAACACAAAAGCTGGCTTCGAAGTTTGCTACCTCCACAACTATAGAATACTTCTTTAAGATGAATTCCTGCTGAATAACAGCTGAATGTTGACTGAGGATTATTCTGCAAAATTCCCACAAATCACCAACCTGATAAAATGACGCTTATTCAGTGTTAAGTTTAATGATCAAATGCGTATGGAATGTCAACTCACAGGTGTTAATTTCATACTTCGACTTAAGCCACCGCACCTCTCCCTTGATCTCGCTCTGACATATCATAGGATCAGATTTTCGTCCTTCCGCTTCATAACGAAACTGCAATATAGAAATTCCCGTCTTCAAGTTGAAGCGACAAAAAAATCCCCCTCTAGGAGGGGAAGCTGAAGGATTTAGAAGGAATGAGAAAAAGTAGGCTTATGTTAACCGCTAATTAGCGAGTAGTTATCGTGGAAAGCTTTATCTGAAGATAATGTTATTATGCAATAAAAGCCTGAAACTGGACTGAGGATTAACTGAATGTTTACTGAAAAAGTATATACTTTCTAGTAGGAGGCGGATTTCTCCGCCGACTTTTAAAGTGAGTAGCCACGTGAAGTAGAGTAGGCAATGGAAGGTTTGTATTTTACTGGATATGCTGCGTTTTATAGGAATGTTACGTCTTAACTATTAATTGCCCGTTATGCTCAAAATGCGAAAATATTATCTCTCAACCACTGCCTAAAATAGTACAGTTGTTCGTCAGTATGGAAATAGTGCTCCCCATCTTCCAGTACATGTAACTTGCAATGGTAACGTTTTACAAATCGGGAAACCACATCAAACTCAGAAAGATTGTCATTTGAACCATAGAGAATCGCAGTAGGTTTGTTCCAAGTGTCAATCGGATGGGATTTAACATAGCAGTAATAATCCCAATAAAGTGTCTGTCCGATTGGTGTTTCAATTTCTTTATCGGCTTCTAATCTATCCTCGCTTACGTTGAACCATGTCATCATATTGTTTATGATTCGCTCCATGTTTAACACAGGAGAAAGAAACAGACATTGTTTAAGTGGCAAATCTCTGTATGCAAGTAAGCAGAAATATGAACCCATACTGCAAGCAAATACGCTTATATTACTTGAAATAGTTTTGACATACTCCACAATGGCTGTAAGGTCACTAACACAGTTTTGAACCTTGCAAACATAGCCTTCACCTTTACGGTCACCATGTTCAGGTAAATCAAAACTGAGTACCTGATACCCTTTGTCAATTGCTTCTTCAGCAAAAATCTCAATTGAATCATCATCCTTGCTGGACATGTTTCCGTGAACAGCAATAAATATTTTATCAGATGGCTCTCCCCACAAAATTGCTGGAATACCTTCAATCTTCAAATCAATTTTTAACATTATTGTTTCCTCTTTCAACAAATATAATAATCTTTACTTCGTGTCACGAATACGTCACAATATCTGAAGATAGCGAAGTAATTTATCTTCTAATGATGTTCATTATCCCACTATGAACTTGACTGCATCTTCGTAACATTTAACTTTCTTCACCTTAAAATACTTCATGAATTCTTTCATCCACATGTTTATCTCTTCTTCTATTTCATTTATTTCATTCATGATGAACACAACATTCTTGCAATCTGTATTTGACATAGCTGGAAGCAATACAGAAAATCCCCATTCTGCATCTCCTTTTTCATCTTCAAATCCGTTTCTTGCATCTACAACAAAATTACTATTAGGATATTTCTTAAGCAATTCCAAAGCAAATGTTGTTGGATTTCTATAGTCATCATAGCAACAGAATCTTTTCCATGTAAGAAATACTATATTGTCTTCTGACATATATTTCACATTACAAAATTCTGAATCAAATTCATTTTTATCTACATCCATATTAATAAAATTCCCTTTCTGTCCACATCATTTAACTTTTCATCACTAGGAATAAGCGTAAATAAGCTCATTGTCTCTAATTATACAAATAACCTTTGCTACGCATTTTCTTACGAATGCGTCACAGCATTATGGATAATGGCAAGCTGGCATTTATACACGATATCCGAGCTTAATAAGAAGAATCCTGCTAATAAAAATCAAGCATTAATTTAGGAAAATATCAAAAAAATATTGTCAAAGGCTTATTTAATCTCGCTTCATTTATTAGAACTCTGGGGTAAGACTTGACATGGGACCCCACGGTGGATGCTTCAATGGGTCGAGGTGTGTGGCTAATAGGATGCATTCCTCATGGGTAAGCCCCATCCCTTTGATTTAGGGTAGCATCCACCGCCCCCATGTCAAGTCTTTCTTTGGGGTCGGATCAGGTAACCCTGACACATCGTATTATGGGTATAACAAAATAGACCCGAACAAAATGCAGCAACTGGCCAGTTGGACTACTGCCAAACTTATTTGAATCATTACGCCACCACGTATGCCTCTTTCACTCTGGCGTAATAAATGCGCAAGAACTTGTTTAACGCAGCGATTTTAGCAACCTTTTTAGGCTTCCCTTCAGTTTCTTTCTTGAGCATATACTGGTAAACAGCATCGTCTTTTGACGGTTTATGAATCTTTATAAATCTCATGATTTCATACCCTGTTTTACGTAAGGAGGCCGAGCCACGTTTAGTAAATAAGCACAAGCATCCAACCCGGTCATCGGATTGTTTACCTGTGCTTTTATAGTACCAATGCGAACTTACATTTTAATTTTGACCAACATGAATTATTACCTGCCTACAAATAAAGAGGAAATTCTGATGGTACTTTTTGAACTTCATGATGGAGTACAATCGGATCTGAAATCAAGCAATATTTATTATCTTCTGGGTAAGTAACAGCTATATGGGGGTTTGAACCTGTAAAGCTATGGATTGACCTAATACTTTCCCAATAGGATACCATATAAAAATGTTCAAATTCACCTTGTGATTGGCTATAAATATAAGCTCCCTTATTTCCAGATAATGCTTTTACTTCTGCAATACCTGTATTTTGTAAATAAATTCTAAAACCTTCTGCTTTTTCAAGCGGAACTATTCCATGCCAAGTCCTAACAATCATTATAAGATCCATTCCTTTCGCTGTGCTCAAGGCACAAAAATTTATGAAGGTGTCCCCTGGTGGTTATAATCCAATTGGATAAGCAGATACACTACAGAGCACGGGGAGGTAAGTGGTGTAGGGTTTAGCACCCTGCCCGCATTATAAGATGTGCCGTTTGCTATTTTCAAAAACAAATAAGTGTCCATAGAGCACGTAAACTAATCCTTGTATAAACAATTCCCGTCACTACTAGTTCAGTGTGCAAATGCTGCAATTAAAAGTAAAAAGTGTACATATTTTAAAATCTGCTATGACCAAATTAAGAAACGCCGAGGTCACAAAAAGGCTATTATTGCTATTGCACATACACTACTAAATTGCATTTACCACATGCTGGATAAGCGCGAGACGTTTAATTATGACTTATACAAAATAGCCCCCAAACCAAAACATACCTATGTATCTCAGATCACTGAGGAAATGGCTATACGCCACCTGCAGACATTAGGCTACCAAATCCCCGATATGCATTATCCTTTCAAGAACACATCAGCTACTCCTGCTCTGATCTCGAAGATTCAAGGACAGCTGGTAAATTTGTTTGATAATTGACAAATTTTTATCCACTTTGGCGTAACCTTTTACCAAATAACATCTCTAAGTTAATGAAAAGAGTTATAAGAGGGTTATCGTATGGACATCAAACAACTTACCTATGAAGAATTTTAGCCTCCAAAACCACCCTACTGTATACCCTCTCATTATGGCATAGCGCTTGTACAAAATTTGGTAAATGGAGTCCCAATAACAAAAAGCCCCCACCTTCCGGTAAGAGCGATACATAACAAATCAGTTAGGTATCTAATGCCCTCAGCAATGCTGAGGCTTTATTTATTTGTAAAAGAAATCCCCTCACAAGGAGGGGGAGTGAAGGAGGATAATGAATAAGAAAAAATGAGATTTATATTAACCGTTATATTAACGGGTAACCGTTGGTGAGTTGAAGCTTATTTCGCCTAGATCCACACTCTTGATTAGGAAAGTGAATATCGATCAACAGTAGTTATCTT
>NZ_AGAF01000085.1 GCF_000224515.1 Desulfosporosinus sp. OT | reverse complement strand
CGTTAGCTTTCATACCTTTGCCCTTTGGGATAGTGTCCACATACTTGTGACTGACTCTGGACTCTCGGCATCCATTAAGGAAGAACTTGAGCTGAAGGGTGTCGAAGTTTTACTTGCGTAACTGACAAACCTCTTAAAGCGGACAAATAAAAGGGGCTGTTGCAAACTCATTTTGCAACAGCCTCTTAATGTTCCTAAATATACTCTTTATTTAGGAAGTGTTAAGCTGTCTTGAGTGTTCCTTTTTACCCCTTCAAGGTCGTGATTAAAACTTCCTGTATTAGTCATTTGATCATCTATAGTATCCTTGTCAAGGGTACTATGGGCACGACCATTTAAGACATCGACTAATCCCGCTTTTTGAAGTTCACTCGCAATTTCGAAGAGAGATTCTCGTTTACTACGAGGCAAACGGTTGACAAAGCGATTTATTTTTACAGGGGGTACAAGATTTCGAAATTTAACTCCTCCGTATTTCATAATGCGTTCCGGCAAAAATATCCTCCTCCTTAAACTAAATAATGATATGAATTTCTTCTAATATTATTTGCCTATTGGTCAAAACAAATACAGGTATTTCTGTTTTATTGTCGAACAAAATAAATTAAGAGAAAGACAGTAAAAGTGCTGTCTGTTCTAACCATAATGGAAAGAACAGACAGCACTTTGCAATGGGATGGAGGAAAATCCTAGTGTTAGTTACTGACGGCATACATATGATCGAAGGGGTAAAGGGAGCCAATATTTACCTTGTCACTGGTGCTCACATATTCTTGGTCGATACCGGATTGCCTGGTCAAGAACATCGGATATGTAACTATCTAAACGCTATCGGAATTGAGCCCTCTGCTCTCGAAAGCATTGTGCTTACGCACTATGATGTCGATCATGTTGGCAGCGTTATGGCAATGCAAAAGCTTGCAAAATGTCCCGTCTATTCTCATCTTCTCGAAATTCCTTATATCCTCGGTCAAAAAAGCCGTTCCGGTATCAAACGTTGGTTGCCATGGGCCATTCGACCAGTTTACGGAAAGCTGATTTCCCCAACGGAGCTGCGTCCCTTGGCTGGTGGAGAATTCTTTGAAGATTGGGAAATCATCCACACGCCCGGTCATACTCCAGGCCATATTTCATTGTACCGTAATGGTATCGCGATTGTGGGCGATCTCTTTCAGGGCGGAGAGATTCGCTTGGCTCCAAGTTATTTTACCTGGGATGGCAATGAATTGAAGAAATCTGCTCAAAAAGTGCTTGAGCGTCCCCTTCGCTGGATTTTACCTGGGCACGGTCCGGCAACGCCTGCATCAAGCCATTGGCTTGACAGCCTTCTGAAATCACACAAAAAATAATAAGGGGTAGCCTATACCAACAATTTATTGTACCGGAGGGTCCTCTGTAATTTGAACGCTACTCAAGGTATCTATGACTTGTCCACGAATAAAAGACAAATACTCTTGGCGCAATGCCTCTTGTTCATCACGCTCCCATTCTTCTAAGCCAATAGACTTTTGTTTCTTCGATAGCTCGTTAATACGCGCGACAATTACATTAATGGGTGAAGTGCTCAAGACACGATCATCCTTTCATCCAACCTGTCTACAGATTTTACTGGTTGTATTTTTTTGCCACTAATTATAGCATATTAGTAAAAAAAATGACAGATTTGTCCCTATACAGATGAATCAATGCTATAATATACCTAAAAACGTCTAACAGACGAATGGGGGTTAGGATGAAAAACTATAATCTAAGAAAGTTATATACCTTAATTAGAGGATTTTTAACAGATTTAAACATTCGCACCAAAGCGTTCCTTATGGACCTGAAACCAGGGAGCGCAAAGTTTCATATATCTTGGAAATCTCCTAAAGTTATCGTTGGCACGATAACCTTTATTTTGGTCATCGGCGGTTCAACCGTATATCTAAGTGGTACAGCTTCTGCTGCCTATCTTGTCCTTAATGGTCAGACAGTTGGTTTAGTTGAAAGTGTAGAGACAGGTCAACATCTGGTTGACGATATTCTGACAGAACGTGGACAGGCGATAGGTAAGGAGGTTAAAACCCACGATCAAATTGAGTATAAAACAGCTCGTGTCAATAAGTCAGCCCTTTTAGGTGAAATGTCAACTGAAAATAAACTTCAAAAAAAGCTAACATCTTATGTTGACGGGTATGCTTTGGAAATTGCAGGAACACAAATAGCTATCTTACCAAACCAAGAGGATATAACCAAACTCCTTAAAACATATCAGGAATTTTATACCAAGCCAAGTGACAACAACCAAGTGACATCAGTTGAGTTTAGCGAATCGATTGCGACGAAACCCATTGAAGCTCAGCCTGATCAGGTTAAATTACCTGATCAAGTTTTAAAAGAGTTAAAAGATGGAAAAATAACGACAACGGAGTACACAGCTCAGGAGAATGACTCTTGGTGGCTGATTGCTCGCAAAAACGATATGAAAACAAAAGAAGTCTTAGACGGTAACCCAGGAATGACAGAAGATAGTGTGATTCAGCCAGGGCAGAAGATTAAGCTCGTTTCTTCTAGTCCTTACCTGACTGTTCTGAGCAAAGGGATCTTATCCAGTACAGAAATTGTGGCATTTGATGTAATTACGAAGACGGATACAAGCCTTAATAGTGGAGAAACAGAGGTTAAAGAAAAAGGTAGTGATGGATCAAAACTTGTCACTTACAGCTATGTTCAAAAAAATGGGGAGTACATAACCAAGGAAGTTATCGACGAGAAAGTGACTAAGCAACCTGTTTCACAAGTCGTTGCTAAAGGTCCCAGTCGCTCTCCAGTTACAGTGGCCTACAAGACATCCAGAGGATCTGGGAGTATCTCTGGAATTTCTTGGCCTTTGAGTGGGTCGATTAGTTCTTATTACGGATCAAGGGGAGGCGGCTTCCATACTGGCCTAGATATCAGCGGTGATACAGGTGAACCCTATTCCGCAGCTGCATCGGGAACGATCGTCGCAGCAGGATGGAGTGGAGGATACGGTAACATGATCCTCATTGACCATGGAAACGGAGTGATGACACGTTATGGGCATTCCTCACGACTTTTGGTTTCTGTTGGCCAACATGTGAGCAAAGGACAGACCATAGGATTGGTTGGTTCAACCGGGAATGCAACAGGCCCTCATCTACATTTCGAAATAATTCTCAATGGTGATACGACGAATCCTCTAAACTATCTACGTTAAAAGAAAGCGCCGGTGGCGCTTTTCTTTATTCCAATCAGAAAGTGTAACGTTTCGTTCCATACTTTCTGGAAGTTCCTAAAAAGTAAAATCTGAAATCTGAAGGTGGGAGCGTTATGGTATTGTCTTCAAAAACAAGTCTCCGTGTTCGTTATTCTGAAACGGATCAAATGGGAATTGTTTATCATGCCAATTATCTTGTTTGGTTTGAGGTTGGAAGATCAGAACTTTTTCGGGAATTGAACCTCCCTTATACGCAATTTGAGGAACAAGGTTTAGGTTTGGCTGTCATCGAGGCCAGTTGCCGTTACCGTAAACCTGCTAGGTATGATGATGAGCTGGTTGTTATTACTGAAATGGATCAGATTTCTTCGCGAGCAGCAAAGTTTTCTTACCGCGTTTATCATGAAGAAATCCTACTGGCGGAAGGTAAGACAGTTCATGTGTTTATAAACAAAGAGGGTCGTCCTGCGGATGTTCGGAAGTATGCGATCTGGCCACGTTTAGAACCAATCCTTAAAAAACAAACCTAGACTAACTCTTGTTCCTACGAAATATTTATGGCAACATATATATTTCGATATATCTATTGCATTACAGCAAGCCTCATGGTATTATGTATACATAATACAAAAGAGAGAAGGGATTTTATGTTTCTAGTAACGTGGATCGAAGGTGAGGAAGTTAATTACCGGCTCGTAATGAAGCAGGAACTTTCAACACTGATGGCTGCCACAGCTCTTGGGAAACATGCAATCGTCCAGAAACTAGCATTTTAATGAACTATCGTTGCCTAGAATCAGTTTCCAGGTTTAGGATTTATAAATATCGAAATGCCTATCGAAAATCGATAGGCATTTATTTTTTTGGAATTCATTTTGCAGGATAATTTAAGTTTTTCCCGAATATTATTTAAGCTATAGGTTTTTTCATCCTGCAAAGCTTTTGTCGAATCCGCAGGGTCGATTACTTGGAATTTTCCATGGGGCTTGTTATAATGATGCTCAGGTCTTGGACAAGAGATGCACTATTGAACTAGGAGGTTGTACTTTTTTGAAATTCATAACTGCCTTTTTCCTCGTAATTTCTTTATTATTTAGTATGACCCCCACAACATCTGCTGCTCCAACTGGCTCAAAGCCTCAAGTACGTGGTGAGGCTGCCTATTTAATAGATGTAAAGTCCGGGCAAACCATCTTTACGAAAAATCCAGACGAGCCACTGGCTCCTGCAAGTACCACGAAAATTATGACAGGACTTTTAGCGATTGAACATGGGGACTTGAATGACATTGTCACAGTAAGTTCTACAATGCTGAATAACAAGATTGTTTATGGTACCCAAATTTACCTTGTGCCGGGAGAGCAGATGTTGTTGAAAGACATGCTTTATGCTATGTTTTTAAACTCTGCGAACGATGCCGCAGTTGCTATTGCTGAGCATATCGGCGGCGACTTATCGCATTTTGTCGATATGATGAACCAACGGGCCCTTGAAATAGGGGCTACGCAAACTCATTTTATTAATCCGAGTGGTCTAACGGAGAAAGGGCACGTTACGACAGCTCATGATCTGGCTCTTATCGCCCGTGTTGCGTATCAAAATCCCTTATTTGCCCAGTATGTCCGTACTAAAACAAAGGTTATTCCTAGACCAAAAGCTGATCTTCCAACGCTGATGGTTAATGAAAACAAGTTGCTCTGGAGTGACTCTGATGTTGATGGCATTAAAACAGGCTATACGGCTGCAGCCCAGAACTGTCTTGTTGCGTCAGTGACGAAGGATGGACGCCAATTCATAGGCGTTATCCTAAAATCTCCAGGCCGTGAAATTTACACAGATATGGAGGATATGTTTGAATATGGCTTTACTCAATTTGAAGAAACTGTGTACAAGCCTTCTGGTGCAGTGCTCTCAACGATTACGGTGAATAATGAACCAGTTGATTTGATTCTTGATCGCCCGATTTATACTATCCAAAAACTTGACCAGCAGAATTCAAGCTTAAGTTTGCATGTCATCCCAAGTTATACAAGTCCACTTGTTTCAGTGGAAGAGGGCCAAGTTTTAGCTCATGTCGAGGTTTGGGATGGGAACGCACTTTTAGATACGCTGCCGTTAAAATCTTCACTGACGATTCTACCCCTAACACATAATAAAGGAATTTCATATTATTTACTTCGGATTGCAGGACTAATGCTCATAGGAGTCGCTTTGTCCTTCGCCCTGGCCTTTAAATTACACGTAGATCGACTTCGCCGAAGACATGAACGGCTTGCTAGAAGAAGGGAGTCCAATTAGTGAATCACGTAACTAGAACATTCCTAAGTCGCAGTTTAAAGTTCATTTCTTTCTGGGTTGTGGTAGGTGGGCTCATCTTCCTTGTCGGGCATTTTATCAATTTGTTCTTGCCCTTTATCCTGGCGTTTATCATGACAGCAACAATCAATCCCCTCAGAAATTTTCTTGTCCGAAAGGTTAACCTGCCCCAGGGAGTCGCTGTTATTACTTCCATGATTGTCGAAATTGGTGGAATAGGTGTCATTATTGTTCTCCTGTTTATTCGACTCATTCGAGAAATTCAGGATATTTACATTCATTGGCCCAATTACAATGAATGGTTACAACACTTAATTGCTCATTGGCTGGCCAAAGTGGAAATTTATTACTTGAAATTACCCGGAAATAATATTGAAACTATCAACAATACTGTGAAAGAATTTGTTAATACGATTCCCTCTCTCTTAGCCTACATATTATCGTTTGCAGCCAAAATTCCAGAAATGGTTATTGTTATTGTTATTGCTGTCGTTGCTACGTTTTTTATGTCCAGCGGCTCGAAGCGCTATCTCAGCGAATTTTCGCTGATCTTTCCACTAGAATGGCGGGAACACCTTAGTGAATTAGGCCGGGATTTTTCCCGCGCTTTTGCAGGTTTTATCCGAGCTGAATTTATTGTGTTTCTGATTACAATGTTTCTTTCCATCGCTGGATTAATGATTATTCACGCCAGATATGCGATTGTTTTAGGAACTATCACAGGAATCTTCGGCATACTCCCTGTCTTAGGCGTGGGTATTATTCTTGTGCCTTGGTCAATATTAGCTTTCATAGGTGGACATAGTCTATTGGCTATCGAGCTCTTGCTCCTGACAACTCTGATTACGATTCTGAGACACATTATTGAACCTAAGATTCTGGGTGACAATGTCGGACTTGATCCGCTCTTCGTTCTGATGAGCATGTACATTGGTTTAGAATCTACGGGTATAATCGGGTTGGTCTTAGGTCCTTTTATTCTTATCGCTTACCAAGCTTTACGAAAGGCCGGAGTATTCCGAAATCTTTAAATCTAAATAGCTAAGTTTAGATTTCTAAACTAAAGCCAATCAGAAGTTGAGACTTAGCCAGGCGTACGTTTGGCTTTTCAGTGTGGTTTATCTTATAATGAGATTCATAAGGATTAAGGAGACAATTTAGGAGTTGACTTTTCTTGGAAATGGGTAAAAAGGTTGTAACCTTAGCCTACGGTTGTCAGATGTCTGAACGTGATGCCGGAACATTGACAGAGATCACAAGACAACTTGGCTATACAAGTTCAGATGAACTTCAAACAGCAGACCTGGTGATTGTTAATACTTGTTGCGTAAGAGAAAGTGCAGAAAATAAAATACTGGGGAAAATCGGTGAGCTGAAGAAGCTTAAAGAAAAAAACCCTAACTTGAAGATTGCCATCAGTGGATGTATGGTTCAACAACCGGGCGCTTTAGAACGGTTGCAGAAACGAGCACCCCATGTGGACATCTGGGCAGGGACCCATAATCTGCACGATTTCTCGGTTCTGTTGGAGCGAGCAGAACAGGGAGGAAAAGTGGCAGAAGTATGGCAAGAACCGAAAAAAGCTATAGAATCTACCCCGCTCGCCGAGAAAGGTAAGCTGCAAGCGAATGTTAATATCATGTACGGGTGTGATAATTTCTGTTCATATTGCATTGTCCCCCACGTACGAGGTAGGGAAAGGAGTCGCCATCCTGAGGAAATTATCCAAGAGATAAACTATCTCGTCGCTAATGGTTGCCGCGAAGTCACATTATTAGGACAAAATGTGAACTCCTATGGTAAGGAGTTTTCTCCAGCCTATGACTTTGCGGATCTACTCCGAGATGTGGATCAAATCCCGCATCTCTTACGAATACGCTATATCACTTCTCATCCCAAAGACTTATCTGACAAGTTAATAGAAACGGTCGCTCAGGGAGAGAAACTTTGCGAGCACTTTCATCTCCCTATTCAATCGGGCAGTAATTTTATTTTAGAACGCATGAATCGGAAATATACGAGGGAATACTATTTAAGTCGCGTAGAAAGAATTCGCAGGCTTCTTCCCCAGGCAAGTTTAACCACGGACATTATTGTTGGATTTCCGGGAGAGTCGGAAGAAGATTTTGAACAAACTTTAGCTATGATGGACTCGGTCCACTATAGTCAAGCCTTCACCTTTATGTATTCTAAACGCTCAGGAACGCTTGCCGCCAATATGGAAGATCAGATTCCGCTCGACGTCAAAAAACGACGTTTGCAGAGGTTGATGAGTGAGCAAAACCAGAAAAGCCTGGAGTGGCGGCAGCAGATGATCGGAAAAACATATGAGGTTCTTGTTGAAGGCCCCAGTAAAACGAATCCCCAGCGTTTAACTGGACGAACCCGTGGCAACGAACTTGTCGTCTTTAGTGGTAATCCAGAAATTATTGGGTCTTTGGTTAACGTACGGATTGTTGAAGCAGGATCATGGACCCTAGTTGGAGATATCGAAAGACCTTAAAAGAATCCGTTTCCTTTGAATTTAAGCAGGAATTAAAGAGTTCTATGTAGAATGTAATAACCGGAGGTGTCGATAATGACGAATGAAATTACAGAAAAAGCCGGGCTCTTAGCTGATGCCATTGCCCGAAGCACAGAGCTTGCTGAACTACGCAGCACAGAAGATGCAATGGCTGCTGACCTGACAGCCCAACAATTGATTGCAGAATTACAGAAAGCTCAAGAGAGGTTTATGAAGAGTCAACAAGAAAATAGTGAGCCTTCTGAAGCCGATAGAAAACTGGTTGACGAGATCGAAACCAAAGTTGAGGCAAATGCTGCCATTGCCGCTTATATGAAAGCGCAAGACAAATTCACAGAAATGTTGGATACGGTTAATTCTATTCTAGCCGGAGCGATTGCTGGCTCAGAGGGTTGTTCTTGCGGAGACGATGGCTGTGAAAGCGGCGGATGTGACGTTAGTGGGTGCGGCAGCGGCGGCTGTGGTTGCGGAGGTCGCTAACAACAGGCGAAGCTCAAGAAAAAGTTAAAAAAGGGAAGGGCTAAATCTCTAGCTCTTCCCTTTTAGGATTTATAGAAAACCTGGCTTGCGCCCACACGAAGACACTGTCTTCGCACGTATTAGCCTTCTCGTTAGCCACAGGCGCTGGCGGAAGTCTTTGGTTGCACTTTGCGCTGACCATGACTCGAACAGGACGTTCGAGGTTAGAGCGCCGCCCGAAGACACTGTCTTCGCACGTATTAACCTTCTTGCAGGATGGCGAGAAGGGACCCACCTGAAATTTATACTTTCCGACTTGGTATATAGAAAACCGCGTAGAACGAATTCTTGAAGGGGAGAATTAAGGTATGACCACCCCGATGATGCGACAATATCAAGGAATTAAAGCAAAAGCACCCGACGCTATTCTTTTTTATCGGTTAGGTGATTTTTATGAAATGTTTGGAGAAGATGCCGAATTAGCAGCGCCTATTTTACAAATAGCTTTAACGGGACGAGATGCAGGGGAAGGAAAGAAGATTGCCATGTGTGGCGTCCCTTATCATGCTTTAGATAATTACTTAGCAAAGCTTGTTAAGGCTGGTCATAAAGTTGCCATTTGTGAACAAGTAGAAGATGCTAAAAATGCTAAAGGGATTGTCAAGCGTGGGATTATCCGGATTGTTTCACCTGGTACCTTGACGGAATCAGTCTCTGAACGTAGCAATCACTATTTAGCAAGTGTGTATCATGATGAACACTGGGGCCTTGCTTTTCTTGATTTATCCACGGGTGAATTTTCGATTTTCCAAACTTCAGACTTTGAGGTTCTCCTTGCTGAATTGTCCCGGATTAATCCAGCTGAGCTCCTACTGCCTCCTGAACTTATGAAAAGACCTAAACCCTGGGTAGGTTATTACTGTAGTGTGCGAGAACGTAAAACGTTTGGTGGTCAAGAGTTGCAGAATAGATTTTCTGGACAGCAGGATTTGTTTCTTGAATTTCCAGTGGCAACCCAAGCTGCCACCGCATTGTGGACATATCTGTTGGAAACGATGCCAGGCGTTGATCCAACCCATATTATCGAAATAAAGACATTCCGTTCTGAGCAGTGGATGTTTCTCGATCAGTGGACGCGTCACAACTTGGAACTCACAGAATCCCTTCGAAGCGTTGGGAAGAGAGGAACGCTATTATCTGTTCTCGACTTAACCCAAACAGCATTTGGAGGAAGGCTTTTAAAGCATTGGATTGATAAACCCTTGCTGTCGCAAGATGAAATAGAACGGCGCCTTAATGCTATTGAAGAACTGACCTCTGACTCATTTCTGCGCAAAGACTTGTTTAAGCTTCTTTCCGAGGTATATGACCTGGAACGTCTGATGGGGAAGGTTTCTTATGGGACCGCCAACGCCAAAGATTTATTATCGTTGGCGCAAACCTTAGCTCTGCTCCCTGAAATTCGGACCCTTATCACGGCGAGTTCTGCCGAAACCCTAAAAATACACGCCCCCCATCTTGAGGGCCTGGACTCATTTGTCTCTAAACTACAAAGTGCGCTTAATCCTACTCCACCGCTATCTTTGAGAGATGGCAATATCATCAAAACTGGTTATTCTCAAGAAGTCGATGAATTGCGCTATATTGCCTCAGGCGGCAAGGAATGGGTTGCTCAACTGGAAAATGCCGAGCGTGAACGAACGGGGATTCGTTCCTTGAAGATAGGATATAACAAAGTTTTTGGTTATTTCATTGAAATCACCCATGCAAATGCTCACCTTATTCCAACTGACTATCAACGCAAACAGACCCTGTCTAATGCCGAACGTTTTATTACGCCCGAACTGAAAGAGTATGAACAAAAGATAATTGGCGCTGAGGAGAAACTTAAAGATTTAGAATACGAACTTCTCTTAGCCCTACGCGAAGACGTTCGCACTCATACCAAAGCGATTTTGCAAGTAGCACAAGTATTAGCGGAAGTCGATGTTTTTGTCAGCTTGGCAGAAGTAGCTGTTCGCAATCACTATGTACGTCCTCAGATTAAACATAATGGTGAAATTGTTATTATAGAAGGTCGTCACCCAGTTGTTGAACAAATGCTTGAGCCTGGTGTCTTTGTTCCTAATGATACTCAGATGTCCGAGAGCCACCATCTAGCTCTCATAACAGGTCCTAATATGGCAGGTAAATCCACCTATATGCGGCAAGTGGCCTTAATCGTCCTCATGGCCCATATCGGATCATTTGTACCAGCTAAGAAGGCCAGCATCGCTCAAGTTGATCGTATCTTTACACGAGTCGGTGCATCGGATGATTTAGCGGCCGGACAAAGTACCTTTATGGTGGAAATGCAAGAAGTCGCTCACATTTTAAGGTATGCGACAAGTAAAAGTTTGATCATTTTAGATGAAATAGGGCGGGGCACTGCGACGTTTGACGGACTTAGTATCGCTTGGGCTGTTGCGGAGCATCTTATTCAATCTCAGGGATTCAATCCTAAAACCCTTTTTGCCACACATTATCATGAGCTGACCCAACTTCAAGACGAATTTCCCAGGTTATTTAACCTTCATGTGGGTGTCAAGGAACGGGGAGAAGACATTGTCTTTTTGCACAAAATATTGCCGGGTAAAGCAGACCGCAGTTATGGCATTCAAGTCGCACGTCTTGCTGGCCTTCCTCCAGAATTACTGCAACGTGCGAAAACGCTGCTAATAGAATTAGAATCTTCTGAGCCAGTCCATGCTGTGGCTGACCCATCCACAGTGGTTACTCAATTTTCGCTCTTCGATGTTCCCCAAACCCATCCACTGCTGCAAGAAATTAACCAACTGCCTCTGGAAGACATGACTGCGCGTCAAGCCCTGCAATATCTCTTTGACTTACGTGAGCGCATTCAATCAACAGAAACTATGTAACAGAAGTCAGAGGTCAGAGGCCGGAAGTCCGAAGTTAGAAGTTAGATGTTAGAGGTATTTAACATGAATTATGAATTAGATGATTCAACTTTAGTCGTCAGAGTCCAGGTTCAAGTAACTTCGCAGTTCGTAGTCAAGAATTTAGGTTTAAAGATCGAACGACGCACTACGAACATCGAACCTCGATAAAGGGGGGGTTAAGATGTCTAATCAAGTTGGTATTGATGTTGGGGGGACTTATACTGATGCTGTATATATCCAGGATGGCTATATTCAACATACTGCAAAAGTGCCTACCCATTCTGAAAATATTGTCGAAACTGTGCTGGAAGCCTTTGAAAAGTTGAAGATTATCGATGAAAATTCAATTGATCAGATCAATGTAAGTACAACACTTGTGACCAATGCAATTCTTCAGGAACGAATACCCCCTGTTAAATTACTTTTGTTTTCTGGAAAGGGGATGAGCGTTGATGCGCTTCCCTGGCCGGTTCACTACCTTGAGCTCTCCGGGGAAATGGATTTCCGGGGTAGAGAAATTGAGCCCCCAGACCAGAGAGAATGGCAGGAACTTCAACTATCTGAGCAGGGTGAGAATCCTATCCATGTTGCTATTGTCGGCAAGTTTTCTCATCGCAACTGTCTTCATGAGCAACAACTAGCTGCCTACTTAAAAAAACTTAATCCTACCTGGCGCATCGCTTTAGGACATGAGTGGGGACAAGCTAATTTTTATCGACGCAGCCTGACCACCTATCTTAATTTAGGTGTTTCTGACTTATATCAACAATTTGCCCGGCAATTACAAACTGCCGTGGCAGCTCGAAATATTAAAGCCCCTATTTTTATTTTAAAGGCGGATGGGGGGATTTTACCTCTGGCCAAGATTCGCCCGATTGATTCGATTTATTCTGGACCTGCTGCCAGTGTCCTGGCCGCTTTAACTCAAAATGAACCTACTGACTCTTCGATCATCGTGGATATTGGTGGAACAACAACAGATATAGGTCTTGTCCTTTCAGGGGTCCCGTTGTTCGGTTCAAAAGGAGCTCAAATTGGTCCTTTTGCTACCCTTGTCCGTTCACTTGCCGTTCGTTCAATTCCGGTTGGAGGGGATTCTGTTGTCCGTGCCACTGATCAAGGATTTAGCCTCGAAAGTTACCGTGTTGGTCCAGCCTATTGCCTAGGTGGAACCGAACCGACGCCAACCGATGCAATGCGTTATCTTGGACTTATTGACTATGGAAACGAGCAGCTTGCTGAGGCAGGTCTTGCCTCCATTTTACCGCCGAATCGTCGTACCCCTGAGTTTCTGCATAAGCTTGCTGGAGCCATTCTTGATACGATGGTCGATCGAATTGCGGCGGCCGTTGATTCTCTGAAGCGAGAGTGGCAAGAAGAGCCGGCTTACAAGGTTTGGGAAGTTCTCCATCCTCATGAAGACCAGGCGTTTCGCACATTAGTCAGCGGAGGTGGTGCTCGAGGTGTTTCCAAGGCATTGGGAAAACGACTTCGGACTCCTGTTCAGCTGGGATACTATTCGGAAATTTCCAATGCCCTAGGTGCGGCTATGGCTCGTCCAACCTTTGATTGCACGCTTCATCTGGACACTTATATGAAACGGTATCGTGTAGAAGAGACGGGAGAGCAGGGAAAATGGACAGGATCTCTGCGACCTTACCAAGAAGTGGACAAGTTTTTGGATAGCCTTGTTCAGCAACAAGCCGCGCACTATGAGTTTCAGACTGAGGATATCGAAAAAGAGCCCTTTGATTTCTTTCCTATTGTTCAGGGTTATAAAACGGTGGGTCAAATTGTCCGTGGGGCAGCTCATCAACGACCCGGTGTGATTGGGAGGGTGCATGTATGAAACGGACCGGAATTTTGTTTTTCCTGCCTTTGATTGGTCACTTGGTGATTCCCATCCTGAACGCGAAGAACGCCTCCTCTATACTCAGGAGCAACTGTTTGAGGAGGGCATTCTCGACTTGCCTCAAATTAAGCAATTTTCACCGCGTCTGGCCTCGATTCGAGAGGCGTTACGGGCACAAGCTCTATTCCCAACACCGGGGATGCATACCGATTCCTTAGATGCCCATCTCATAGCAGCCGGAAGTGCTATCTTACTTGGTGAAGCACAGGTTCGCGGGGACATTGCCAATGGTTTCGTCCTTGTTCGCCCCCCAGGACACCATTCCGGAGCGACCGTTTGGGGAAATCGTGGATTTTGTTCAATCAATAATGAAGCAGTTCTGGTAAACCATTTGAGAGCTCATTTAGGTATTAAGAAGATCGCTATTGTCGATACGGATGTCCATCACGGAGACGGCACTCAAGATATCTTTTATCATGACCCCAATGTCCTGTTCATTTCCCTTCATCAAGATGGACGCACCTTGTATCCCGGATCTGGTTTTGTCAATGAAAAAGGAGGGCCGAATGCTTGGGGTCAGACCATAAACATTCCCCTTCCGCCAGGTACTGGCGACGAAGGGTACCACTATGTTCTAGAAAACTGGGTGTTACCGCGGATCCAGGCCTTTGCTCCTGATCTGATTATTAATTCAGCAGGGCAAGATAATCATTTCACAGATCCTTTAGCCGCAATGAATTTAACTGCCGATGGGTATGGACGAATTACTGAACTTCTTCAACCGGATTTAGCAGTCCTCGAAGGTGGGTATTCCATTGAAGGAGCCCTGCCGTATGTCAATCTGGCTATTCTCTTGGCGCTTGCCGGAGAAGATTACCATCATGTTCGCGAACCTCAGAAATTAGATCGCCCGGTTTTAGATCTAGCGACCCTTAAACCGTACATCGAGGGCCTTAAAAAACAACAGCAAACGCTTAAACCCAACTTCACAATTCAGAACAAAGCCTTTTTCCCTAAAGGAAATTGGATTTATAGTCCCCATTCCGTCTATTACGACACGGAAGGTTTTCAAGAAAACCGACATGATTACATCCGGCAATGCAGTCATTGTGCGGGTACTGTATATATAGAGAGCCAACGTGCTCCTTTTCCCCAGAAGTCGATCTTAATACGAATCCCGTTCCAGGCCTGTTCAGAATGTGAGCAAGCGGGTTACGACCTGTGGGATCATCTAATTCATCAGAGTGAGGATACTGCAAGTGGTTTATTACAAAACCAACTCCATGACAAATTATCAGTTTGGCAGAGGAAAGAAGGACTGAAGGAATTTTGACACCCGTAATTCATATCCTTGATGCTCACTCAGCAAACCAGATTGCCGCTGGCGAAGTCGTTGAACGGCCTGTTTCCGTTGTCAAGGAACTGGTCGAAAACGCTTTAGACGCAGGAGCAAAACACATTGACATAACGATCGAAGGGAATGGTGTACCGTTAATTCGGGTGCGGGATGACGGCTGTGGGATAGCAATATCCGATTTACCTTTGTCCGTCATCCGTCATGCAACGAGTAAAATCAGGGGGATTGGAGACCTGGATGATTTACGAACTCTTGGTTTCAGAGGGGAAGCTCTTCCGAGTATTGCCTCGGTTTCACAGATAGAAATTTCCTCACGTCCGGCAGATGAGGTTGCTGGGTTATGCCTGGCGTTAAACGGTGGGGAGCAAGAGGAGTTTAAAGAAGTGGGGTGCCCTGTTGGGACTTCTGTGACAGTCCGTAATCTTTTTTTTAATACGCCCGCTCGTTTAAAGTTTCTCAAATCTACTCCGACAGAATTTGGTCTAATAAGCGACACTGTCAGTCGAATCGCCCTGGCACACCCGGATATTTCTTTTTCTCTGACCCATCCCCATCAAGTTGTTTTGCAAACGTCTGGACGCGGTGATTTACGGGAAACCATTGGGGCAATTCTCGGTCATACTATCGCTCGACAACTTATTCCGCTTAATGCACAACAGGAAGATTGGCAGATCGAGGGCTTTATCAGTCCGCCAGATTTGGTTCGCTCTTCTAAACAAGCTCAAACGTTTATGATTAATGGACGAATTGTCCGTTCGCCATTTTTGAGCCGCGCCCTGGAGGATGGGTATCATACCCTCATTCCTGCAAAACTGCACCCTGTTGTTGTACTTCACCTGCATGTTCCACCCTCAGAGTATGATGTGAATGTTCATCCCACAAAAATGGATGTGCGGTTTAAAAATGAGCCCGCTCTAACCACTTTCATCAGTAAAGCCGTCTATCAAACGCTAATCAATAGTAAGCCTTTACCCTCGTTCCAGAAAAGACCCGCGCCATCGTTTCAACCTAAGTCAACCCTCCCCCTACAAAGCTTTCCTCCCTCATCAACCTCAGGCCTTCCTGCGAACCCCAAGATACCGTTGCAAATTCGGGAGATTGCTGCACCAAGCGAAGTGAAGCCGCTGGATAATGAACCACCAATAAAACCGCAAACCTTTGAGCAACCGAACTTCTTCAACCCCACTCCAGGAAAGTCCAGAATGCTTGAAAGTCAAGTATTCAGTCTTGCACAACAAAGGTCTCCGAATAACTCTAATAACTCCAATAACTCTAATAAGTCTTATAACTCCAATATCTCAAATTCCCAGGACCAGAGCTCTCTGATTAATCAACCTCAAGCTGAACCCAATTTACTCAAGGATTTAGATCAAGATGATCTCCCTGCTCAAGATGAATTACAAACTGAAGACATTCTATCCCATCTCTGGCCCTTAGCTCAGCTTTTCAATACCTATATCTTAGCGACAGACGGCAAAATTCTACTTATGATTGACCAACATGCTGCTCACGAACGAATTAATTATGAACGGTTGTTAGCGGAGTTCAAGGCAGCTGAACGAACCAGCCAAGCCCTTCTAATTCCCCTTCCCATGGAGTTTACGCTTCAGGAGGAACAAGCCCTTTTAGAACACTTATGGATCCTTACTGAAATGGGATTTGTTTTAGAACAGTTTGGCTCACGAACATACTTGTTGCGTGGTGTGCCTGTTCAAACTGGAACGTTTCCGGCAGATGAAATGCTTCGCCAGTTTATTGAAGAAGTGTTGCAGAAAAATTCGACACCTAGTTTTGACAAACTGTTAGAAGAATGGATTCATATGTTAGCTTGCAAGGAATCGATCAAAGCTCAGGATTCACTTTCCTTGCTTGAAATGGAACAACTGATTGCCCAGCTTGGCAAAACGGATAATCCGTATACTTGTCCACATGGACGCCCCACGATGGTTAAAATGACTCGCTCGGAATTAGAAAGACGCTTCTACCGCACCTAATTGGCATGAAGTTTGTGCCCAGCTGGACATGGTCATAATAGTTATGGAGAGCAGAGTGGAGGGAGGCTCCATGGTTAATGAAATCCCAATCTTTATAAAAACAACGCACTTTGACTTGGAACTGCAAGAGAGACTCCGTTGGTTTTGTCAACAACCTGGATGTAACTGGTTACTCACCAGGAGTGAAGAAGAAGAAATGCCAGAGCTGACAATTTCACGTCGTGGTGTTTACTTAACAAAGGGGACAGAACAACTAGCGTTTCATCCAAGTATGGCCCTCATTCGCCTAATTAATCTTCTGCGTGGTGAGTCCGACCGTTATCTCGAAGCAACTCAATTAAAGACAGGGGACTCTTTAATCGATGCTACACTTGGTTTGGGAACCGATGCCCTGATTGGAGCATGGGCTGTCGGCACCAAGGGCAGCGTCTTGGCGATCGAACAATCTCCGATCTTAGCAGCCATGGTACAAGATGGCTTAAACCATTTTAAGGAGATCGTACCAGCCGACAAAAGTGAGGATAAGCAGAACGCTTGGACGGCTATGGCCCAAGCTTCCAGGCAAATTGAAGTTCGGTGGGGAGAACACCGTGAGTTGCTCAGCCGCATCTCCTCTAACTCGGTCGATGTTGTTTATTTTGATCCTATGTTTCGCCAGACACGTAAACAATCAGACTCAATCCAGCCCTTACATAGCTGGTCAGACCATAGACCGCTTGATCAGGAGGCTGTTCTTGAAGCTTGCCGGATTGCTCGGCGTCGGGTTGTGCTCAAGGAACGAAAAGACAGTTCAGAGTTTGAACGTCTCGGGTTTGAGATCTTACGCGGAGGGCGTTACAGTCCCGTAGATTATGGCATTATTTCAGTATAATGGGGGGTGGTTTAGTGTATCCATTGGTAATAATTATCGGCCCGACGGGAGTCGGCAAGACCTCACTGGGCATTGCTCTGGCCCAGGAAATCGGAGGCGAAATTATTTCTGGAGATTCCGTCCAAGTGTATCAGAAACTCGATATTGGTTCAGCTAAGCCATCCGTTGCCGAACTCCAGCTCGTCCCTCATCACCTTATTGATTATTTGGATCCCTCAGAGCCATTTACCGCCGCCCAGTTCAAGTTGTTAGCGAACTCCCTAATTGAAGAGATTAGGGGCCGGGGACATGTTCCGATTGTCGTTGGCGGTACCGGTCTTTATATACGTTCCTTACTCGATCCCTACGATTTCTCCGAACAAGGTTCTGAAGAAATCCGTTCCCAATGGAAGGAGTTTGCCGATTCATTTGGGAACTTAAAACTCCATGAGGTCCTCAAAGAACGTGACCCTGAGACTGCAGCTCAACTTCATCCCAACAATGTTATGAGAATTATTCGGGCCCTCGAAGTGTTTGAATTAACAGGTAAAACCCTCTCCAGCCAACGTCAATTTCGAGACGACGAATACCAACCTCTGGACTCATCCATCGTCTATATTGGGTTAACGGCTTCACGTGACCTAATCTACGAACGAATCAATCAACGCTGCGTGGCAATGCTTTCTCAGGGTTTAATCGAAGAAACCTTGAAGCTATTAAACATGGGTTATGCCCCGACGTTAAAACCGTTACAAAGTATTGGTTATCGTCATGCACTTTGGTATTTAAAAGGGTTAGCCACACAACCCGAAATGCTGCGGTTACTGCAAAGGGATACTCGGCATTTTGCCAAACGCCAATTGACTTGGTTTCGGCGTGATCCGCGGATCACTTGGTACGATATAGAAACCAAATTGAACGATATTCTTAAGTCTATCGTCCAGACTTGCAGTGCTAAGCAAACTCGTGTAGAATAGGTTACGAAGAAATATAAGGTGATGGAGGTAAATATATGAATAAATCGACCATCAATTTACAAGATACCTTTTTAAATCAGGTGCGTAAGGAAAACCTGCCTGTGACCATTTATTTGGTTAACGGGTTTCAACTTAAGGGACTTATCAGGGGATTTGATAATTTTACGGTTGTTATCGAGTTTGAAGGAAGACAACAAATGGTTTATAAACATGCCATTTCCACAGTAATGCCGATTCGTCCGATTAACCTGGCTGCTGCGAGTGCAGGGGAATCAAATACTTAAGTCGGAAGTCAGAGGTCAGAAGCCGGATGTGTCAGATCGTTGTATTCCTTTTCTGATCTCTGGCCTCTGTTATACGACACTGGAGAAATGCGAATAGGCACGTAAGCATTGAAGAACTAAGTTCGGTGTGGTACCGGACTTAGTTCTTTTGCTTGAATTCGATACCTAACTATGATATCTTTAATCCATATGCTTTTATCTTAGTGAAAGAAAGGAACTCAACCAAAACTATGGAAACTCGAAATTTAAGAAACATTGCAATTATCGCTCACGTAGATCATGGGAAAACCACCCTTGTTGATGCCATGTTGAAACAGAGTGGAACCTTCCGAGCTAACCAACAAGTGATTGAACGCGTCATGGATTCCAATGATTTAGAACGTGAACGTGGAATTACCATTCTTTCGAAAAACACATCCGTTAACTGGCAAGGAACGAAGATCAACATTATTGATACGCCTGGGCATGCTGACTTCGGTGGTGAGGTCGAGCGTGTCTTACAGATGGTCAATGGAGTACTCCTGATTGTAGACTCGTTTGAAGGTCCAATGCCTCAAACTCGTTTTGTATTAAGGAAAGCCTTAGAACTTAAGCTTGTTCCTATTGTCGTAATCAATAAAATTGACCGACCAGACGCTCGCCCAGCCGAAGTTGTCGATGAAGTCTTAGACCTCTTTATTGAGCTCGGTGCAGAAGACCATCAGTTGGATTTCCCAGTTGTCTACGCATCAGCACGGGCCGGAATTGCAGGACTCGTGTCGGATGCTCTTGAAGATTCTTTAGAGCCCTTATTCTCTGTCATTTTGGAGAATATTCCTGCTCCGGTTGTCGATCTCGAAGCTCCGTTTCAGATGCTCGTTACCACCCTGGACTATGATGATTATGTTGGCAAGATTGTGGTTGGTAGAATTGTCCGAGGAACAATTCACCAAAACGAAAATGTAACTTTAATCAAGCGGGATGAGAGCTTTGAACGAGTTAAAGTTGGAAAAGTTATGATTTTTGATGGGCTGAAACGGCAAGATGTTCCCGAAGCATCGGCCGGCGAAATTGTTGCGCTCACGGGATTAACCAGTGCGAATATCGGAGAAACCGTTGCCTGTGCTTTAAGTCCTGAAGCCTTACCAACCATTGAGGTTGATGAACCCACCTTGTCCATGAATTTTATGGTTAATAATAGTCCTTTCGCTGGCAGAGAAGGACATTTTGTAACTTCTCGGAAGTTGCGCGAGCGTCTATTTAAAGAAGTCGAGACAAATGTTAGCCTCAGGGTTGCAGAAACAGACTCGGCTGATTGTTTTCAGGTATCTGGTAGGGGTGAGCTTCACCTTTCTATTCTGATTGAAAATATGCGTCGGGAAGGATATGAGCTTCAAGTTTCGAAACCTGAAGTAATCTATAAAATGATCGACGGCGTTAAATGCGAACCCATCGAGTTCTTAATCTGTGATCTTCACGAGAGTGCCCTGGGATCCATCATGGAGCTTCTCGGAAAACGCAAAGCGGAAATGGCCAATATGACAAGCCTTTCAGCGACTCAACTTCGCATAGAATTCAAAATCCCTGCTCGGGGACTAATTGGATTTCGGGGCGACTTCTTATCGGAGACACGGGGTGAAGGAATGATGAGTCATGTGTTCCTAGGTTATGAACCCTACAAAGGCGATATCCCGGGACGAAATCGCGGCGCGCTTATTGCTTTTGAAGAGGGAGAAACAAATGCTTACGGCCTTTATTCTGCTCAAGAACGAGGTAATTTGTTTGTAGATCCTGGCCTTCATGTATATGCGGGTATGATAGTTGGAGAGAATAAGCGTGAGCAAGATATTGAAGTAAACGTTTGTAAGAAAAAGCAGCTCACCAACATGCGTACCAGTTCAGCTGACGAGGCGTTACGTCTTGACAAACCCAGAGAATTCTCCTTAGAGCAATCGTTAGAATTTATTAACGATGACGAGTTGGTCGAAATTACACCTAAGAGTGTCCGTCTCCGTAAGAAATTTTTAGACCACCAATCTCGGGTGCGTTATGCAAAAAGTTTAACCGGGAAATAATAAAAAACTCATTTTTTCAGGACACCTTTTGTTCTTACTTGCGTATAGTAGTAAGGATGGGAGGTGTGCCTGTACATATGACAATTCGTGTAACGTTTCGACCGGACAATCAACTGCCTCCGGTCATTCAGACTCCCTTGCCTCGCGAACCAGAACGTGTTGCTACTCCAGTGTCAGAGTTGGTGGGGCTAGGCAGAATTCGTAAGAATAATAATGTTTCTTCCCTTGAAAAAGATAAGGATAAAATCAAAGAAATCTTGGACGAATTAGAATCATTTACTGGTTTAGTTACCGTTAAACGCCTTATTCGTGATTTGCAAGCCTTTGTGGAGATCCAAAAGCGAAGAACACAAGAAAAACTTATTGCTGAACCCCTTGTTCTGCATATGATTTTCCGAGGGAACCCAGGAACAGGCAAAACAACAGTGGCACGCTTGGTCGGGCGACTGTTAAAAGAGATGGGAGTCCTTCAAAAAGGCCATGTGATTGAATGTGAGCGGGCAGATCTCGTCGGTGAATATATTGGACATACTGCGCAAAAGACAAGGGAACAACTTAAAAAAGCGTTAGGTGGCGTCCTTTTTATCGATGAAGCCTATTCGTTAGCCCGTGGGGGAGAGAAGGATTTCGGTAAGGAAGCCATTGATGCTTTAGTGAAGGCCATGGAAGATAATAAAGATAATCTTGTGTTAATCCTTGCCGGATATCGCCAAGAAATGGAATGGTTTTTGCAAACTAATCCCGGACTGCGCTCACGTTTTCCTATACATATCGATTTTCCGGATTATTCACTCGACGAATTGTTGTCTATCGGGAATTTAATGTTTAAGACACGTCAATATGAGCTAACTCCAGAGGCTAGAGAGGCGCTTCGCTTTCAACTCAATAATTTGTTGAATACGCATCCTTATGCCGGAAATGCCAGGCTTGTCCGCAACCTCGTAGAAAAGACAGTGCGTAAACAAGCCGTACGTCTTTTCCAAAAGCCTAGCTCAAGCCGTGAAGAGCTAATCCAAATATTGCCGGTGGATATAAACCTGGAGGATCTCTGATCTTCTTTACCACTCTGAAACTATGAGGTTGTAGGTTATTTACACCAACGAGTTCTATTTTAATGATATTAAAAAAACTTAGAATTAAGAGGTTTCATATGGACATGGATATTTCGGGAGACTTGGCAGGGATTCGGGCAAGCCAGATACAAGAACTCAAAAATCTTTCTGAATTTGGGACTGAACGTTCAGAACTGATCCATCCTGAAATTCTAGATAGGCTAATCTACCTTACCCAACTTTGGAATCGAGAAATTGCTTTATACCTTTCCCGTCCGGGTACCTTGTTGGCGGCTGCCGTAGGGCGACATGCCACAGTGACGCTTCCCCCGATTAAGGGACGATCGGTTAGCAAACATCTGCGCTGTATCCATACCCATCCTAATGGGGATTATAGGCTAAGCCCCTTAGATTATAGTGCCTTAGACTCCCTTCAACTGGAAAGTATGTCAGCTGTTGGAGTCCGTGATGGGAAGCTTACCGGTATCCAGATTGCATATCGAACGGGGGAGAGCGATCCTTATATCGTTAATCTTAGTCCGGAAACCTGGCACAGCTTTGACTATAATGAGTCGCTTGCTAACTTTTCACGTGGTGCGACAAAAAAGCAGTCGGCATCGGGTAAAGAGCGCGCTTTTCTTATTGCGTTAGAGGACAGTGAACAAGAAACCAATGAAGATTTGACGGAATTACGGGAGTTGGCCCGTTCAGCTGGTGTCGATGTCGTTGGGCAGCTTGTCCAACTTCGCCGTTACGGCCAATCACGTAGTTATTTAGGGAGCGGGAAACTTGAAGAATTAGTTCATCGTTTACAGGAAACCGAAGCAAATGTCGTGATCTGTGATGATGAACTATCCCCGACCCAGTTACGAACCTTAGAGACGGAAACCGGGCTCAAAGTATTAGACCGTACGGGATTAATATTAGATATCTTTGCCCAGCGGGCCCAGTCCCGCGAGGGTAAACTTCAAGTCGAGTTGGCTCAACTTAAACATCTCTTACCTTATTTATCCGGTCAGGGACAAGCACTCTCCCGTTTAGGGGGAGGAGTCGGCTCACGCGGTCCAGGAGAAACGAAATTAGAGCTTGACCGACGGAGAATGCGGGATCGCATTACTTTATTAGAAAAAGAATTGAAACTCGTTCTACAGCATCGAGATGTCCAACGCAAGCAAAGAACGAAAAGTGGGCTTCCGATTATTGCTTTAGTCGGGTACACGAACGCCGGCAAAACAACGTTTATGAAGAAAGCCATGGAACAAGCAGGTAGTCGGTCCGACATCCCGATTGGTGAAAACAAATTATTTGCTACATTAGACCCGATTGTCCGTTCGATTAGAGTTAACTCTTCCTTGGAAATTCTTCTGAGCGACACCGTTGGGTTTATCCGAAAATTGCCCACTCAATTGCTGCGGGCATTTCTAGCAACTCTAGAAGAAGTTCAACAAGCTGATGTTCTCCTCCATGTAGTTGATGCAAGCCATCCCCAAGCGCTTCAACATGCAGAGACGGTGCATGAGGTGCTAAAGCAACTGGGATGTCAAGATAAACCCATAATTACCTTGTTAAATAAGGTTGATAAAGTCTTGGGTGAAGACGATCTAACCGAGCTATCTCAATCCCTTCCTTATCCAATTGAGATATCCCTCAAACGTGGGGATTCATTAAAGCAGGTTTGGAAACTCCTCAGCTCAGTACTTGCCTGATAATACTTTGCGAGGTTTTCTTGTTAAGGAGGAAATTTGTTTGCATTCGAATTCTGATTGGCCGGAGTTGATTCGCAAAGCAGTCACCGAAGCGGAAGCAGTACTCCTGGGTCAACTACCTATTTTACAAGAACAAGCAACACGAAACCACGAAAAGGTCTTAAAGGCCTTTCAAGAAGAACGTGTTGCAACTTATCATTTGCACGGAACAACGGGTTATGGCTTGGGTGATTCAGGTCGTGAGGTCCTTGACCGTGTAGTTGCCCGAGTTTTAGGTACGGAGTCAGCAATAGTACGTGGTCAGTTTGTTTCGGGAACACACGCCATTGCTGCCGCCTTATTTGGCGTTTTACGTCCTGGAGATCATGTGATTTCTGTCAGTGGGACTCCTTACGATACGCTAGAGGAAGTCATAGGGTTGAGAGGAGAGGGGCAAGGGAGCCTAATGGATTTCGGTGTAACCTATGATGCCATTCCTCTCGATTCCCAAGCTAAACTACAGTATCCTCTGATAAGCGAGAGCATAACGGATAAAACCCGAATGTTAATCGTCCAGCGCTCTCGAGGGTATGCCTGGCGGAACTCCCTGATGATTTCTCAGCTCAAGGAACTTGTTGATTATATCAGGAAAAACCATCCTCATTTGATTATCTTCGTTGATAACTGCTATGGAGAATTGGTTGAAGCGCTGGAACCTGGTGATATCGGTGTTGATTTAATGGCCGGTTCGCTTATTAAAAATCTGGGAGGAAGTATTGCTCCAACCGGTGGATACGTAGCGGGTCGCTCCGATTTAGTTAAACTAGCTGCCCAGCGCTTAACAGCGCCAGGCATAGGTGAGCACGTAGGGTCAACCTTGGAATGGCAGCGTCTCTTTTATCAGGGATTATTCTTAAGCCCTTTAACCGTTTCTGAATCCCTAAAAGGTGCAGTTTTTTCTGCAGCATTTTGGCGCGCCTTAGGATTTGAAGTACACCCTGAGCCTGAAATGCTCAGAACTGACCTCATTCAAGCGGTAAAACTTGGATCGCGGGAAAAGATGATTGCCTTTTGTCAAGGTCTCCAGAAAGGATCTCCGGTTGATTCTCACGTTTTGCCCATACCTTCTGGAATGCCGGGATATGAAGACGAAATCATCATGGCGGGAGGTACCTTTATTCAAGGTGCAACCAGCGAATTTTCAGCAGATGGGCCTCTTCGAGAACCCTATATTGCCTATCAGCAAGGCGGTATTTCACATACTTACGTCCAGCTGGGGAACATTTTAGCAGCACTAAATTTATGGCAACTGGGGCTTCTCAGTTAATACGCTTTGAAACATAGCGACACTGTGTTAAAATTAATAGGCAGAAAGAGGTGAATTATGGGAGATTCAGAGTCGCCGAAAAGTACAGCCCGTTTTCTCTTCGAATTGATAGAAATTGTTCTGATTGCCTTTGCGCTTTCTTGGGTATTGCGTACTTATGTAATTGAAGCCCGCAAAATCCCTACTGGTTCAATGCTGCCGACCATTCAACTCGATGACCGAGTCATTGTGGATAAGTTTTTCTTCAAGCATTTTGACCATCTTACCCCTGGAGATATTATTGTCTTCCATCCACCACCGAGTGCCCACGCAACAGAGGACTTTATTAAACGGGTTGTCGGCTTACCCGGAGATAAACTCGAAATACGTAATCACACAACCTACGTCAATGACCAACCACTTTATGAACCTTATGTTTTAGAAAAGTCCAAAAATGATTTTGGGCCGGTTGTGGTGCCGAAGGATTCGGTATTTGTTATGGGAGATAATCGTAATAATAGCGATGACTCAAGAGTGTGGGGATTTTTACCCATTGAAAACATAACCGGACGATCCCTTTTCCGCTATTGGCCAATTGATCATTTTGGTGCTCTTGCCCGTTAGGCGGGAGCTTTTTTCTTTTTAAGGCATATACTGTTATAAGTTACAATAACATCTCCTTTAAGGGATATTAGGAAACATAGATAGGTTCTATTCCAACTACTTATTTGAGAGGATGGGGGATTGTGAACGAGCACAAAATTAGTGTGGTTCTTTTGTTTGGCGGTCGCTCAGGCGAACATGAGGTTTCTTTAAACTCAGCTCAATCCATTTTCAAAGCCATAGATCGCAAGCGCTACAGTGTCGAAACGATCGGAATTAATAAACAAGGCCAATGGCTCTGGGGTGTCCTTCCAGAAAACATGATCAAAGAAGGGTTTCCTTCAGTTGAACAAGCTTGTCAGGTTACTCTGGTTACCGATCCTACACATCCGCATTTCATAGCTTTAGACGGTCGTGCACTTCCCAATCAAGGGGAGTTTGACCTGATTTTCCCGGTACTTCATGGACCCTATGGGGAGGATGGAACTCTGCAAGGATTACTCGAAATGGCCAATGTCCCTTATGTAGGATCTGGGGTATTGGGGTCCTCTCTTGGTATGGACAAAGATCGGATGAAAGCAGTCTTCCAGGAAAAAGATCTGCCTTTGGCACGCTATGTGACTATCCTGCGTTCCAACTTTATTAATGGACCGGAAACCTGCCTTAATGAGATTGAAGCAAAGATAGGCTATCCCTGTTTTGTCAAACCTGCTAATTTAGGTTCCAGTGTAGGAATTTCTAAAGCACACCACCGTGAAGAGTTGCTGGAGGCCTTGAATATTGCCGCGATATTTGATCGCAAAATTGTCGTAGAAGAAACGATCAATGGTCGAGAGATTGAAGTCAGCGTTTTAGGAAATGATGCCCCAGAAGCCTCACTTCCCGGGGAAATAAAACCTGCGCATGAATACTATTCTTATGAAGCTAAGTATTCTGATATTGGTTCCAGCTTGTTAATTCCAGCTCCTCTCGATGAATCCATCATTGCGCGATTACAGGAAATGGCCATCGAAGCCTTCCGTGCAGTAGAAGCTTGTGGTCTCAGTCGAGTCGATTTCTTTGTAACTCCTCAAAATGAAGTATATCTGAACGAGATTAATACTCTGCCAGGATTTACAGAAATCTCAATGTACCCAAAGCTTTGGGCAGCTACAGGGATTTCATACTCGGACTTGATCGACCGTTTAATCTCTTTAGGGTTAGAACGTTTTAAGGATAAACAAAACTCAAAAGTTTCCCGTGATTAATTTTAGCGCTAAAGATTAAGAAAACTACAAAAAGGGAGCATAATGGTTGCCAACCATTTGCTCCCTTTTTGTAGTGAAATTTGTGAATTTAAGGTTAACCTATCTGTTATGTGCATATCTTTGGTTAGAGGGTACATTTACTGAAGAGTACGATAGACACCGACGACCTTCCCTAAAATCGAGACATCCTGGGAATAAATTGGTTCCATGGAAGGGTTTTCCGGTTGGAGTCGAATGAGCGTTCTTTCCTTAAAAAACCGTTTTACGGTAGCTTCCTCTCCGATCAAAGCAACCACAATTTCTCCATTTCGCGCCTCATTTTGTTGCCGGACTATAATAAAGTCCCCATCTAATATTCCTGCCCCAATCATACTTTCGCCTTGCACTCGCAGCATAAAAACGTTATCTTGGCGAACAAGATCATCAGGAACGGGAAAGGTGCCTTCAATGTTCTCAACAGCCAAAATAGGTTGCCCGGCAGTGACGTGGCCTATAATCGGTATATGTATGACTTTCTTTGATTCGAGTGCCTCACTGGAACTATCCAGTATCTCGATCGCGCGAGGTTTTGTGGGATCACGTCGGATATATCCTTTGTCCTCCAATGTCTGGAGATGGCCATGCACGGTAGAGCTGGATAGTAATCCGACAGCTTCTCCAATTTCCCGCACGGCAGGTGGATATCCTTTTTTACGTATTTCCTCTTTTATGAATTCTAAAATTTTCATTTGACGTTGCGATAAATCCGGGTACATAGTCGCACACCCCCATCTTTTCAGCAATATTGTACCATTCATTGAAACAAAGTGCAAACAAATGTTCGTCAAACCACAAAAACAGAGGAAAGTGGTGGAGGACTATGAAAATTCTATCGACATTCCAGCGAGCGTTGGTTCAGTTAAGTTGTCTCATTCTTCTTGCCATGGTTGCCTGGCAGGTCCTTCATCGCTCCCCCTCAATTCCTTCGGATGTCTATCCGTATCTAAGTTCAATATCACCAGCTTTAGTTAAGCAGTGTACACAAGAAAACCGTCTATCTCCAACAATTTCCTGGGAGGACCTTTTAGCTATACGCTCGACACTGCCAGAGAAAGACGTTCAACCGCTGGTTAATCAGCTTAATCTCCAGGTACCATTCGTTGATTTAAACTGGGCAGCAGTTTCAGCAGATACGCTTAGAACAGTTCAAAGACATCGGGAGATTCTAAAACAATATCCATACTATCAACCTAATAAGTATATCTTCCCAGTTATTGGAACAACCTGGTTCGAAGATAGTTTCGGGGCGGATCGGGAAGGTGGCAAACGGAGCCATGAAGGGACGGATCTCTTTGCAAAAGAAGGAACCCCCATTGTCAGCACCTGTGGAGGTACAGTCGAACAATTAGGGTGGAACCGGCTGGGGGGTGAACGTGTTGGGGTACGAGGTGATGACGGTAATTACTACTACTATGCTCATCTGCAATACATTTCTTCAACGCTTGTCAAAGGTCAACGGATCGAAGCAGGCGAGTCTGTGGGAACTATGGGGCACACAGGAGATGCTTTAACAACACCAGATCATCTTCATTTTGGTATTGAACTATCGAACGGGCAATGGATCAATCCCTATCCATTTTTAGCAGTATGGCAACATTGGAGCGAGTATTAAAACTTGCCCTAAGTCTATAAATTCGTTATAATAACGTTGTTTGTAGGCGTGACTATGGATGCATATGCTAAATTTCATGTTAAGTGCTTAAAATCTCGAAAAGAGGGTTAATTTTTGAAACGTACTAAGCGTCGTTACAACAGGCCAATCTTATTTATATCCGTCATAATAATTGGTCTGTTGTCGCTGGTAGGATACCACAATTTTCACCCAGCTTTTGTCAAAAGCTTTTTCGCTTCAGCGTTATCAGCTATCTCAGAGACTAAACCTAACTTGCTCAGTTCCAATATATCGACTATAGCAACTGCAGCTGCGTCTAAAACGGATCTTTCAACGTCTGACGAAAGCTACGTGCTTATTGACCCTCAAACGACTATGACTCTAAAATCAAGCAATGCCGACGTACAGCGTGCACCGGCCAGTACGACAAAACTTCTCACCGGGCTCATCGCATTGCAGAACTTGAACGAAACGGATATTGTCCGTGTGGGCTCAGAGGTGAATATTGACGGTTCTCGACTTGGGCTTAGTCCGGGAGATGAAATATCGGTCCATGACCTCTTAACTGCGCTTTATGTCCACAGTGCTAATGATGCGGCTGCAGCACTTGCGGTAAAAATCAGTGGGTCAATTCCAGCTTTTGCAGATGAAATGAACCAATATGCAGCCACACTTGGGTGTCAATATAGTCATTTTACGAACCCACATGGCCTACCTGACCCTGACCACTATACGACCGCCAATGACTTAGGTAAAATTGCCAGTCTTTTTCTTAAGAATGAAGAGCTTATGAAATTCGTTAAAGAAACCAGCGCTAGCGTTCAATGGAAAGACGCGCGAGGTATGAATCGTTATGCCGAAGTGCAGAATACTAACAGTCTCCTGGGGATCTATCCTGGAGACCAAGGTCTCAAAACTGGTACAACTACAGCAGCCGGGCAATGCCTTGTATCCTATGTCACAAGACCAGACGGAGATTTGTTACTCGTCTTATTAGGTAGCAAACAACGCTACAGAGATACAATCAAGTTACTAGATGAGGGCTGGGCGGAACAGCGAACAAATGCTGCACTTCGCGGCCTTGCTAAAGATCCCAGATCCCTGATTATGACTCCTGGAATGTTTTAATTTAATTGATTAATTGGAGGTTTAGACCTTGAAAAACCTGGGTGAACCATGCGTATTAGAAAATCGTGTATGTACAGAATGCGGCGAATGTGATCTTTGTGATTTAGATCCTACGAAACAATGTGACAATTGCTGCCAATGTATTAATGCTCCAGAGGGAGACTTTGCTGAAATTGAGATTGATGACATACTGTTGAATACTGAAGACCCAAAGGTTGTTAGCCGTAGTAACCGGAATAGTAATAAATATAAGATTAAGTCCTAATAAAGTTATCCTCCCAGTCTTACAAAGGCAGTCATAATTTATACATCGATAAATCCTTGCAACAGCGAATAATCTGTTCTATATGGGTATTGAGCACTAAATTGGGCAAAAAATGGGCATAAATCGGCATTACAAAAGTGTTAAAAAAAGTTGACCTTCTATTTTATAGGGATCCGAATAGTCGGATCCCTTTTCTATGCCCTGACGAAGGAATATTCGTTATTTTGTAGAAATAACAATTGATAATAAATACACGTTAACTTAAATTGTCCGTATACATTGCAAAATGTTGTAAGGTCATTTTGAGTTAAGCAATTTGTAGAGGAGGAATTAATATATTTAAGAAATTATTTGCTTTTATTCTAATTTTCTTATTTTTAATTGTGGGATGTACCAAGGAGAATGATGTGTCTGAGAATTATATTAAAGTGACACCTAGTAAACTCTTTAAAGGGGATGCTAAAAAGCTAGAACCACATTTGGATATGATAACAGGTTGTGTTGAGGTTAAATACCAGGGTGACAAGAAAAATCTATGTCTTAGATATGAAATATGGGAGAATGGCAAGCTTAAAGACTCTCAGGATATTGTATCGACAATTATTAGTAACAATGAATTTAATGGAGAAGTTAGCATTTCATTAAAAGATATTATTGGTACTGATCTGGAAAAATCGGATTCTATGATAATGAAAACCGTAATTAGTAACGCTAATGGTTACGTTGGTTCAACAAAATACATAGAGAGATTTAATCAAAACTATGGATATAGTCCTGCTGAAATAGATGGAGAACTCAACGTAACGGATAGTAAAGAGCTTAGTGTGTGGGGATTAACCTCAAATAAAGGTTCATATACTATTGGAGGAAAAGGCGTTGAGGATGAAGTTAAAGCGGCAGACTGGGGACTAATCCTAAAAATGTATTTGAAATAAATAAGCTTTAAATAGACACAAACAAGAGGACAAAAATATCGAGTTTATAGATATAATATTTTAGAGAAAGAAGTGGACACTGGAAGCACTATGAATTATGATGTTGCTCAGAAGTGTATCAATAGCTAGAATATCGCTATAGTGGAATTACCAATGCCCGTGCGGCAACCAAGACTCTTCATTATAAGTAGCTTATAGATAAATGGGTTATGATAAGTAGCTTATAGATAAATGGGTTATGATACAAAAATAGCTAAGGATCAATCTTATTAACTGTAATGAAATTGTTCAAGAAGGATATACGGTGGATAAACTAGAAGTAATGAGTGATACGAAACAAATTAAACTAAGTCGGATTACAAAATTTGATTTTGACGGACCATTCGTTTGAATCCTTAGGGGACTTACGCCCCGTTCACCATTACTCATTAAGAAAGAAGGGGTGTAATTTGCTTACAGTAAACCAGTTGGTTGAGGAATTTGATTTTGAGGTTCTAGCTGGGCATATGGGGTTAGACCGGGAAATCACAGAGTATAGCTTAAAACGTCCAAGTGCTGAATTGGCTGGTTTTTTAAAGCATTTGACTCCCAAGCGGATTCAAGTATACGGTCGGACAGAATTAGGCCTAATTCAGCAATTTGAAGATTCTATGCGTCGTGTAAAAATTGCTCAAGTAATGGTTCCAGAAGTACCTTGTGTGATTATTACCCGAGGTCTAACACTTCCCCTGGAGTTTATTGAATTAGCCAGTGAACGTAAGATTCCTCTCTTGACGACCCATCGTACTGCAACTCAACTCTTTTATTTGTTGATTCGTTACCTCATCAATCAGTTAGCTCCTGTCACGGTTGTACACGGTGTTTTAGTCGATGTATATGGAGTAGGGGTTTTGATCACCGGCGAAAGTGGAATTGGTAAAAGCGAGGTAGCTCTAGAACTCATTAAAAACGGGCATTTGCTGGTTGCCGATGATGTCGTAAAAGTTCGCCGGGTTGATGAAGAGCGATTGTTGGGCAACGCTCCGGCAAATATTCGACATTTGCTTGAGTTACGCGGCTTAGGAGTTCTGGATGTGACAACGTTGTTTGGAGCTAGTTCCGTGAGAAGTGAAAAAGTAATTCAGTTTATAGTTCATTTAGAGGGATGGCAGCAAGAAAAAATTTATGATCGTTTAGGGATTGATCCGCCTAAAACACGAGAAATACTAGGGATTTCTATTCCAGAGATCACGGTTCCAGTGCGCCCAGGGCGGAATCTGGCAACAATTATTGAAGTTGCGGTCATGCAAAGTAGGAATATGTCTGCTAAGAGCAAGACGCGTATCAACTTTAATAGGGACAAGTAAAGAATGAACGAAAATCAGATGGTTGAGAACAGAGAAGAATCGTGTTCGATCGTCAGTAAAATTGTTAAGATCAAGATTTTTCGCAATCGTGTAGAGGGTGGCTCTGAGTATGAAGGGGAAATCGTTGGCTTCGAGTGCAGCTCCGCAAGTACAAATTGTTTATCGAGATGTCATTATCGGATGTTGATGGAAGATTTTTAAAGGTTTTTGCTTTGGCCAGATGTGCTGTCAAAGGAGCCAGCGAACAAGTGTAAGAATGATAAGATCGCGAACGGTCAGATCGCTTTAGGGTGGTCTGGCGTTTTTGTTTTATTTTTGAATATTTCCTCGATCTTAGGAGGATATATAGGGAAAATGTGGAAGGTATTAGAGTTAAGTTATTAGGAGATTCAAAATATAAGCATTGGAGGGGATTTAAATTAGTTTAAAGTCTCTTGGAATTTCGGCATTACTACTATTAATAATTTTTTCACTGTACAACACTATAGGAACTGGTATAACTATACTTATATTTGCAATTATCTTTTTAATGATGGCAATTTTATTTAGCATTAAAGGAGAATACTACGACAAATTCCTAAGCTTTATGAATCCAGGACTCTACAGTGCATACAGCAAAAAAGGTAGTGAGTTTATAAGGAAAAAGAGAAGAATTAATATAATAAGTTACTACTTTCTTTCTGCCATAACAGGATTCAATGCATTCATGCAAATAAGGTTAATGGCATCGATCGATCTAAGGCCTTTATTTGGCTTGAGAGAATCTTTACACTTTGCGCTAGTAATTCTGGGCGCGATTTTTCTAATTAATTACATTTCCATTGTAATAATAAAGAAATCCAAAACTGCTAATGAAGATTTAGCGTGGAATATTATCTTAGGCATTGTATTGGCTATTATTTTAATTGTGATTATAAGCATTTATATTTTGCAGCGCTTAATATTTTGAGGTTGCTATCCAAGAAGAAAGGGGTGAGTTTTTTGGAAGGTATACTTTTTTTTGCACCGCTGATTATTTTGTTTATAATTTATTATAAGGTGTTCAGAATTGCCTCAGATATAAAGGAAATTAAAGAAATGCTCAAGAGCAAAATCAAGACTGAACTATAATTAGTATGTGCAAGAACATTATAAGGCACTAGGCCTGGAAGTATGCGTTGAGCTGATTAGCTCAACGGAAGTAATTGGGTAGATATATCATGATCAAGTACTTATGGAGGGACATGATGAAACAAGTATCCAATGGACGTATCAAAATGGGCCCGGGAACATTGTATGGAGTCCTTTCACGACTACAAAAGGATGGACTCATTGCAATACTAAATGATGATGGGCGAAGAAAAACCTACACTATTAGTGAAGATGTAGTGAAGATGGCCGAGGCGCGCTTAAACTAGAATTTCAAAGGCTAAAGGATATGATTCAAGATGGGGTTCTATTGGAGGAGGGAGATTAAAATGGGCATGATAGTAAGAAGACTAATGCTGGATGACATCTATGCTATTGGTCGGAATGAAAGCTGGTTGTCTGACATGGCAAAAAAAGGTTTTCATTTAAAAAGAATAGGACGGATCTTTATATACTTTGAAAAAGGAGTATCTAAAGAAACCAAATATAGAATTGATATAATGTCATCAAAAGAACCTTCACTGGAACAATTGGATGTTTATCATGATTGTGGCTGGGATATAGTCACAAACAGTGGGAGCTTTTATATTTTTTCGGCCGATGAGAAATCATGCACTACGGAGTTACATACAGACCCAATTGAGCAAGGATTTTCTTTGTTAGACTTAAACAAACGCTTGAAAAACAATTTAATTATCATATCAATTGTAATGTTGCTATTCTTTGGCCTAATCTTTAGTTCCTTTTTTCTCAATGATTCAGTGTTTATGATCAAGGGTCAATTTGTTCAGCAAATACTCCTTGTAGTTGTTGAACTTTATGTTTTTTATTCTGTCATAAAATACTACGTGGCTATTCATAAGCTGAAAAAATCTCTTTTACAAAACAAGGCAATTTACAAAACAAGGCAATTAATCATGAAGTGGACTTTAGAAAAGTCAGATTGACTGGTGGTATATTGGCCGGTCTATTTTTAATTTTATCATTTATTACTATTTGCCTACCAGTTGTTCAAATTGTCAAAAGCAAAGATTACACACTTCCTGAAGGCAATACTAATCTTCCAATTGTAAGGCTTGAGGAAATAGAACAAAATCCAAAGTTTATGCGGGAGAAGGTTTATAATGGAAATAATGTTGATTGGGCGAATAGGGTAAGATATGATTGGAGCCTACTTGCACCTGTCCAGTATGAAATAGATGAACATGGAATTATTGAGGGTGAGGCTTGGGAAGATAAAAGCGGGAAATATTCACCTAGTATAACCACTCAATTTTACAGGCTCACCTTTGCAGGAATGGCAGAAAATATAACGCTCGATCTTATAAAACGCAACGTTTACCGTGAAGATACCGAAATAAAAGTGATCAATAATTCGAAACTTGATAAAATGTATATTGCAGACGAGTATAAGTAAACAGATATTTGCCTTTATAGGTAATCAAGTAATTCATGTTACCTATTACGGAAGGGAAAAAATAGATCATATCATTCCTTTAGTTGAGGAGAAGCTGCAATCTTATTAAGCTTATTAAAGAAGTATTCAAAGAAGGGTCTAACAGCATACGCTACTACCTAACACTGAGAGAAGAAGGATCAAGGAAATCCATTCCGAGATAGTGTTCAGCCCGGGTTCTAAGATAGCAGGATTGAGAGCAAGGGAAAGGTGCTTTAAATGGGATTCCTTATAAGAGAGCTTGTTTTAACGAATACCCAAGTAATAGTTGTCCACCAGAACAAAAAAGTAAGATAAGCAAAGATGGGATAATACCAGGGTTTAAAATCAAATAAGCCCACATTATGAACTAAATAACCATATCCAACACTGAAAGCCCCAAATCCTAACACATAAGCGTATTTAAATAACTTTCTTATCTTATATGGTAAAAAACGGAGAAAGATCATAACGGTTAAGATCCAACTGGGAGGAGAAAGTAAGTTTTCCCCTAAAACATTAAAAATGCCAGCATTTTTGAACGAGATAATATGTAGTACATTCTGAAATAAACCAACTACCACGACATCACCAAATCCTCCGAAAAGTAGGCCATAAATAAAGTATTTTTTTAAATCTTTTTGGGGGATAGTTAGTAATACAACGATAAAAGCAATTAGTATATACGATGGATAAAATAATGTGGACAGCATAAAAGCACAACCTCACTTTTTTAGACGTAGTTCAACGTAGATAGTTTTTACTAGTGACTTTTATATATACATAAATATAATCTTACTAAACTTAACTGCGCGAAAGACTTCTCATACGTACTTACAAATAAAAGAGGTTCAGATATTGGTGAGTCAATTTGCTTTGCTCGTTTTACGAAGATACAATTTTTAATTGGGTCCGATAATAGATATTATGTAAAGTAGTGTATTTAATACCGTAGGGGAGTAGTGCTAAAATAGCCTAATAGCTTGATTTTGCTTGCATCAAGTTATCGGGCTATTATTTATGAGCGCTTCATTGCATTTTTGTTGTGAACTTATGATGTCTGCGCTACAGACAAGTTTGTTTTAACTTCTGACAGTAATCAGTTGCCGTCTTTCAGTGGATAGCTTATACTACATAAAATCTTTTCTAGTTACTGGTTTAGTAGGTTCACCTGACAATTACAAAACTCAGCCTCCAGGAGCCTATTTAAGGCTTTAAAGATATGAGCCTAGTACGATTCATCTTAATCTACGAGACCCATTGCTATAGGGCTTATAAATGGTTAAGGGCATATATAACTAATGAGACAATTCCATTGGATTTCAATAGGCGAGTTGACCGATTAGATGTTGAGATTTCGATATGTTGAAGCGAAGATTTAGCATTCTTTTCAACTATGCGCTAAAATACTCTTTAAAGCATAGTTGAATAGGTAATAAATAAAAATGTATCATTACGATAGCTTCATTCAATTTCACTTATTCTATTTGTAGTTGCTTGACGAAAGTTAAAATGGATTTACTTATTCTACCCATTTGGATACACAAGATTTTTTTATCACCTTGCTGTCTAACACAGCCAAGTTTTGTGTTGGAATAAAAGATAGTACACGGAGAATGGCCTTTTTGAAGGAGCTCCCTCCCCCTACCCCAGAATTAGCCTTCTTAATTAAAATATCTATTCTCTATGCGCTGCTCAAAACCAAATCGGCTCTAAACTCCAGCAGATATAGCCTTTTTAATAAAAGCCTTACCATTTCTCGTTGAGTTGAAAAATGGTTTTTCAGTCGTCTAAGCAAAAATAATTGATGATATTGGATGTAATAAATATCAAATAAAGCACCGCTTCTACTGCTTTTCCGCCATGCACAAAGCAATGCTCTAAGCCACATTCAGTTTTTAAGTTATTAAAGATTGAGTTCTCAATATCCCACCGTGCTCTTATTATTTTAAACAATGTCGTGAGCGCCATATCCATACAAGTCGTTACAATCATGATTTGTGAGCGTTTCTTGTCCTTGTGTTTAATCGCAAATTTTACAAAACGCAGTGGCTGCTCCATGTTGTCCATAGTAAATCTTGACTCATAAACTTCGACTTTCTCAAAACCTTTTTCATCTTCCCAAACATCAACGGCCTTCGACTTATTTGCCTTCTTTTTGACTAACCGCAAACTGTTATTATTATTGTTTTTTGCTCTGACAATTGTATCAATACCGAGATTTCTACAGTGTTTACTAGCTTTTCAAAGTAGTTGATTCTCAATTTGACCTCTCTTTCCTCAGAAATTATCATAAAGAAAGGTCTGAAAACAGCTTAAAAACTCCGAATTTGATACACTTTCGAAATCGTAAGAATACCAGTGAAATAAATGGTTTGACGGTGGTAGAGGCTAAACTGCTGCCGAAATACCGCATATCCCGTCACATCGAAGGTTTTATAAGCCGCTAGATAACGATCCTCATATATTTATGCATCCTTCTTTAAATTCCTCCCAAGATAGCAAAAATAATCCAAGATAGAACAACAAAACCAGACCGTCCAAACGATCTGGTAAATTACTTCAGTGGCCGATCTCGCATATATTTCTACGAACTTGTTTATTAAGACAGCCACCCCATCGGGGTTTCGCCCCGTTAGAACGGTAACTTGCCAAAGGCTTTTACATGAACTCAAGTGTCCCTTGCCGCAGAAGATAAACAGAAACTACTTTCATACTCATTCTGTAAAACCTTTCTCTTGCATTTCTGTGGCATTACAAAATAATGCCATCCCAGTCTTCATTTTTTTAAATTCTAACTTTTCGTAAAATTTTTCCTTACCGGGTGCTGCATATAATATTAGATTACATTTTGGAAGTGACTTTCTAATATTATTCACTATCATTCTTCCTATTCCCTTACCTTGGTACTCTGGTAATATTGCTATATCATATATGGCAGCTTGATATGCCCCATCTGAAAGTGCACGACCAAACCCAATTAGTTTATCGTCGTCAAAAATAAATACTACTGTATGGCTATTTTCAAAAGCTTTCTTATGAGTTTCTGCTGTGAAACTTGTCATTCCAACTATTTTTAAAGTTTGACATACTAAATCCCAATTAATATTTGAACAATCATACTGGATCTTAAAATTCATCCCTTTTCCTCCTTGCAATGGACTAGATACCCTATCTTCCAATGGTATAGTTAATATCAACCTAGAAATAATTACGAACACGTTTCATGAGACCGCCACCCGGCGGAGGTCGCTCGGATATGCACATTCGAGCTTGGATCGAGTCAACTGGTATCCTTTCATCCCCACTAGCTCACCAACCTTCGAAAGGGGCATTCTTTTGGAAAGTGGGGAATTTGAGTCTAATTCCTTTATAGGACACTCGGAAATTAGAGCGCTATGAGTCTATAACATTATGTTTTTGTAAAACTCATAATGTGCGCCAAATGATGATTACCATGCCAAGCATATAACCCAATTGCCTTTTTAAGACTTAAGTCTCCGGCCTCTGGATGACGAAATTGACGATTGAGTTCATTGGTTGATAATGACCTCAGTAAAACTGACCATCTTTCATGAAGAGTTTCGATAAGCTTTAATGAAACATCAACTGATAAGGTTCGAGCGTCTTCAAGCTCAGCCCATAAGACTTCGTTAAACGGCTTTATTGTTGGGTTATCCTCTGTCAGTGCGAGTTTGAATCTAATATAACCATTCATATGACTATCCGCTATATGATGTACCACTTGCCGAATTGTCCAGCCTCCTGGCCTATAGGAAGAATCTAATTGCTCCTTAGTCAAATCTCTGACTGAATCAACAAGTAACTGAGGAAGAGCCTCAATTTGGTTAATTAAGTTTTCAATTTGATCCAGACTAACATCTTCTGCTATATTAAATTGGCCGATGGGATACCTTAGTTTATCCATAACCTGACAAGACCTCCTTTAAAATACTGCTATATTTCTTATCTCAAACTTGAAGTACGATTAAAATCACGCCACAGTTACAGCTCACATCAGTTTCCCATCGTATGCCTGTTCCTATAACCAGTTTCGAAGGAGCTACCTTCTTCACGGATACAGCATCGTGCTTTTCGAGCACGTTCTTGGCACATAAACGAACTGTTAGTGTCATCTTCCTCTGACTGCACGTAAGTTATGCCGGTAATAACTTTACCCATCACACAACCCCTGCCTTTATGTTTAATCATCTCATATTTTTATGTAAACACAAAATTAATTTAGTCCCTCATGTTTCTTGTTGAAGGACTAAAAAGGCCTTGTTGGAATAGGGGATGAGAGTATTTTCATGATTATTTATCCCTCTGAGGCAAATGTTTTTTTATGTAAAAACTGAGTACGCTAGCAATCCAGTTCTCCATTTCGTTGTAATATTTAGCTATAACAAACCAATTAACAATTTCATCGAAGGCATTAATTTTCTCAGTATCAGACAACCCCAACAATATGTGTAGATTTTCTTTACACAGCCATGTCGTTGGTCCTTTATATTTATAAATTTTTTCAGCGTCCGGCAACGCAGATTTATTTATTGACGTTATAGGATTATGGGTCACCGTCTCCCTGTATTTTTCCTTCACCTCCGGGTCTGTTCTGTCTAATGCGGTGAGCATTTTCAGCAGCTCATCTTAGGCATTGATCATGTTATCTCGGTGAATGGTAAATGTGCTACGGCCGACTTGACTGAGAATTTGGTTTCCGCGTCTTTGAGCTTTTTTTCCAGTTCGGCAATTTTCCTGGCAGACGGGACCTCTTCTTTGGCCGCCTCCAGCTCCCTTAGCTTTAAGGGACTTTTTCCTGCTCGGCGGAGTATTTCGGCTTGTAGTCGGTTCACCTGTTGCTCCAGGCTTTGGGTCTGAGTGGTTAATTGGGCGAGTTCGCGGCTTTTCAAGGTCAGGTCTTTTTGGAGGTCTTTTTTCTCCTGAATGGCCTGGTCTCTGTCCTTGAGAGCCTGCTGCAATTCCAAGTGGGTCATGCTCTTCATATCACGCTCCGCGATAAACTCCTCCAGCTCTTCTTCCGGAATCCTCAGGAGGATAAGCGCCTGGGTGTAGGTCAGATTCGTCACCGGTGACGAATCTGGATGGCTGTAAGTATCGGGGGAAGCAAGTAGTTTCGTCCCGTACTCATCCCAGAGCTGCATTAGCCTATCGGCCGTTCGCTGAGAGTAACTGACCGATTCCTTTAACCACTTGCCCCATTCTCCATAGGGAAGCAGGCTCTTAGCCTCCTTTAGGCGCCGGCCGATCTCAATGACGCTAGCTGTCTCAGAATCAGCTCAATTTCCTTCCTGCAGCAGTAAGGAGATTGACTCGAAGGGCGGGCGATAAATGGTGCCGGTGTATTTCAAGTGAATCAATCCTCACCTTACATCGTATTTCCCAATCGGGTAGAATTCTTAATCCAATTTGAAATAGGCATTTATATTCCTAAAGTTAACAGTTCTTCAAAACGATCAATTACATAATCATAGTCTTCAACCTCACCAAAGCCATAACTTGCATAGACAAACAGAACTTCCGCCACTTTGGCTGACTGGGCATCTCCATGTGTATCGCCTACGTAAATAGGTTTTTTCAGGTCATTTCTTGCCATGATGATTTTATTGGTTTCCCCTTTCGACAGTCCTGTTAACCCCAACATTAAAATCGCTGAAATATTTATCTAAGCTATGGGCCTTAAAGAAGGCTTGTATATAGCCATCCTGACAATTACTGACTATGAACAATTTGTAGTTTTGAGCTAACGTTTCAAGGGTTTCTTCTAATTTAGGGTATAACATTCCGCCATGTTCCTCTAAATAAACTTGTTCTGTTTCACAGAATTCTTTCATTAACTTCCTTTGCCAAGCTTCATCTAGTTCAGGGAACAACTTTTTACCGATTTCTATCGTTTCATGATGATTTACTTTAGGCGTGTTTTTAAGTCTAATTGTATCTGGAAATGATTTATTATCCCCTAAATGACACTCAATACAATTCTGATCGGAAACGAGGCAAAATTACTTGACCTGTGCTATAACTTGGATTAAATCTTCCGTCAGTCGGTTTATTCAAACCACGTTTAAGAGCGTAAATACCAGTGAAATTAATGGTTTGACTGTGGTAGACCCTAAAGTGCTGGACCACAACATCTCTTATATTTTTTTCCGCTGCCGCAAGTGCATAATTCGTTTCTTCCTACTTTAAAGTTCTTGTTTATTTTATCATTGGGTGAATTAGTAGAGGGAGTTAGATGCTTATATAACTGTGCAACTATAGTTTCGGCTGTTATTGGTCCCTGTTGGCCTTCTAAAGTTAATGTTATTATCATGGTAATGACAAAAAGAATAATTTGAATGAGTTGATAGATATTTTGACGGGTTTCAGGCAATAGATCGGTTATAGAAGTTAATTCGGGAACCTCTTGTTTAATCTGTTGCCTAATCTCATTAATACCAGATTCTTTATCCTGGTAATTACGCAAAATTAGTGATAATTTGTTAAGTTCATCGATCGTTTTATTTGGGCCAGTTAAAAGTTCAATTGTGTGACCGATAAAATTGTAAATGCCTGATGGAACTTGACCGAATTCTCCACAAAGTGGACAACTACCGCTAATATCATTGATTTTATCCGTTAAATTCTCCACAACGTTACCTGAAGGGAAGATTGTTCCACAAGAATTACAAAATATTGGTAGATTGATCATTTTGGCACACCTTCTTTAAATATGATTTAAAAGAATGGTAGGATAATTTTGGTGACCTTGCAAAAACGAAGGACAGCCGGATAAAAACAAGCATACATATGCATACATGAAGTGTTTTTCACTTTCTTTTTCAACAATTATACTATTAGTATAGGACAAATACACCATCACTCTGACAAAATTTCGAATCTTCATTATTATCGATGTCATCCCCAGCGAGAAATACTCAATGCTTGGCGACCAACATCGAGAAAATAACGGTCATTATTGCGGAGTATAAATATGGAACCTGTCCTCTATGGGGCTGCCAATTGATCAGAGAATGCCAAGGACGTATAGGTCCATCATATTTTCATGGCTTTCGATAAATATTTAAACCGATTTTTATATCCTCTTTGTCTGGTATTGACACATTTCCTTCAGTCGAACTAATAATAATACTTTTTCCCGAAGCAGATTTCCCAAATTCCTTTGAAATATCAACTGTTATAGTCAATATATTGCCATCTAATTTCATTTCACAATTCTTCATGTGATGTCCCTCCCCATTCAACCAAATTCATTTCTCGCTTTGCTCGTAACTCCTTGTCAATAAAACTTAGATTTTCACTAATATAGCACTGAGCCAGTATTCGTCGTCTTTACAGGCCCTACAATCTTTTGTTTTATATAACTCTAGAATCCTTAATTCCGGCAATGTCTCGATCATTCTCGAAAAGGCATTTTCATCATAGCAATTGAAACTTCGGCCATCCTTCTCGTAAGCCTTGTTACCATACTTGAAAGACATATAAAATACGCCATCTTTGCAAAGCATATCCACAAGTCTCTGGAGTACGCCTCTTATTGCTTCTCTACCAATATGTAAAAGGGAAGCACAAGCCCAAATACCATTAAACTTATCTTCGAACGTAACATCCTCAAATCGAGCATGATGAACGGATAATCCGGTTAATTGAGAGCTTAAATTGACCATAGCATCGGAGGCATCAAATGCGTCCACTTTGTAGCCCTTAGTGTGAAAATAAAGGCTGTCCCGACCCGAACCACAACCAGCATCAAGAATGCGACTTCCTAGTATTAGGTGCTTTTCAAATCGCTTGTAGTGTTCGCTCATATCCGCATTGACGGTATTATTGTAAAAGTCATGAGCATTTTTGTTATAATAATCAATCGCTGAGTTTACCATTTTCTCATACTTCATATGAATGATTTATAGAAAGCATCCGTTTCCGGATTGTATCTCCATATACCTTCCCAGGTATATGGAGATACCTGCCTAACATGCTCAAATACTTTTTCCACAAAATCTCTTCCTCTCAAAAAAGGTTTTCCCGTGGTCAGTAGCAACTGATTATTATTGGGGTGATTACTTGCAACAAAGTGCTCGTCCCTTTCGGGTTGATTTCCCCCTCAAAATGCTAAAACACAGCCTCAAATTCATAGACTGGTTGCCAGCTATGTAATAATTTATTAATGACTAGGTGCAAAGTAAATGTTGACTCATAAAACTCTGTTCATTAAAGCTCTTTATCCTAAGCAAAAAACCAAAAAGCACAGGCAAAATAACTTGACCTGTACTATAAGTTGGGTTAGCTCTTCCGTCAGACAGTTTATTCAAACCATGTTGAAGATGGTAGACATTCTTCATATATCTTACTAATTTTACAAAGTAGTTTCTTCTCATTTTGTCCTCTCTCCCTCTGATTTTAGCAGATTGAGAGGTCTGACAAAAGCTCTGAAAAACTCCGAATTTGAGGCTTTACAATCCCCTCCTTATCAGTTTATTTTAATTCAATCAATTTTTAAGACCTGCAAAAATAATGTCATACTGTGAACTGTACATCCATCAGTATATCAATTTATTCTGACTATTTCAATAATTATAATAATCAGAATAAATCTTGGCGCTTTTTTTGCATTAAGAATACGAATGATTTTGAATTAATCTATTTCACATGGACTGCTCGGAAAAAGGAAACAGCCAGAACGTTTTGACGCTCTGGCTGTTTAGGTACAAATATGCTTGTTACCAATCTGGAAGATCTGTGTTTCAATTCCCTCGGTATTTAGCGTCTTTGCCACTTCTTCAAGTGCAGTATAAGTACAGCCATTGGCGTGAGGGCTACCGTTTACTAATATAACATTCATTCATATTTACCTCCGTTCGTTTTCAGTCAGATTAGAGCCTGCATGAAGTAATTATTTTCCCATTGGTTGCCCGTTCTTTTTGCGAATTCTGAACCTAAAGGATAGCGATCTCCCGAAATCTCGATCTTCGAGAGCGCGTCGTTCAAATCACGCAGTTCCTCGGGGGTCAGTTCAACGTCCGCTGCGCCCAGGTTTTCTTCCAAACGCCCCAGCTTCCGCGTGCCGGGAATGGGAACGATCCACGGCTTCTGGGCCAGCACCCCTGCGAGTGCAATCTGAGCCGGCGTTGCGTTTTTGCCTCCGCTACTTCCTTGATCAGATTGACCAAAGCCTGGGGATCAACGAAATTATTCATTCATATTTTTCTAATCCTTCGTTCTTTTTTAGCGCTTTTTCTTTTTCAACGACTACATTTTCATAAACTGCAATCTTATAATTCAGGCGTTCCAGTGTTTTCTGCATGTCTCCCATTCTTGCTACTAACTGTTTACGCTGCTCATTTAAGAGTTCTTTTCTAGCCTCTATGGTTTCATCACCCTGTTGAAACAGCCCAACATACTCAATCAATACTTCAATCGGAAGACCTGCATTTCGCATACATTTGATAAATTCGACCCACCTACAGTCTTCCTCTGTATAATCCCTGATTCCGCCTTTATTGCGGTTCACACTCGGAAGCAGTCCGATACGTTCATAATAGCGGAGTGTATCCTGTGAAAGTTCGAATTTTTTCTCACTTCTGTAATCGTCATACGATTTTACCTCCTGACATTCGATATCATAACACTTGGAGTTAGCTCCAAGTCAAGTGTTTTTTGCAACTAGGCGCGCCCTCGCCAGGCTGTCGAACTCACTAGCCTTCTTATAGGCGTTCCACATTCACGTTTTAGTTATTAAAAAATAGAGTTTTCAATATCCCAACGTGCTCTGATTATCTTAAACAATGGCTTTAGTTCCATATCCGTACAAGTCGTTACAATCATGATCTCTGTGCGTTGCTTGTTATTATGTATGTTTCATTGCAAATTTAACAAAACGTAACGGTTGGTCCACGTTGTCCATTGTAAAGCTGTCACAAATGTAAATTAAACTATCTAACGGTTCCCGCGATGGATTCCATGTAATCACGTAAAAATTCAATGCCGTTTCGGATTTCTTCCGGTTCCAGATGTCCGTATCCGATGAGAAGCTTGCTCTGAAGCCTGCCTTTTTCGATACAATGGATTTCCACGGGGGTTATATAGATACCGTTTTGCAGGCAGCGTCTACGGAACGTCTCATCAAAACACCTTCCCGGAAAATCAATCGCAATGTGTAGTCCGGCGTCATCGCCGTAGGCCATCCATGCACTGCCAAAGGCATCTTTCAGCGATTCCATCAGAACCTGCCGCCGCTGCCCATAAATCCTGCGCATTTTTTGGACATGCCTGTCCAGTTTGCGCGTTCGTAGAAATTCAGCGAGTGCCGCCTGCTCAAAGGGTGGGTTTTGCACATCGGTATGGGTGCGTATTTCGCCCCATTGCCTATGCAGCTGTTCGGGAAGAACGACATAACCAATTCGGAGTGCCGGAAACAGCGATTTGCTGAAGGTTCCAACGTAAATAACATGCTGTGGATCCATCGCATACAGCGGTGCGATGGGTTCTCCGCAATACCGGAACTCGCTGTCATAGTCGTCTTCCAAAATGTACAGACCGTTTTCTCTGGCAAAACGAATCAGCGCTGCGCGCCGGGCGGCGGGCAGAATTCCGCCCAAGGGGAATTGGTGTGACGGCGTAACATAAATTGCGCAGGCATCCCTACCGTCGGGTAGGTATTGCATCTGCATTCCCTGAGAATCCACGGGGACGGGAACAATCGGGCATCCTTTATATAAGAACGTCTGAAGCATGCCGCTGTGGCAGGGGTCTTCCATCAGAACTTTTTTGCCGTTTCCGCACAGCAGGTCGCACAGCAGATGCAGAGCATGGGTTGCGCCCGCTGTGATAAAGATATCGTCTGAGTTCACCGTAAGGCCGCGGCTTCTGAAAAGCCAGGCGGTTATTTCCGAGCGCAATGCGGGAAGACCTTGCGGACCAGTATATCCGTACATCTCAATCGGCATTTCCACAGAAGCTTTATGAAGCAACTGTTGCCATAAAAAATGCGGTAATTGCCGCAAATCTGGTCTTCCAGTCCTAAAGTCCGCTTTTAACGTCTGCTTGGGCAAACCATTCTCGTGAGGCGCAAAAGGATCAGTTTTATCCATATATAAGCCCTCAGCAACCCGCGTGGCGGCCCCTTGACGGTTTATGACGAAGCCTTCTGCAATCAGCATTTCATAAGCCTCTCCGACGGTGTTTCGGGATACATTTAGTGCCTTGGACAACTCCCGCGTGGATGGCAGAGCGTCGTTTGATTTCAGCTGTCCGTTCATGATTCGCGTTTTCAGTTCCTGATAAATCTGTCGTTTTAACGGCTGTTCACTTTTCCGGTTTAATTCGATTCCCCACATACTGCCTCCAACTGGTCTAATGTGATCTGTATTGAACTGGCGCTTTATCTATACCAGTCTGCTTGGTAAAATTATACCATTCATCCAAGACAAAGCAAGGCATTATGAAGGGAAGATTTAAGTTTGAAGAAATGGAAAGGGCCGGTTTGTTTATTCTTTGCATTTTTGTTGGCGGGAACAAGCGTTATATCCGCAAGATTTGTTTCCGAAAAGCTCGGAACATTTACAATTGCATCTGTAAGCCTTTTCTTTGCGCTTCTTTTATTGTTGCCTGTCTGTGGGAAAAAGTTGATGGAGAACTTGCGCGAGATATCCGCAAAAGACTATGTCTTAATTTTGTTTCAGGCCATATTCGGTATTTTTTTGTTTCGCATGTTTCTGCTATACGGCCTGCATTTTACCAGTTCCGTGGAAGCAGGTGTTTTGACAGGAGCCACGCCCGCAGTGACGGCGCTTCTTGCGATGGCATTATTGAAGGAACCGGTAAACGGAAAAAAGCTCGTGGGGATCATCGGCACGGTGGGTGGCATTCTGATGATACAGGGGCTGTTGAGTGCTGGAAACGGTTTTTCTTTGAAGCATTTTGGTGGGAATATGCTGGTGCTCTGCGCGGCGGCAAGCGAATCCGCTTTCAATATTTCTTCGCGCGTTTTAGTCGTCAAGACCGCATACAGTCAAAAGGAACCGATCAATCCGCTGGATCAGACTGCGCTGGTATCGACAATCGCATTCGTACTCTGCCTGATCCCGGCGTTTTTTGAAGAACCCGTTCAGAGACTTTGCGAAATTGGGCTTCTGGAATGGCTGGCGCTTTTGTGGTATGGCTTATTTGTGACTGCACTGGCTTTTGTTTTCTGGTACGCTGGAATCAAGCGCTGCGGAGCCTTTACCGCCGCAGCTTTCTCGGGTATGATGCCTTTTACATCCATGCTTTTGTCGGTAATCATATTGGGTGAACACCCCGGGTGGCAGCAATGGTTGGGCGGAATTCTTGTAATATTCGGCATGGTTCTGATCGGTACCGGCGACATTTCTATCAGAATGACAAAAGCGCAGGAATTGAAAAATGGAGAGGAGATGGCGAAATGATGTCTATGATACAGAACGAATTAGGAGTTAACGCAAAGGATTGCTCTCTGGGTATCTTGATTATGGAGGGTGTACAAAATACGGCCTGCGGTAACAGACTGGCTGCAATAAAACACGATCTTGAACATTCGCTCAGAGAAAAATACGGTCATGCAACACGGGGTGAGTTGAAGGCGCTGCATCCTATAGATACTTATGTTTTATACTATAAAAAGTTCGGCCACACCTATCATGTGCTGCCGCAGTTGGAGTCGGTCATCAAGGGGAAAGCGATTCCGGATGGTTTGCCTTTGGTCGAAGCGATGTTCTTGGCGGAGCTTAAAAATATGCTCCTGACAGCCGGACACGACCTTGATCAAATAAAGTCCCCTCTGAGATTCATTGTTTCGACCGGACAGGAAAGCTATGCTTCTCTAAATGGCAGGGATGTAACAACTATAGACGGCGACATCATGATTTCTGATCAGGAGGGTATTATCTCCAGCATCCTTCGTGGCCCCGATCTGCGAACTGCCATAACGGAGCAAACAAGCCGTGTGATTTATACGGTATATGCGCCGTTAGGGGTGGAGGAACAGGTGATATATCAGCACTTAAACGATATTGAGTCTTATGTCCTAGAATGTTCCGTGAAAGCTGTTACCTGCTTTAAGCATGTCTCTCAGGAATGAGATCTGTTACACATCACCGAATTTTGCAATAACACTGCTCGACAAAGTGTTATTGCAAAAACTCTTGTAGTCAGATGCTTACCAGAATTCTACTTTACCGGAATATTGACGACCTCATTATACGTCTTGACATAAGTCATACGCTGGACATCAAGCTCAAGGGTTTGCCCTGTTCCCGGAAAATGCAGGGTTCGCGTATGAATAATCTTGCCTGATTTTCCCTCTGCAATTTTGTCATAATGATCATCCTGAGTATTATTCAGGCTCACCCTCCTGCCATCTATAAGCAGGTAGACTTTTGTTAGCACCACTCCATCCTCACTGCTCAGGGTGATACAGGTATCACCCTCGGAGGGATAGACTTTCTTGATTTCGATGGTTTGCCCAAGAATGCTGAGAGCAGGATTATCCGAACCAGGCTTAAGGGTATAACTCTGGTTCACCTGGTGATCCGTACCCAGGCTGACAAGCTTGATCTCCAGCTTCTGAAGATCCGTAGGCAGGGCATCATAATCTTCGTTAAAGATTATCCCTTGAAGGCTTGTGCCCATTCCTCCTCCTTGTTTGGTGAGTTCCTTGTCGTTAGCATAGAGTCGCAAATCAAAAGAATCCAGAGAGATGTGCGCAAGTCGCTCTTCCCCGCTTAACTTTGCTTCCGCAAGCTCTAAAATATTCATCACTGACCCGTCAATAACGGTTTTCGTGGGTGAAGAGAGAATGGAATTAATATGAATTTTACTTCCGTCCACATCAAACGTTTGATTAATGTCCTTTTTCAGGGTATAACCCATGGCCGTGTTTCGATCGAGCGTAAAAGGAATATTGCCGTTATCCATCGTCCCCTTCTCGATCATGCTTACCGTTAATGTCAGTTTTTTTTCGAAGAACTTTGGGGGGGCAAAACTTGTTACGGATTTAATTTCAGTCTTATCCGCACCGATTTGTCCGGTACTGTTATTCTCCATGTACTCTCCAATCAAACCTTTGATGGTCATCCTCGGCATCATATCCCCCTGATCCACTTTTCCTGCCGGATCTTTCAGGGTGCTAAAGAGCAGAAGTTGATTGCTGTCCAGCATTACACCATCCAAAGTCAGGATAAAACCATTCTTAAAGGTATAACTCTTACTGATGAGTTGACCCTTCCCTAATTCATTCAGTTGCTTCAAAGTCCCGTTCATAATCTGGTCATATCCCAAAAATTGTTTTCCGTAATAGGCCAAGGCGTCATAATTATAGGCAATCAGGGAAAAAGCTATTAAAGCCACAGCAGTTCTCAATTTCCATTGCTGCAGCGGGCGCCGGGGAACCCTTCGGTTAGCCAGAGCACTTCGCAGCCTTTTTTCTAAATCATCGGGAGCAGACAAACGATCAATTTCTGCTTTTCCTTCTTCAAAAATATTCTCAAATTTGTTCAACCCACTCACCTCCAATACTTTGCTTCAAGAGTCTGAGTCCGTTATGAATCCGTGATTTTACCGTTCCCAAAGGGATATTCAGGATCTGGGCAATGGATTCGTAATCCAGGTCCAAATAAAAGCGCAGTTTAAGTACCTCCCGCTGCCTTTCGCTTAATTTAGCCCAATGCTTCTTCAGCGCGATTTGTTCCTCCTTTTCGGCAAACACATCCTGATAACTTCCTTCCGGAACCTCTTCCATAGCAATAACTTTTTTCTGCTTGCGTAAGGTGCTGTGGCAGCAGTTAACCAATATGGTCTTGCTCCAACTGTAAAAGGAGGCTCCGTTTTTAAGACGCCTAATGTTCTCAAAGAGAAGCACAATCATATCTTCCATTGCGTCCAGCACGTCCTCATTGTTCCCCAGATAAACATAAGCCAGCCTGTAGAATTCTTCTTTTTTCGCCATCACCAGTCGAACCAAAGCCTCTTGGTCGCCTGCTTTTGCCCGTTTTACCAGTTCTTCCAGATCCACTTTGTCACCTCACTCCAGTCTGTTCTAAAGTAAGAGTATAAACGACGGTGAAAAGTTCATAATAAGTAGTTTTTTCTTTCTTGGCCTCTCTTTCCCTCTGATTTTATCAGAAAGAGAGGCTAACATAATAAACTCCGAATTTGAGTTTGGTTGTTTATTATAAATGCTCAAACTAATCCTATATGCAAATTACCCCGTATCACTCCTACTTGAGTAATACGGGGTAATATTTTTATATTTTTGGTGCGCCACCCAGGGATCGAACCAGGGACCTGCCGATTAAGAGTCGGATGCTCTACCAGCTGAGCTAGTGGCGCAATAAGAACACTCGGAAGCAAAAAATTCCTATCGGTTCTCGAGGTCAGTAACAATGTTAAGAATAGCTGCTGACATACACTTTGGTCGTTAGGAGAAGAAACATTTGGTAGCCCCAAGGGGAATCGAACCCCTGAGTTCGCCTTGAGAAGGCGACGTCTTAGCCGCTTGACCATGGGGCCGTGTTAATTGGCTCCGGGACTAGGATTCGAACCCAGGCTACATGCTCCAGAAACACATGTGCTACCACTACACCATCCCGGAACACTGGCTGCCTTTTTAACTGGCAATCATCACTGAAACAATATATAGAAACATTCGTATTAACTTATGTTGATTATTATAGTCTATTTATAACTCATATGCTAGTCATTTGTAATTTTTTTTCTTAATAAATTTAATGGCTTTATCTAAGCGTTCTAAGCACTTCCTTTTCCCTAATAAAGCCATGACCTCAAATAGACCAGGACTAACGGTCCGACCGGTTAAAGCTAATCTTGTCGGGTGAATAATAATACCGCCTTTAATCTTGAGTTCATCCATTAACTGACGATACGAGATTTCAATACTTTCTACATCAAACCGATCTAGAGTGTTTAGACATTCGCTACCCTTAGAGAGCAAAGCTTCCACGCCTTCTTGTTTAATAAAGTATTTTTCTTCTCCTTTGTCATCATAGCTAACAATATCTTGAAAAAAGTAACGACTTGCTTCCGCCAGTTCTCCCAAGGTTCTTACTCTTTCTTTGACCACACTTACGACGTCTCGTATGTACTCTCGCTTTTCTTCCGCTTCTATCTGACTGATTAAACCCGCCTGAATGAAAAAAGGAACCGCTTGTAGTGTCAGGCTAACTGAATCATAGGAGGTCATATATTGTCCGTTAAGCCAAATCAACTTTTGCACGTCATACACAGCAGCAGTTTTCGAAACTTTTGCGAGCGAAAAGGAAGGAATGGTTTGGGCCGGAGAAATAATCTCGCCTTGCTCCTCAGTCGGAGACCATCCAAGAAGGGTCAAATAATTAACTAAGGCTTCAGGTAGACAACCCATCTCTTGGAATTCGCCAACAGCAGTTGCACCGTGCCTTTTGCTTAACTTACTACGGTCTGGCGCTAAAATCATGGATAAGTGAGCAAATAAGGGTGTCTCGTGTCCCAAGGCACGATAAATAAGACACTGCTTGGGGGTATTGGATAAATGCTCTTCAGCCCGAATAACATGACTAATTTGCATGGCATTGTCATCAACCACACAAGCGAAATTATAGGTAGGCGTTCCATTCGATTTAAGGATAATAAAATCATCAAATTGCTCCGATTCAAAACTTACTGTTCCTCTAATAATATCCTCGACGAGAACTTGGCCTGCGTCCGGTACTTTAATCCGGATCACCGAGGGGAGTCCCTGCTTCAGTCGATCTTGAATTTCCTCTGGAGATAAATTTCGGCATTTTCCCGGATAACGAAAGGGTGTACCCTCTTGCCGTTGCTTTTGGCGTTCCTCTTCAATTTCTTCTACACTACAGAAACAATGGTAGGCCTTGTTTTCTCGAAGTAACGTTAGAGCTTCCTTGGTGTAAAGTTCTTGACGTTGAGATTGGAAATAGGGACCGAAATCACCGCCTTTTTCCGGTCCCTCATCCCAGTCTATCCCTAACCATCTTAGGCTATTAAGAATTTGACCTACGGAATCTTCTTTAAGTCGTTCTGTGTCAGTATCCTCAATACGAAGAATTAATTTTCCGTTGTGTCTTTTGGCAAACAACCAGTTGAACAATGCTGTCCTTGCTCCCCCAATGTGCAAATAACCCGTAGGACTCGGAGCAAATCTAACTCTGACCTTTTTCATGAATTACTCTCCCAACCTAAATTGCAGTTAATTTCTTTGGTATAGCGAGTGTGTTTCGTTTTTGTTCTTCAAGGTAATTGCATAGTGCCAAGAAATCTTCATATCTATTAATTTTGGCCAGATTTCTCAAATCAAGAATTATGCCTGTACTCAAGTGTTTTATAAATTCCATATCCGACATTCTCGTTTCCTCAAACAATCCACTTTGCCAATTGTAGACACATGGAGCGAAATCGTCCCAGTTTTGATCAAAATATTTAACTTTGGCGTAGCAAAGCTTGTAAATGTAAAAGATCATTCCCAACGGCGATGCTTTTTTAGCAAATTTCTGACTAAAGTATTTTTGAATGGGATGGTGCTCATGATGTCGTTCCCAATAAATGTCGGCGTTACTTCTTAGTTGATACTTGTCTAATATCTCACATTTTTCCATTCCGAGCTCTTGTCTTAAATACTCATCCCGAATCTCTTGTGGAGCACTCTTCAATAATTGATGATTCAATTAGGTCCCCCCTTCAAGTCTAGGCTACATGAATTCCTTGTTGAATGGACAAGAACATAATATATTTGTTATGATTGGATATTATTTATTAATTATACATCCGTGCTACTCTATTTTTCAAGGCACTTAATGATTGGATTAGGTTGGGAGCATGCCCATGATGGACAAAAAAAGGCCAGATCCTATGATAAATACGATCTGGCAGGACTATAGTGTAGTTAAACGGAATGGGTTCTCCTCTTAGACGTAACCGTAATCTAGTCCATCGTAAACTGGATGGGCAGAGCATCAATTTTGATAGGATAGCCGATTTCTCGGGCAGTATCCATCATTGCCTGGATATTGGCAAAGGGCGTATTGATAGGTAGACTACATCCAGAACATATGATGTACCCCTTTGGACTATCGTACGCTTGTTTCACACACTCAATGGTTGCCTGCCTGACATCCTGAATCGTACCATCATACATTACACTAGAGGGATCGACATTGCCCATAATCCGTACTTTATCTCCAACCTTATTTTTGCAGTTATATAAACTTGCAACATTGTCAATACTAAGGCAATTCGCTCCAGACGCCACCATATCTTCCCAAATTTTTTCAGTCTTTCCACAGATATGCAGAGTAACTGTTTTCCCTTTAGAGAGGATGAAATCGATTAATCTTTTCAGATAGGGAAATGAAAATTCTTTGAACTGTTTAGGACTAACTATGGTAGTGGAGGACATTGGTTCCGATATGGTTGGGGTTAAGCCGATCTTAATAAAAGCCTCTGCATACCTTTTACAGGTTTCTAAAGATAACTCACATAATTTATGGACCGCTTCGGGGTTTTTTAAGATCAGCTTAGTCATTCGTTCAATTCCTATTAAGAAAAAGGCGTTCGTAAAGGGCCCTACAATACCGCCCGAGCAAGGAACCTCCAGACCGATCTGATCAATTAATATTTTCGCAGCTTCTAGATGCGCAGGTAGATGCCCATCTTTATAGGGGTTAGCGGGCTGCAGTTTCTCGATTTCCGATACATCGTTAATAGCTGGTGTTTCCAGATTAGCGGTATCATCCAAGGGATAATAAACCTTAGCTCCCATAGCCTCTGCTTGTACGTAAAGGTCGGTGAAAATTCTGACGCCGTCATGACCAAACATCCGATAGGCTTCAACCTGGGCTTTAGCAATTAACTTTCCGTTTCCTTTAAACTCTGATATTTTACAGCCAATCACCCTAGCTGCTCCGTTAGCAATATTGGGATTACAAGGTAACCGATCTATTGACTCACCTTTGTTATAAGCAGTCATCCTTTCTAAAGAAGTCATTTTATCTTTCATGGTCTATGCCTCCAATTACTAATTTTATGGCTAACTTGGCCGCTTCTGAAGCATTAACTGCATAGCCATCTGCTCCAATCTTCTCAGCAAAGCCCTGTGAAATTGGCCCGCCTCCAACCATTACTTTAATTTGATCGCGAAGGTTTTCTTTCTTCAATATGGCTAACACTTCTTTCATGCCTTCCATTGTCGTGGTCATTAAGGTTGAGAGGGCAATAATCTTCGCATTGACTTCTTTTGCCTTCTCGACGAAATCTCTTGGAGGGATATCTCTGCCAAGGTCGATCACCTCAAATCCTGACGTTTCGAGCATAACCTTTACTAGATTTTTCCCAATATCATGAGTATCACCTTCTACAACCCCGATAACGATCTTATTTTTGATTCCTGCATTATTGACTTTAAGGTGTTGCTTTAAAATATCTAGACCAGCGTACATGGCGTCCGCACATGTTAATAGTTCGGGTATAAAATACTCTTCTTCCTCATAAAGTTGCCCAGCCCTATTCATACCGTCAGATAGACCTTTCTCTATTGCCTCATAAGCATCAATATTCTCTTCAATGATGGTGTTCGAGAGGGTCACAGTTTTTTCTTCTTCCATTTCGAATACGGCATCGGATAATGATTTAAAGAGTAGTTCCTTATTTTGGGCCATTTCAGCTTCTCCCTTCAATACTTTGCCAATCTGTTTTGCTTTTGCTGACCAATTGTTTTTTAATGGATGCAGAAACAAAATACTCTGATTAAAATGGTCTGATATTTTCGTTCTGCAATAGTCTCTAGCTGATCATTTCAAGGAACGCTTCAATTCGAACTTTCAATTGTTCAATATCAGACTCTGAATAGTCCGTTTCAATTTGTAAAAACGGGCGACGTTTCTTCTCCTGAAGATAGTTCTTCAGACTGTAAGATTCAATGTTATATGTATGACACCCTTGCCAAGTGAGATCCATGATACCGTCTACGTTAAACTCGTCCGCTAGTTTTTCTATAAGTTCAAAACGCGAGGCGTTCGGAGACATACAGGAACAAGGCGTTCTAAGATATTTTTCGGCAATGGCTAAGAGAGGTTCTTGGTCTTCATTAACATGTTCGTAAACCGCTTTGTACGCTCCGCAGCTTTCGAAGCAGACCACATTTCCACCACACTCTTCAATGATCTGCACAACCTTATGGGAGCCTATCCCTACAGGGACACCAGTTAGTAATATTCTGGGAGTTTTTATATTAAACGGGGTCACTCCACGCTTGTATAATTCATGTAATTCGGAGGTTAAGCGATCAACTATTTGAACGACTTCCTTTTTGTCAGTACAAAAACCTCGATTGTAGATAACCATTAGTAAATCCATACCGCTTAGCGGTGAAGGCTTAAGTTTTCCTACATCCAGTAAATCTTTAAGTGAACGTCTTTCTTCATTTACCAATCGAATCGCATTTCTTAAATCTTGATCCGTTATGGTTACGGCAAACTCCCTTTCCAAGCGTTCTTTCATCTGATTTACTTCCCCCAGCCAATACCGTAAAGCCTCTTCACCATCTTGCTTTTGCGGAAGTTGAAGTAAGTGGAGTGGCTTATATTGAGAAAGTAGTTCGTACATTTTTTTCTTACCGTCACAGGTTGTTTCGGCAATGAGAATGTCGGAAAAATTAAAGTAGGGACAAGTACCGGAGGCTGCAAACCCATAACTTGATTTAATTAGGGGACAAAGATTTCTTGGAAGTACCTTCTCAGCGACGGCTATAGGATCTTGCCTAGTACCGCACAAGGGTATGGGTATTGCCCCTGCAGCTAAAATTATTTCTGACGGCGAATACAGACAATACATTCCGGCAACTTTCTTGCCATTTTCTTTGGCCTTGGACAGTGAAGTCACACTATTTGTGCGTAAATCCTCAAATTCGTCTAATAGGTTTGTTTTCATAGTTATCTCCTTTCAATTTAAGATTGTATGAAACCCATAACAGCTGCACCAAGGGCACCTACAATTTGAGGGTTCTTTGGAATATTAAATTTAAATCCTAGAGTTGACGACAGGATAGTACAAATTTCCGGATTGTTAGCTACCCCACCAGAAAAAGTAATCTCATCAAGACAAGGGACTCTGGAAGTTAAACTAATCAATTTTTTAGCAATGGTTTGAACTATTCCTGAAGCAATAGACGCTTTAGTCACTCCTTGGGCCAGGAAGCCAATGATCTCGGACTCAGCAAAAACAGTGCACATACTATTAAGACTAACAGGCTCATTACCTGAGGCCATTTGCCCTAATTCATCTAAAGTAATATCCAGAATTCCCGTCATGACTTGTAAGAATCGCCCAGTACCAGCGGCACATTTGTCATTCATGATAAAATCAGCAACAGAACCATCGTCGGCTACCGCAATCACTTTACTATCCTGACCTCCAATATCTATGACTGTTCTAGTTTGCGGAAAGAGAAATTTAGCCCCCTTTGCATGACAGGTTATCTCTGTCACCTTTTTATCGATAAATGAAAGCGATATACGTCCATAGCCGGTACCGACGACATTATCCACGTCCCGTTCTTGCAAACCAGCATTATTTAGCGCTTCACGAAATACATTTCGTCCAGCTTCTTTAGGGTTCCAGCCAGTAGGGATCATAGCCATACTTCTTATCGTTCCATCAAAAATGACTGCCTTCGTTGCAGTCGAACCAACATCAATCCCAGCGGTTATCACCATTTCACCTTCCCCATATTCACGCAACCTTTATTACATACAAACTTAATTTCTATAAATTATGAAAAAATCCTTTATATATAATTAATTAATTATCTTATATCATTATAAATATAAAATATATTATTAAACTAAACCTTTTGATTTTTCTTCAAAGAGATTTTGATCGCATCAACCTTCGGCAACTTTGTTCGTCGGGGGAAACAGTTTACTAAACTCATTATTCTTTATTTACATTGTCCATTTTCACCTTTTCGTTTTCATGTGAATAAAAGTTGAAGTTGTTGTCAATAGCAAGAAGTACACAAAAAACAAAGGACTTTTAAGATGTAGGTCTTTATCTTAAATTTTGTAATACTTTTGTCACAATCCCTGGTTATTATAGAGTCGTAAGGTTTTAACACCTAAATCAAAAGGAGCGTGATTTTATGAAAAACTTCAAGAAACTCGTTGCAGCTGTTACAATTGCCGGAGTTTTAGGGGTAACAGGAGCTGCCTATGCTGTAGACGCAACGACACCAGCTGGGATTGTATCCACCTTAACCGGCAAGTCTGTGGAACAAGTGACCTCAGAACGAGCCGCCGGTAAAACCTATGGAACCATTGCTAGTGAAGCTGGAAAGTTAGAGGAATTCAAAGCTGAGACTCTCGAACAGAGAAAGGCGTTTCTAGACCAAAGGGTTAAGGATGGTAATTTGACACAAGCGCAGGCAGATGCGGCTTATAATACTATGAAGGCCAATCAGGCAATCTGTGACGGAACCGGCAGTGCTCGAATGGGCCTAGGAAATGGTTCTGCACTGGGTATGGGTATGGGTATGGGTGCCGGTCGACGAAATGGTGGTGGAAGAGGCCTGAACGCTGGGTGCAGATTAGTGCAATGATGGGATATTCAATTTAAGTGCGAGCCGGGAAACAAAGATTATTCCCGGCTAATCTATTTTGTAGAAGGTACTAGACTGAGGAGATACCGTGTAATGTTTTTGATGAAACATGCATCTTCCAAATACTCGATATTACTTCAATTCTCCAAGCTGTTCTATTTTTCGGTTTTAGCAGTTTTAAGAGCTTTATCCATTTTAGACGGACTTCAAAATGTATTGTTGCTTTTGCCTTTAGCCCAATTATACTGATATAATTGAGCTATATTATAAAAACATTAAAAGGCAGGGTCAAAATATGAGTAAAGTTATCGCATTTATCGGTAGTCCGAGAAAAAACGGGTATACCTCTAAACTAATTCAGGAAGTAATCAAAGGAGCTCAATCAAAAGGTGCTGAAATAAAAATCTATGACCTTAACGACGATGGTATCAAGGGCTGCCAAGGCTGTTTCTATTGTAGGAGTCATGAGGGCTGCGCTACAAAAGATTATTTACAACCAATGTACGAGGATATTAAAAATGCTGACGGTGTAATTTTTGGCTCACCCATTTATTTTATGCAAATCTCAGGGCAAGCAAAGCAATGGCTTGATAGAATGTACCCTGTGCTTGAAGGCACTGGATTCCCATTCCAAGCCCGTTATCCTGGAAAAAAAGCAGTTACTATTTTCTCACAAGGAAACGAGAACAAAGATGCGTTTCAAGCCACAATCCAGTTCGTCAATGGCACGTTCTCTATGTTCGGTTGGGAGCTTACAGATAGCTTGCTTTGTTCACATACAGGTTCGCCTAATTTCAAGTTATCGGATGAATTACTAAAACAAGCATTTACCGCTGGAGAGTTACTCTCAAAGTAAAAAATACATACCTATAAAATTTCATTATGCTGAACAGCTTTTAATTTTGTAAGAACGGAGCTTTTGATTCCTACGTCTTCGCAAAATTACATTCATCTAAATATTCAAAATGGAGCCACCGATATCAGATGCAAAAGCTTGATCTCGGTGGCTTCAACATTTCTTAAATCTTATACAGAAACTATTTACAGGTATTCATTTTATTCTTAATCTCTAACCCTTTTAATTGACCGTTAATATTGCTTAGGTACTCATAAAAATATTCATGCGGTTGCCGGCAAGTTTCTCTACAAATTCCTAATAACTTGTTGTCCTTAACAACATTCCCATCATGGTGGAAGCGGATAGGACGTAGGTGTTTTGAGACACTTTTGAAACCGGGTAAAAATAGCAGTGAAATCAATAGTTGAGCTGTGTAGAAGCTAAAATGCTGTCTATTATGGGCTTTGCTTGAATCATTTAGAGGGAATTAATAATCTATATCGAAATATATAAGTATTAATCTTATATGTAGAATATTCACAACAAGATAGGATGAAAACCCTTGAATTTTATTAGAGAAAAACGTTTGGCAAAGGTGCTTCTGATTATGTTGATCCTAGTACCAGTGGTTACAATGGGTTATCTGTTGCTTTTTGATCAACTGAATGAGCAACGTCAAGAAATGATCAATAAGAATATGCAAATTGCTAGGCTTACGGCCAACTATGTTGATGACTATTTGAGTAGTTATAAACAAACTTTAAAAGGTGTTGCCTTTCGGGTGCCATTAATTGATAATGATCGTAACGAATTAACTAAGCTCTTAAGAGATATAAGCCTTGCCCACTCCGAGGCATCTTTATTTTACGTGGCAAATGCTAAAGGTCAACTTCTCGCTAAATATCCTAATGACCACGCAGATAAAAATATTGTTGATCGAGATTTTTTCACAGCAGCAATGCAAAAAAAAGTTTTTATCGGGGGACCCTATGTTGGCAGAGTCACAGGCATAGACATCATTAGCATAACAGCGCCATTTTACCAAGATGGCAAAGTTTCGGGTATAGTTGGTGTTTCAATTCCATTAGACGAATTGCAAAATAAACTTTCGGTTATACAGATTGGACACTCTGGATACGCTACGCGTTTCACCAAAGATGGAAATTTCCTTTGGCATCCTAAATTAGAAGAATTAAAAAAGACAATGGAATTAGATAAAACACCCTTGTTTAAAGCTGCTTTAGCCGCGAAAACAGGTGAAGGGTCCATCGGTCCATCACCGGGTGAAGAACCACCCGAACAGCATTCATTCGTAACGTTGACGGAAGCACCCTGGGTTATTGTTATTGTGCAACCACTTCAGGAATTTAACAATCAGATGAATCAAATTATGTGGCGTAATATCTTTATAATCATTCTTTTAATAATGTTTATCATCGTTATACTTCGTTATTTCAACTTATTGAAAGATCGGATAGCGGCTGAGCATATTCAAAAGGCGGAAAAGTTAGCACTTGTTGGCCAGTTAGCAGCAGGGGTCGCTCATGAAATCAGAAATCCGCTCACCTCTATTAAGGGTTTTGTTCAATTGATTCAAAGTAAAAAGAGCGAGCCAATTCCTGAATTCTATTTAGAAACCATTATGCAAGAAATCGATCGGATTAATGATATTGTGGGTGAAATGGTGGTTTTGGCTAAACCTGTACCTGTTCAATTTGCAGAGATAAATTTGCGGAATCTTATAAATGATATCCTTAACCTTATAGGACCACAAGCTGTCTTAAAAGATATTCAATTGGAATTGATTGCATCGGAGGATCTTTTAGCGATTAGAGGGGAACCTAATCAACTAAAGCAAGTATTTATTAATCTGATTAAAAATTCCATAGAATCGATAGTCGATGGAGGATTTGTAAAAATTCATCTGACAAATCGGGGTAATTCTGTTGTAGAGGTTAAAGTGCAAGATAACGGACCGGGAGTGCCCCGTGAGAACTTAGAGAAGCTGGGGACACCATTCTTTACAACAAAAGAAACGGGTACAGGTCTTGGCCTTATGGTGACGTATGGTATTATACGAAATCACAAAGGCGAAATTAATGTACTGAGTGAAGTTGGACATGGCACAACTTTCAGTATAAATTTTCCTGTTCTAACTATAGAATAGAAATTATGGACATATTCAACAAAGAACAGTAATTTACATAACAAACCCATCGTAATCAAGCTTAGGCGTGATTACGATGGGTTTGTTTCTGCTTTTCTAATAATTGTTTTATCACTATGTAAGAAGTAAGCACATACTCTAAGCTGATTATTTCTAAAACTGGGTTTCAATGGTTCAATCTTCTTCACTGCTCCTTCCATTCAGACTTGCCACTGCAATTTTCATTTTTTCATCCACCATTTTTTTGAAAATAGTTGCTATATCGTCAAGCCAATCACCGTCAAAAAATTCAATCGAACGTATATCACAGTTTATGCCATTTTGGTATCATTACAATTTTCACTCATTGGGTTCTCTCCTTAACCTAAACTTTCCTGAAATAGTATTTTGATCGTTTTATCAAAAATATTTTTTGTAGCGCGCCCAGCTTCACAATCCATATCAACAATACTCTGCCCCCTATTGATTGCCTTTACAACGTCTGGGTCAAAGGGGATTCTTCCAGCAAAAGGGAGGTTGAACTTTTGGCAAAACGATTCGATTATAACGGTATTTTCAATGTTGGTATCGAATTTATTAATACAAATGGCGGTTCGCGTTTGAAATTTTGCTGCAGTTTTAATGATACGTTCCATATCACTGATTCCCGAAACAGACGGTTCAGCAACGATCAAAACCATATCAACACCACTAATCGAGGCGATCACCGGACATCCTATACCGGGTGATCCATCAATGATTGCAAGGTCATGGTCTGTAATCGCCGCCGTTCTCATTTGCTTTTTTACTTCGGTTACCAGCATTCCGGAGTTGCCACTTCCCATTCTAAGCTGTGCAGTAGAAAATATTGCATCGTCTAAATACAACATTAATTCTCCGGTTAAGACCGGTTTTGAGAAGATGGCTCCCACAGGGCAAATTGATTCGCAGACACCGCAGCCTTCACAAGCATAGTCATCAACCTGATAATCAAGACCCACTTGTATTGCATCGAAACGGCAATTTTGCAGGCACAAATCGCATTGCACACATAATTTTGGATTAATGACTGCCTTAGGCAATCCGTAATAGTTTGATCGTTTGGCTTCCGCTGACTGATTCATAACCAAATGCAAATTAGGGGCATCCACATCACAATCTGCATAGACTTTAGCCTTAGCTAACTTAATAAATGCACTGGCAATCGTTGTTTTTCCCGTACCGCCCTTGCCACTAAGGATTAATAGCTGCTTCATATCTGCACCTCCTTAGTCACAATTTGAAGCAGAGAAGAGAACATATCGCGATATTTATTATTTTGTCTAACTAAAACTAACGCCTTTGAATTCAAAGTTCCAAGCTCCTGCTCAAAAGGAATCTTGCCAATGATTTTAATATCCTTTTCTAGACAAAATTTTTCTGACGGATTTTCTCCTTCCATACACTTGTTTAGTACCGCACCGTGCGGTTTGTTAAATAACTTTACGAGCTCATAAACCATATTCAAATTATGAACACCAAACAAAGTAGGCTCTGCTACCAATATGCAATAGTCCGCATCTTTGATGCTGTCCATGACAATACACGCGCTTCCGGGTGGGCAATCAATAAAGGTGAATTTATTTTCATGAGTATCCTTCAGAAGTTTTTTGATAATGGGGATGCCGGACTTTTCACCGGCATTTAATATCCCTGTAAGGACTGCAACATTTTCTGAAATACCACTTTGAATTTCCCCGATAATGATTTCTTTCTCTGATAAGGCTTTCTCAGGACAGAACAACACACATCCTCCGCAGGAATGACAAACTTCATTAAACACCTTTGGTTTGTTGATAATATAGGCCAAGGCATTGAATTTACAAAAATCAATACATTTACGGCAGCCATTACAAAGTTTTTCATCGACAGTAGGAACCTTGATCGAGATTTCTTCTGATTGAATATTCTCCGGCTTGAAAAACAAATGTCCGTTTGGCTCTTCAACATCACAATCTATATAGATTGATTCCTTGGCAGACGCAGCCAGATTTACAGATATAAGTGTTTTTCCTGTGCCGCCTTTGCCGCTTAGCACAGCTATCTTCATACTATCTGCCTCCGTGACCATGAAATCCAGCATGAATTTCTTCCAATAAAGAGAGTTTTCCCTCATTAAAGGCATCGATATTATCCTTAAGAGAATCATTGATCGTTTTATATAGTTGGATATTCGCTGCTTTAATGACCTCTGCAGCGTTCTCGCCGCATCGCGGGGTAAGCAAGGCATTTACCTTGTTATCTACAACGGTCTGCGCAGCCTTGATCCCTGCACCACCTTGGCTGGCTACTGCGCTATTATCGAGAAAAACACTTTCGTTTGATTCAGTATCATAGATTAAGTAATAGGGCGTGCGGCCAAAGGAATCACAGACACTTGCTTCCATAGATTTGTCATTTACCGGAATTGCAATTTTCATTGGAAATCCTCCATTCTCTTCAATTTGCGGCAAAAGTAACAGGAGTGTCCCCCTGCTAATTTTGCTGCCTCTTACAAGCTCTGTAATTGCTTGCTTATGATATCAAGCTTGCTTTCAAGGAGCGCTTTTTGCTCTTGCAGTAATTCCTTTTGTGTTTTGGATACGGTTTGATCTGCGGCAAAATTTCTATGGCCTCTTCTGGAACCTAATCCTTGTCCTAATCCAGTAGTGCTGCGAACAGCCTCTGTTCCCTGATAGCCTAAACCTCTTCCGCTCGCCACTCCACGTCCCGTAGGCCCTGTTCCATCTCTTCCAGGCAAATTCATCGTCTCCTTTATAAGTTATTGGCATATGCCTTTTATAATTCTATTATTGCACGGATATGAACATATGTCAATAACGATAATGTCTCTATAGATTTCAACATCAAGCTTATTAAAAATAAAAAACCGCCGACCAAGATGCATGGTGCACCCCAATCGTCGGTTGTATTTCATCATTAACTCCCCATATTTCGATTAATCTCATTTCTTATTGATTATAACCCATAATCTCTTGGCAATGTGCCTGGATCACTTGATGAAGATACTTTTCTAATGTCCATCCCACAGTATTTTCGGTTTCCCTATCATAAACCTGTTTCATAAGGTTAAGTACTGGTTTTTCAATTTCGAGAAATTGCCGTTTATTAATTGTCTCTTTATTTTGGTTAGCTCCCTTGCCCCCAAATCTAACTATAACTCCCTCTACAGAAGGTTCAATGGATCTATTATTTAATATATTGCTAGGGTCTAAGTCCGTTTGCATCTGCCCAATTGGTTCTATGACAACTTCGGATTTTTCTACGCTAGAGATGTCTGGAGTAGCCTGACGATGACCATCGGTCAACTTGCTTATCTCTTCAGTGAATCTGGTAATTTCAAGTATGTTCTCTACAAAAAATATAAGTTTTTTGGAATATTTCATATTACCATTTATTACGTACAAAACATTCAATACATTTGAACATGACGTACAACTTAACTTAATAATATTATAATTATAATGAAAATCTAGACGACTAACTGTAGTTCCAATATCACAGATGTTTTCTAATTCATCAACGCTGACTTTAGAGCTTATCTCAAAATCTTGATCCTTTTGACGTAAGAAAGTGTAACCATCGGAGGGTAATATATTAAGGAATCGACATAATTTTAGAACGAATTTCTTAAATTGACCTTTATGAAAGAGTTTGTTTTCGTATTGAAGTGCAACTTCCGTACTCATTATGCGTTACCCTCTTCCTTTATAGAGAATTAGCTTTCTGGGTATAGTGCTTGAAATTGTTTGCACCAATTATTTTAACCATCTATACGCTCTTGGCAACGCGACCTGATCACCTGGTTAAAATACTTGTCAAATGATTCAACCGAATTTTCACTTTCCCTTTCATAAACCTGTTTCATAAGGTTAAATAATGATTCTTCAATTTCAAAGAATTCGCGTTTATTAGTTGCCTCATCACTATCTAAGGTCAACTCGCCAGTCCCTTGTTCACTGAGCCTTGTAAGCTCCAAAGTGTTTTCTGTCAAGAATACGATGTGCTTGGCATTTTCTATATCACCCTTAATATTGTACGTAATATTCAAAGCATTCGAGTACAACTGAAGTCTAAACTTTATAATACTAAAACTAGAATGGAATGCAAGACTAATAATTGTCTTGCCGATCTCCCAGATATTCATTAGGTCGTCGACTGTAGACCTTGTCTCAAAATCATCGCCTTTTCGATGTATTAAAACATAAAGGTCGGTTATCGATAAGTTACAAAACCGAGCTATTTTTTGAGCGAATTGCTTAAATTTCCCTTTGGGAAAGACTTTATTCTCATATTGACGTTCGACAAATGCAACCTTCACACATATAGCCTCCAAGATCTTAGTAAGTTCCATGTTAGTTTCCCATTTTAAACAAAAATGCTAGTTATAATATGTCCTTAAACCGTTCCAACCACCATTCCCAGTAGGATTTATCATCATAAGATGGCTCATTTACATTATCCGTATTAGTCTTCAAAATACCATATCTCCCTGCATTTTTTTCCCCGCAAAGAATTTCGTAAGCCTCTGTAATTAATTTGAATTGCTCCTCTATGCTTTTATCATCTCGATTACGATCAGGGTGGTATTGTTTAGCTAATTTTCGGTATGCACTTCGGATCATGTTCATATCCGCTGCATCCGTTACTCCAAGTATACTTCTGGCTTTTTTTATGAGTTCAACTGTTATCATACAGCACCCCAATCATTCACCTTCAATGGCAGCTTCTCATTGTTATAATCAGTTTCCTCTGAGCTCTTTAATAACTTTGTATGAATAACAAGCAGACTATATGTTTGTAATATCTAGATAACTTATCATTATTTTCAGGCGATAGTCTCTTTTAATTACCAGTTCTTTATTCCTTGACCCACTTGAAAACAAAAAAACCAGGATTTCCATGCATTTGTCCTTCAAAAGCTAAAGCCTGTTGTGCATTGCCCTTAAATTTAAAGGATGTTGGTCTGGCGTAGTATTTTATCCACTGCCCGTACGGAAATCGCCTCATCGGGCAAATCATAGAGTGGTTTACTTATAAGATCCTGTTGAAAAATTAATTCATCATATGGAACATCTCCAATTAACTTTAACCCAGTTTGAGCAATTTCTTCAGCCAGAGATTCTAGGCTGTTCTTAACTGTATGCGTAACTATCAAGTAAACTTCACCAATATCAGCCTTTAATCCTTGGATTAAGTCATTAACGCGTCTGGCTGAGCGAATTCCGCGTGCTGAAGAATCACTAACGATAAACATTATATCAATGTGAGGAATTGTCAGGCGGCTAATATGCTCCATTCCAGCTTCAGTATCCACTGCCACAAAATCATAATTTTTCCCCAGGGTTTCCAGATACATACGCAAAATGTTATTGGGGTAACAATAACATCCAGGACCTTGAGGATCTCCCATAGCTAAAAAATCAAAATTTGGAGTGCAAATCAGCGATTTTTGCAGATTCTTCATAAAAGTGATATTCTCCGCGCTATCAGAAACCGTTTTGATATTCTTTTTTCCTTCTAAAAGTTCAGAAATAGTTGTAGTGACAGTTAAACCTAAAGCTTCATTCAAATTTGCATTTGGATCGGCATCGACAGCTAAAATTGATATTCCCCTTTTTTTATGGATCATTTGTCTTAACATCAAAGTTATAAAAGTTGTTTTTCCAACGCCACCTTTTCCGGCAACAGCAACATATTTTGTCAAACTAACTCCTCCCACATTAAGTTAATTGTCTTTTGGCCATAGGAATAGGCCTATTTGCATCAAATTCAGTTTTATATCCTAAGCCCAAAACCAAAAGCACAGGCAAAAACACTTGACCCGTGCTATAAATTTGGTCCCTGTACGAATGCTGATTGCACTGTCGGGGTTTTATCCTTTTTCTGATAAGTAAAAGTAAAAACTAAATGCTATTTCGCTATTCCAATGTACCGCGTGAAATAAAATAACTCAATGAAAAAATTGCTTATCCTCATCTACTAAACCCAAGGCAACTTCTATTAAGGCAGTGAGATGCATCATTTTCATACCAAGTTTGTAATGCTTATTCATGTCAACAAACTGATCCATGCAGTTATGGCAAGGGATGCATCCAATTGTCGCACCGGTGGCCACTAGTTGATCAACTTTAGGTTTGGCTTTAACCATACGCATTGCTTTAGTTTCAGCGACGGCTCCCGCTCCCCCACCAGCTCCACAACAAAAGTTATACTCCCTGTTAGGGAACATTTCACGAAAATCCATTACAGTATTACTCAGCACATAGCGTTGAGGCTCAACAATCCCCTCTTTACGAACTGTATTACAGGGATCATGAAGGGTTACCGGGATTGTATTTCTGGTCTTATCTAGTTTTAATGTGCCATCTTTAATCCAATCTTCATATAACTCCATTATATGGCGAACAGGGAGCTGTTTACCTTTCCAGTAATCACGAGCAAATACTCTGGTCGATCGGAAAGCATGTCCACATTCTGTGACGATAATTTCCTTAGGGTTTAACCTCTCAGCTTCTTCAAACATCGGGCGTGATATTTCAGCGAATTCATCGTTTTTACCTGTGAACAAACAAATATTAGTAGCATCCCAGCGCTTAGAGCTAATTGTAAAGTTTGCTTTGGCGGCGTGGAAAACATTTAGTATACTCTGAAGATCAGCTGGATAATGTTTAATCTCCCGAGCATTGAATCCAAAAAAGAAGTCTGCATTAGGAACATCTAACGGAATCTTATAAGTCGGATCCTTCAAATCTTCCTGCATCATTTCTTCAATCCATTCTAGTGTCTCCTCATACTCAATTTGTTCGACACCCATCTGATTACCTGTCCGTATATGATCATCTGCAATAACTTGCAAATAACCGGGTGCCCTTTCCACTTTTCCTCGGAAGGCTCTTGTGAGTGCGTTCATATTCACTCCCATTGGGCATTCCACGGTACATCGATTACACATAGTACAATTCCAGATAAAGGGATCATTCTCTGCTTCTTCTCGCATACCTAGAGCTACTTTTCGTATGAACTTACGAGGGTCTTGATCCTTATGAAGATCACTATAAATACAGCCAGCCGTACACATACCACAAGTAAGGCAATTAGAAAAATCATAGCCATTCAATAACTCTGCTATTTCATCACGTAAGCTCGAATCTAAACGTTTAATTCGTATTGGTTCCCCCATCTTACGATCCCCTCCGACATTAAATTAAAATTCACTCAGCAATTCTTTTAATTGGGTCATAGAAAATACTGGACCAGATTGTAGCGAAAACGTAATTGCCATTTTCTGAATAGGCTTATCGAATTGTTTTGCTAACACTGTGCTAAGAAGAATTATGATCGGATAGTTTCTGAAAACAGTATAAAAAGCGCTATTCCTTAACTGCTTTGTAGGACACAATCTGGCCAGGAGAGCATTCTTCATTCAACTTCACTTGAAATATGTACTGAAGCGGAAAAAAAGCATCCTCCTTTACCTAGTTAGAACTTGCTATTTAATGGTTATACAGTGGGCTGGGCAGCCCTCAGCAGCTTCTTTGGCAGCTCCCTCATATTCACTCGGAATGGGGTTTGTGTAAGCTACTGCTAACCCATCGGCCCCCATCTTAAAGACCTCAGGACAAAATTCGGGGCAGGATTCACATCCGATACACTGGTCTTGGTCTACTTCAGCAATCATATTGTATCCTCCTTAAAATTATTTTCTCTTTGAACAAAATTTCTACAGGATTCCGTGCCGAATTTGACCTGTTACAACTTTTACCAGAATATAAAAATATTTCCTCAGGTTTATGAACATATGCCCCTTATTGACTTGAATTATACTAACCATTTGAACATATGTCAATAATCTTTTGTCTCGTGGAATTGAGTCTTACTGACCGGAAATCCTAGCAAAAAACCAAAAGCACAGGTATTATAAACAGATGCGGCAAATTGAACCCCCCGCACCAAAGATTGCTCTTTGAATACGGGGGTATTAGTTTGAGTGACACCGATTGTCACCCGACATCATATAGTGGAGCAAAAGGTGAAAGACGGTGAACGAGGTGAAACTAGCAGTAGAAATTTATGCCCACAAACCACTCTCAATTAATCCAGATACATATTTCCAAACTGCTCTATGGACTGACGGAAAGATTATTCCTGACTCATTAGGACTTGACGTCTATCGCTTTGCAGCTCTTGTTACCAGTGACAAGCGACTGTCCGGTATAGGCCGTCGGCTAGACTACAATCTCAATTCTTTTCCGGCGGGAATGGGTCCTATCGAAGCCCGTCCTGCCCAGTATTTATCCCTAACGAACATACCGGATGACCTGTCTTTGTCAATCCATACAAATTCAGTCCTCAATGCCGATGTATTGGTGGATAATTTAGGACTGCGTCTTCTAAATGAATACGGGAACCACTTTAATATACCTTTATACCAGACTGGCTTAATCATGTTCGGGGATGAAGATAATTGTTGCCACATCCCTCTTGCATCCTTTGTTCAACGTAAGTTATTTAAGGAAGTCTCCCAAAAACTTTAAAGTAATCAGGAAACATGTCGTCATCATTTATTATTAGAAAAATAACTGACCGAGTAATCGTGCGATTAAGCCCGTACTAATAAGTTTCATAACTGCTCCTAGTATTGCAGCCACCATAGCCTCTCGCTCGCTCAGATCGGTACAGCCGGCCCACACCGCTGGAATTTGCCCGAATATGACTGAGAAAGGGAATCCAGAACAAGCCAGAACAAAAGAGCCAATTACGAGCCGTGGAGCTACTGCAGCAGGATTTGCGGCCAAAGTAGCCTTTAATGTTCCCATAGCTAACGTAGGCGAAACAAGGACAGATATTATGCCTGTAGTTGGGTCAATCGAGAGAAAGGACAGCATACTCGTCAAAGCTGACTTAATAGGTGCCCAAATTCCCGCAAAGTCTAGCCCGCCGATGATCGCATATATAACAACTCCCGCCGGGATAATCAGCAAGAACAGTACTTCAGCCCCTTCCCGGGCAGCGCCAAAAATCGTCGGTAAAAACGCTGTTTTTGGAGTAAACCTCGGCAACTCTTGGAGCGATACTGCTTTGGCATCACGGTATATCGTAAGACGGAGTAACGGCGGTACGATGATGAGGGGGAGGAAAACAGCAATGAAAACGACAGGAAAAACCTTGATCCCCACGGTGGTCATCGCCAATAGCCCAAGCATAAGAGTGGAAAACGATTGCTGGGATTGAACCATCGTTGCGACGGCTATCTTCTGCTCGTCCTTGGTAGCACCAGCTTTAACCAGGATCGGTCCGGCAATTCGACCTGCAGCATTGATATCGCCTAAAATGTTATACACAGCAGGAATAACCACGGCGGAGTTTACCCGGAAATATTTCATAATTGGCACAAAAATCCGGATTAGGGCATCGGTAAAACCAAGCCGCTCCAAAATCCGGCCAGTCATCACGCTCACAATGATTGCAACCCCGACCGTAGAAGGTGACCAAACTCCATTATTCCAATTGCCGAAGATAAATGCTTTAAAAATAGAATAAGCATTATTGACCATAGCGTCAAAAACTCCGGCAATCGTATTTGGTTTAAAGAACAGACCGAGCATGAACGTGGCTACTAGGGCCAGTCCAACATATTCGATGGCTGTCATCACCCGTTTTGGGGGAGCGCCCTGTCCTGGCGACCTTTCATTTTTTTCTAGATTAACCATAATTCTTTCCTCCTTACTTATTAAATGGACTCTCGGCATTCGCCGAGCCGGTAGGGACAAGGCTTCCCTTGAACCCCGGCTATTATTTATTAATCAGATGTTTTTCCACAATCATATCCGCATAATTTTGGATAGCTGTTGAACCAAATTGTCTCAAAGGCGTTGATGTACAACGTTCCCGAAACATTACCACTTCAACTTGGGGTAATAATTGCTGGAGAGCAATAGCTAGCGGCAACCCATTTTCATAAATTTCTAAAGCGTGCGAGTTGCCCACGATAACATTAAGTCCAAATTCTTTGGCCTTGTCGATTAAAGGATGTTGGTCCGGCACCCGACTAATAGAGGCCAGCAAAGTGTCAATTTCCGGATGTTCTCTCATGGCCTGGGCAAGATGTTCCGGACTGAAACCGGTATGAGGAAAAATATGCAGGATAGTTTCCACCTCACTGTCGGATTGACCACAGATTATCTTTGCTCCGGTCAAAACATTAGTTTCTGAGATGCCGGAGCAGTGGCGGACATCTTTCTCTAACTCCAGCATTTTTCGTTCTTCGTCCATTCCCATTAGTGTTTCTAAGCGCAATAAAATGTCTTCCAGACATCTTACTTCTGGCAATGCTTGCCCGACATACATAATGTTGCCAGGAATCCCACCATAAGCGATCTCTGTCCTAAATGCCTGATGTCCATGCAGGATAGCTAAACCTGGATGTAAACCGTGAAATGCTTCATGCAATTCAAAGGCGCTAATACGATATAACCCCAAATAATTTTTGAGAGTCACTCCCCCACTGTTAGCAGCATCGGCAATAGGATGATGGGCAACTATGGCATCGACTCCAGTGGCTGCGGCAAGTTCAATTGCGGACTCGGTCAAGGTCATAAGCACGGCTAATTTTCTGATCGGTTGGTCGATTTGTCCAAATACCAGGCCTGGTGTCTCCATCACGGCCTTTCCGGGAATGTTCGAGGATTTGACGACTACAAAAGGATTTTTACCGGAAAACATTTCAGCTAGACTTAAGGGAACCCGTCCGCCGGAGATAGTGTTTAGCGCTGTTAGCAAATCCCTGTTTGTAATATTGTCTCTGTTCACATTTGTCCCTCCAAAGATTCAAGATATGTTGAATTCAGGAATTCTATAAAGACTCTATACAGCCCACCTCCTGTCTTTTATGTTCTTCCCCGGGAATATAAAAAAACCGTCAGCTTAAGCTAGAGTGATGCCAATAAACATCACTTAGTTCTTAAACCGACGGTTTTGCGGGCTCCAATAAGGTTCCCTCATCCGAACGATTTGTAGCTTCCCGACCGGCCTGCAAACGATTTCTCACGTAATTGGGCCAATGTTTCAAGAAACATAATTTACATTTTTCTCATGCTAGGTATCAGATAATTGTTCATGCAATACGATCACGGTTGCAGCAATTTCTTGCTCTGGATCATAATCTTTAAGTACAGAAATAACCTTTAAGTTAAGCTCGGATTCCACCATTGTTTTAAGGCGTAATTTATTTAAGTCTAGCAAAGCTACATCAGCCATTCTTGTCACTGAGCGATTAATCTGATCCAATGCCCGCAAACCTGGCAGACGACGATGTTCGGCCAAAATAACAATCTTTTTGCCAACGATATCAACCCGCAACCGTTTAACACCAATCTCATACATTTCCTGATTTACAGAATTATAAATTCGCATTACAGCTTGTTTCAATTCTGTGAGGGTTTCAGCCATGATGTAGTCCCCCCATAAAATATCTGTAATAATTATATCAATGTCATTCGACATAATTTATCTGTTTCCTGCATGACACAAGCAATTTAACTAATATTTTCAAATATTACTAACATTATATTTTAATTACGCTTATATTGTTCGCCCTACCTTAATCATCGTTACCATTCTTGTCGTTTGCTCTTTTTATTATGGCTGTAATCAGCGAAATGAGTAAACCAACGGCCGATATAATAAAGAGAATTAACGCGGAATTGTCGTTTGTATCTTCAACAGCGGATTGTACTGATAAATTTCCGAAGAGGTTAAAGGAGGCTATCGCAAGAACAACAGCTCATTGTGGGAACGTGAGAAAGGGTGACGTTAAATACCTCAATGTCGGGGATACTAACCTCGGGCTTTTCTCAAGGCGTAGCTATCAGGATTAACATATACAGTATATTTTTGATTTAAGCATTTATACCTGAGGGTATTACTTGGAAGACATGGTTAATAATAATGATTTATATTATCATTAGAGTCACTAATTTTGCGATCTGGATTATCTCTGGATACATATGGAGAGATTGGAGGAATTCAATCAGTTATGAATTCCCATCAGAAATCTCCAGTCTGGAAGTTACTAACTGTGAGGCAAGGGCCAGGAAAAACCTGGCCCTTAAATGATAAGATTTTTATAAGGTCATTAAGCTTGATTATGACTGCCAAAGAGACGGATTTTGGTCTTTACAACGTCCTTTATCGCATCCCGACCTGGACCTAAGTATTTCCGCGGATCGATCAGATCGGGTTTTGCAGCAAGTATCTTACGAATGGTTTCTGTACTCGCTATTTGATTCTCCGTGTTTACATTAACTTTGCCAACACCATGACTGATAGCCTTACGAATGGATTCATCCGGCACCCCTGAACCGCCATGCAATACGATGGGGGCTTCAATCTTGCCAGCTACTTCTGCGATGATATCAAAACGAATCCGTGGTTCTCCCTTATAAACTCCATGCGCAGTACCGACAGCAAGGGCTAAAGCATCGACACGGGTTTCTTCCCAGAAACGGACCGCTTCTTCCGGTTTAGCAAAAGCTGCATCCTCTTCAGTCACGGATAAATCATCTTCTGTCCCACCGATTGTTCCCAGTTCCCCTTCAACGGAGACCCCCATAATGTGCGCTACCTCTACTATCTTTTTAGTTAAAGCAATATTCTCAGCAAGCGGATGATGGGAGCCGTCAAACATCACAGATGAGAACCCGGCACGGATACATTCCAAAACAACGTTAAAGCTACTGCCATGATCTAAATGCAGGGCAACAGGGATGGCATAGTTATCGGCTGCTGTCTTGGCCAGGGCAACTGTAAATTCCAAGCCCATATATTTCAGGGCACCTTCAGAAACACCAAAGATTACCGGTGACCGTTCTTCGGCAGCGGCTTCGATAATGGCCTGGGTAAACTCCAAGTTATTAATATTAAACTGGCCGACAGCAAACTTTTTTTCCTTTGCCCCACGCAACATATTATTCAGAGCTACTAAAGTCATTACATACATCCTTTCGCATATAAGCCAATGTTTTCTGGCATTCTTAATCTGTTTTGTATGTGTCTCCCTTGTATTGATTTATATAGCTATTTTTAGAATATAATTCTTAGGTTTACCAATTCATTGGCTAAATCATACACACCTTATTAAATGAAGGATGCAGGGCATTTTTAGACACGTTGATTATGAAATACCGACCTAAGTCTATTTTGCATAACTGCGACTTCAATAATCGTCCCCAGATTACGTCCCGGACGAACCGGAACGGTGATCTCCGGAATGGAGATCCCTAAGATTTGCCGTGTTTGAGGTGGATCAATCCCTAAACGATCGTAAACTTTTTCTTGCTGCCATTCTTCCATGTGAACAATAAACTGGATATCTTTTTCATCCCGTACGGTACCTGTTCCAAACAACGTCGTCACATCAAGAATTCCTAAACCGCGCACCTCCAGTAGATGTTGAATCCGAATTGGAGCAGTGCCCCGTAAACTTTCTTCATCAACCCGACGAACTTCCACGGCATCATCGGCAACCAACAAATGCCCGCTTTTGATTAATTCTAAAGCTGCCTCACTTTTCCCGATTCCGCTCTCACCTGTAATTAATACCCCCACTCCGTATACATCCACAAGGACACCGTGTACAAGTGTGCTTGGTGCTAACTGATTCGTGAGATAGCGGATTAACAAATAAAAGAGTTGGGTCGTCGATCGGTGGGTTTTCAAGAGAGGAATCTTCCGCTCAGCAGCTAATTCGATAAACTCTAAGGGGATCGTTAAATCCCGCGTAATAATCACACAGGGGACTTCTGCAACCATGACTTGGGCAAGATGCTCGCGTCGTACGGACTCTTCGAATTGCTGGATGAGTCCTAACTCCGTTCGACCATACACTTGAATTCGCTTGGGTGTCAAATGCGTTAAGAATCCCACCAATTCGGCACTCGGACGTTTCAAACTATAGTCCGAAATTTCTTTACTTAATCCCCCATGCCCTGTTATAACCTCCAATTTAAATTCCTCAACTAATTGGCTTACCATCAGCATTTGTACACCTTCTTTCTGAAATGGGGGCGTCTCGTTTCAATACCCCCCTATGATCCACACTGGTTCTAAGGGGGGTATCAGTATCAATTCCTTATTCGTTCTTATACGTTCAATATCTGAAAAGTAATAAGGACATGTGCGGAAACCCCTTGTAGAGGACCTGTCCACCCGTTTCATCTATCCTCGTATTGCCTCAATTGCTCTAAAACCTCAGCTGCAGTACCACACTCTAGAATACGTTCTATAAACTTCTGTTTGTTCACACCCTCAAACGTCAACTTGCTCAGTACTTGGCGAACTTTAGGTAACGAGCCTGGCGCCATACTGAGTTCCTCGATTCCTAAAGCCGCAAAGAAAGGTGCCAATAAGCTGTCCCCTCCAGCCTCACCGCATATGCCTACCCATATGCCGGCCTTCTCTGCGGCTTGGCTCACCCGGGCAATCATACCTAAGACCGCTGGGTGATGAGGTTGATATAAATCAGCCAGTTCATTATTTTCACGGTCTACCGCCAACATATACTGAGTCAAATCGTTCGTCCCGATACTAAAGAAATCCACTTCCGAAGCCAATCTCTTAGCATTCCAGGCGGCAGCCGGAATTTCGATCATCATGCCTACTTGAAGTTCTCCCACGGGGTATCCTTCCCGCACCACTTCATCTCGGGCTACAAATAGCAGTTCCTTGGCCTGTACCAATTCTTCGAACGTTGCGATCATAGGGAACATCACGGCAGTTGGTCCCGCCGTGGAAGCTCGCCAGATCGCCCGGAGCTGGACCCGAAAAATTTCTGGTCTGCGCAAGCACAGCCGCAAGGCCCGAACACCTAAGAAGGGGTTCTGTTCTTCAGGGAGCATTAAAGCAGGTGCTTTTTTATCCCCACCAATATCCAACGTTCTAATGACGGTGAGATGAGGGGTACAGGCTGCAATCACTTTGCTGTAAGCCTCTACTTGCTCTTCCTCCGAAGGAAGTTGATCTCCCATAAATAAGAATTCTGTTCGGTAAAGCCCTACGCCGTGCGCTTTATACTTCTGCAGCAGTGGTAAATCAACTGGACTTCCAACATTGGCGGCCAGAACCATGTTCCCAAATATAGCTCCAGTCGGACCGTCTTGTTCCTCATCAACCAAATCATTACGGTTAGTAGTGGTAATCCCCTCTGGAGATCGCTTCACCCAACCTTCATCCCCGTCCAATTCGGCCCACTTTAAGTTGCTCAATTCCTCCCAAGCACTATCAACACCCGTCACCGCCGGAATCCCGTAAGTCCGAGCTAGAATTGCAGCATGCGAGGTTTTCCCGCCTTTGCGCACGATAAATCCTAGTACTCGATCCTTAGGCAAAGCAATAGTTTGAGCCGGAGTCAGTTCCTCAGCCATGACGATCCAATTTCCCACTACCGGAAAAGAGGCCGCCCCAGACCCTTGAGGACCAAGCAGATTTTGCAAGAGCTGTTCCAGCACATCTTTTACATCCACTGCGCGTTCCTGAAAGTATGGGTCAGGGATACTTTTCAACATCTGAATCGCTTCCGCCGCTACGTCTTTCAATGCTTGCTCGGCACGTAAATGTTGAGAGTTAATGCGTTTTTGTGCCTCACCCACAAAGGCAGGATCCGTGAGCAACAGTTGATGAGCAATAAAGATCTGAGCAAATTCTTCCCCTTTTTCCGCTCGAACTTGTTGCTCATATTCGATTAATCGCTGGTTAGTGAGTTCAATGGCTTTTTGTATACGTTCCAATTCTTGTTCCGCATTGACCTCCCCCACCTGCTCACGGAGCAGATCTGGCGCAAAGCCCTGCAGAAGCCAGATCTCGCCCGCGGCTCGACCCGAAGATACCCCTAGACCATACCATTCGTTTTCATTACTATCCATTTTACTCACCCTGGTTTTCTAAATTATTAACGAGACCTTCCAAGTTCTCAGCCGCTTCCTGTTCATCTGCGCCGTCCACAATCAATTGAAATTGACTGCCAGAGGCTAACCCCAACGAAAGAATCCCTAAAATACTTTTACCATCGACTTCGGAATCATTCGACTTGATTTTAATACTACTTTTATATCGGCTTGCCATCTGTACCCACAAAGAAGCCGGCCTGGCATGAAGCCCTGAACTATTCGTAATCGTAATATCTTTGGTAATCAATGCAATTCCTCCCTGCTCTATTAGCTAAGCTGACTGAACTCACTGTTCGATTGGTTTTTTAATGGCTGAAAGGATTAAAGCTGATACAAGTGTTCCGGCTATCAGAGCCACAATATAGGGAACTAAGTTGCTCACAACATGAGGTATCGCTAAGACCCATATTCCACCATGAGGTACGATAATGGTACTTCCAAAGGCCATCGATATACCCCCAGCTAATGCTGAACCAACCATGATGGACGGTATAACTCGCAAAGGATCTGCCACAGCGAAGGGGATTGCGCCTTCTGTGATAAAGGATAAACCCAGTGCCCAGTTAGCCTTGCCCGCTTCTATTTCTTCTAAAGTATATTTATTCTTAGCAAGGAGAGTAGAAAGAGCTATACCTAAAGGAGGTACCATTCCTGCTATCATAACAGCAGCCATGATGGCGGATGGGTTACCACTAGCTACAGTAGCGGCTCCGAACGTGTAAGCGGCTTTATTGACCGGACCACCCATATCGAAGGCCATCATAGCACCCAAAATAATTCCCAGTAAAGCAGCATTTGTACCGCTTAAAGACGTTAGCCAGGCTGCTAAAGACGTGTTAAATAAAGTCATAGGTTTACCAATCACATAAACCATCAGTAGTCCCATGATAGCCGTTGAAAGCACTGGGATAATAAGGACTGGCATTAAACCTTGTAAGGATTTGGGCAGCTTGATATACTTTTTAATTCCTAAAACGATATAACCAGCCGCAAAACCGGCAACCATTGCGCCTAAGAATCCGGATCCATTAGCCCCTGCAATATACCCACCAATCATACCTGGTACAATACCGGGCCTGTCTGCAATCGAAAATGAAATATAGGCACCTAATACTGGGATCATCAACGCAAAAGCGGCTTTACCAGCAGAGAATAACGTTTCTCCCAAGCTTCCTGGAACTTTAAAAACATAAATACCACCAATGGCAAAACCTAAAGCAATCAGCAGACCCCCTGCCACCACGAACGGTATCATAAAGGACACGCCCGTCATCAGATGTTTGTAGACCCCTGTTCTGGACTTCTTTCCCTCGGGTTTAACCTGAGTCACTTGATTCGGGCTAATGGAACTTGTTTGAGCATTAGCAGCCTGGGTAAGCAAACCTTTAGCGTCTTTGATCGCATCCTTGGTTGAAACTTCAATCATCGCCATTCCAGCAAACCGGCTCTTGTCAATCGACGTGTCTGCAGCAATAATGACAGCCTTGGCTTGAGCTAAATCCTCTTGAGTAATGACGTTCTCCGCACCGACTGACCCTTGGGTCTCGACTTTAATCTCATGGCCCATTTCCTTAGCTGCCACTTGAAGCGCTTCAGCGGCCATATAGGTATGGGCGATACCTGTAGGACAAGATGTTATAGCTACAAATTTCATACCAATTCCCTCTCCTCTTTTGCAATATAGACTTCAGAACATCAATGAAATCCGGTATTTTTCAAATTTAGTTCTCGTGTGCTTCTATCGCACTTTTGACTTCAGCTGGGGTTTTAGCGCTTCTGAGTGACTCTAGAAATGAACCATGGATGAGCAACCTGGCCAATTTCGACAGAGCGTGCAGGTGAATGTCCTCTCCTTGGATAGGGGCCGCAATGAGGAAGAAGAGGTCCGCTTGGGAACCATCCAGAGACTGAACATCGATTCCCTTTTCCAGACGAGCCATTGCCAAGGCGGGCCTTGTAACCCCTTCCGATTTAGCATGAGGAATAGCTACGCCAAACCCAACTCCCGTCGTTCCCTTTGTTTCCCTTATAGCCACGTCCGCCAAATACTGCTCTACATTATGAACTGCGCCGATTTCCTGAAAGCCGTGAGCCAGAGTTCCCCAAACCTCTTCCTTAGTCTCCGCCTTAAGCCCTAATAGAATTGAATCATCCGCTAATAGTTCTGTAATTTTCATCTGTTACACCCTCATTTCTTCAATTATTACGTTGGGCAAAAGTTTTTCCACGTCGTTGAGTTTGCCAGCTTGGGTTCCTGGTTGGGCTACAGAGGCAGCTGCAACCGCTGTGGCCCACCGGGCCTGTTCAACTAGCGACATTCCTTGAGCTTCTCCATAGACAAACCCCGCTACCATAGCATCCCCAGCCCCTACAGTACTACTCACCTTAACATCGGGGGGGTGAACTAACAAACGTTGGGTTCTGTCAGCAATCAACGCCCCTTTACTACCCAGCGAAATTACGACCTTAGCAATCCCTCCAGAAATTAACGTCTCAACCGCGTTCAACACATCGTTCACCTGGTCCATGGAATGCCCCATTAACTGCTTTAATTCATCTAGATTGGGTTTAATGGCATAGGGTTTTGCTTTGATGCCCTCGGCCAAAGCGCCTCCGCTGGTATCCAGAAAGACCTTGCAATCATAACTCTTTAGAATTTCCGTAAACTCTCGGTATATATCCAGTGGTGCTTCTCCAGGCAAGCTCCCCGAGAGAACAAAAAGCTTCGATTCTTCTGCTAACTGCATAATGACGTTTTTTAGTTCGTGTAAATCCGAAGGACCATAGTGAATACCCGGGAAATTAATCTCGCTGACCTGCCCACTAGCCTCATCGACAATTTTAGTGTTCACCCTAGTAGCCCCATTGACTTTAATAAAATGATTAGCAATGGCTTGAGCTTGAAAATAATGCTCAAAAATATTAGCATTTTCTCGACCTAAGAAACCGCTCACGGCTACGTCCTGGCCCAAACTATTAATGACCTTGGCAACATTAATTCCCTTGCCCGCAGGATCTAAGCGTTCTCTGCCTACCCTATTAACCTGCCCGACATGGAATTGTGCGAAATAGAGGGTTTGATCAACTGCAGGATTGAGAGTCATCGTGACAATCTTCGCTCGTTTTTGCTTATTCATGAGTACATCCCTTCAGCTCTGAAATAAAGTTCTTCTAAAATTATCAACACACTTCTCGTTCCCGTACTTATTATTCAGCAATTCGTACTTGCACATATTGACTTAACCTTTTTACGTTCGCTTCATCTAGGCCATCATCGGTCAGTAGTAAATTAATCTCACTTAGACTACAAATTTGACACATCGCTTTTTCCCAGAGTTTCGAGTGATCCACCACCAAAATAACCTCTTTACCCGCCTTTACCATGTGTCTTTTGGTTTCAGCTTCAATAAGATTAGGAGTCGTTACCCCGAGATCGGAGTCAACAGCATTGGCGGCAAGAAATACTTTGTCAAAATGAAGTTTCGCCAACATTTCATTCGTTAAGAAGCCCACTAGAGAACGAATACTTTTCCTTAAGCTCCCCCCCAAGACAATCACTTCAACTTGGGGATCCTCAGCAAACACTTGAGCGATATCCATACTATTAGTTGCAACCGTAATAGATTTCCCCCGTAAAGCAAAAGCTATTTGCAGGGTGGTTGTACCGGTATCCAAAAAAACCGTTTCTCCATCCTTCACCATGTCAACCGCTGCTTTGGCAATTTTTTGTTTTTCATCATAAAAACGGATTTCTTTTTCCTGATAGCTCAACTCAAAACTAGATTGAACAGATATAGCCCCTCCGTGAGTCCTTTGAATCAACCTGGCATTTTCTAGTTCCTGCAAATCCCGGCGTATTGTCGATTCGGAAACTTCAAATCTTTGGCTCAAATCTCCCACTTTGACAGGTTTACCGGATTCCATTAGTTGCAAAATCTCCGCTTTGCGCTCTTCAGCAAACATACTCTTACCTTCCTCATTGGTCAAATTATTGTCTTTGCTCGTTTCTTGACTGATAATGCTATTTTCTTTGATTGTTTTTGCTCATTATTAACTGTTTATGCTCATTATAATCTATAATAAATTTCTTTTCAAGTGGAAAGTCAGAAAATTTGAGCATCAAAGAAGAAGAAAAATGGGGCCCTTCATCCGGTATGTACCTGCTAGGACTCCTTTTTACTATTTAAGCAAAGAGACTACATAATTTGGCCTCAAGCCAACACTGCAACTCAATAAATGACCTTACATATGTTCGCAACCTGCCCCGTACAATGGTATTCCGCGGAACAAATTCCCATCAAACCAATCAAGTTGCGAATCCTGCGCTGCCAGATATGCTATGGGCATGATATTATATTTCACATCTTTGCCTACATTATTAAGTTCCAATAGATAACTACCTGACATTCCTGAGCTGACATAAAGGCGTAAATTGCAGCCCCAGGTTCGGCTGCCTTGATGCCACATGTGAAAGCGCAAATAAAAATGCTCTAAAGTTTTCTGTGGACATATTATCGTTAAGAATACCCTCACGTTTCTTCCACGACGGGTGGTTGGTGTTTACGTTGTTGTTATATGTAACGTTATAAGGTGCGTCTGTGACAATAAATCTGGCTTTCTGTCCGTTCATCAATTTCTTAACTTCTTCTTCACTTGTTGAATCGCCGCAACGCAAGCGATGTTTTCCAAGCAGCCAAATATCTGCTCGCTGGCTTATCGGGGTTTCAATCTCCGCTTCAGCCGCAGTTACATCAAATTCATCTTCTTTTAGATCATCGGTACTAGTGTTGACATCACCAACTAAGTCGCTTAGATCAGCGGCCTCAAAACCTGTTAGAGAAACTTCAAAGCCACTGTCGCTAAGATCTTTTAGTAAGTCCGTGAGAAGCGGCATGTCCATTCGCCGGATACTTTGTTCATAGCAATATTTAAGGCTTTCTCTGATCCCTCATCCAAGTCAACAATGACACATTCAACCTCTGTCCAGTTCAAGTACTTAAGAACAGCCAGTCTCTGGTGTCCGGAAATGACCGTAAATCCTGTTCTTTTATTTACTACAATCTATTCTACGAACCCAAATTCCTCAATGCTTCTTTTCAACTTTTCAAATTCCGTGTCCCCAGGCTTCAGGTCTTTACGAGGATTGTATTTTGCAGCCTTCAATTGTTCCACTGCTATTGTCTGTATGTCCATGTTTTCCTCCCACGAAAAAAGGAGCCTCTTTCGAAGCTCCTAAAAATATTGGTATGTTTGTTCAATATGGCAAAGAAGTCAAGACTAACTTACACTGACGCTTCACCGTCAAATGTTTGTGGTGTTCAAGAACGGGCCTTACGACTAGTGATTGGTCCTTTCGTTAATGTCTATATTAGGTTGATTCATTGTTTTCCCTCAATTCGTTTAAGTTTAAGCTAAAAGCAAACTACACTTTATATATTTTCTTTATGAAAGTCTTTCTTTAAGCCAGTCAATCAATAAGCATTCTGCTTCTGTATCCATATTCCCCCACTCTATACATCGCAGATGCGTTTAGGAAAAAAATGCTGGCAGTTTGTTTATGACCCTTTGCTAGTTCTTTCTCAGCATAGTCCTGCGCCTTATCTCCAATTTCTTCACGTACAAGTAGATAATCTTCACCACTTCCAGTTTTTTGCACATATTATAGTAGTCAACATGATTTACGCCGTGACCAACCATCCTTGGTAAAGGTTACTCGATAGGTCTCTTTCTGAGTTCTGCTATCTGAGTTACCCAAGTTGTATCCTGAAATATCAAAAATACAGACCAAAGTTGTTAATGAATTCTATACTGTGTATAACAACATATTTTCTAACTTTGTTAATAATGGAATTATGAAGAAAGAATTATATGCCGGACAATATGAAGATTTGTCAATTTCTTCATTATCATTAAGTATGTATGGAATACAGGAAATAACTCTTCTTAAGAAATTTCTTGCAAAGCAGAAAAATATTCTATCAATCCTGTGGAGCCTTTTATTACCTCATCTAACAACTAAAGGGATGGAAATGTATAATAAACTAAATGCACCGGATAAAATATCCTAATATCTTTTTTACACACTCAAGGGTCATCCATAATCATCGAGTTGGCTAAATCCCCTAAAGCCCTTTATTGATCAGCCCTTCTCCCACTCAACGTGCCGTGTCACGATAATATGACTATAAAAAGATAAGTTTCCTTAGTCAAGGGTATACTCCTTTTCTTGTCTGAGGAAATATTTTATTTCCCTTTAAACCCCATAATCTCAATACTTTGAAATTATTCTTTTACTAAGTACTCCACGTGCGTTGATGTTACTTCATTGATGATTTCTCAATATAGTTCAATTAATCGATGTTGCGGAAGCCGAAGGATCATGTTTTTAGAAACATGGTGTTTGGATAGATTTCTACTTTCATATCGGTAAATTAGGTTAAGATTTACTTTTTGATGTTTCACCTAAAACGACTATTTAAGGCTTAACATAATTAGGGTCTGATTATAGAATTTAATCCCTATTTTTTGGAAATAATAATTCAATAACTATTTAAGGAGTGCAAATTATGAACAATGTACAAGAAGCTAATCAAAGCCAGGTAGAACAAGTCCCAATGGGAACTGTACAACCAATTTAGCTGACATTCCGCCATTATCTTCTGAAGTCGGCAATTTATGGTCGAGTTATTACGCAGAAAGTATGTCCGTGTGTTTCCTTAAAAGCTATGTTGCTAAATCGAAAGACACTGATATCCACACTGTTTTACAACGCGCACTTGATGTCTCAACCCAACGAATAAAATCTATGGAGAACATATATAATTCAATCAATCATCCTATCCCGGAAGCTTTCGGCGACAGGGACGTTGATAGCAATGCGAAACAACTATTTTCCGAATCGTTTATGTTATTATACACTAGACTTATGCACAAATTTGTTTCGATAAATTACTTGAACGCATTAACCGTTTGTTCTCGTTCCGACTTTCGTAATTACTTTTCTGAATGTGTGAACACTTCTGTTGAGATACACCAAAAAGCTACTGAATTACTTCTAGCAAAAGGTCTTTTGTCAAAGTACCCAAGCATTATAATTCCAGACAGAGTAGATTTCGTACACAATAAAGGTTATTTTGGCACATATTTAGGTGCTATTCTCCCGTTTATTGGAGAGAATAGACCTTTAAATGCGATAGAAATTACTTACATTTTTTCAATTATGGAAACTAAGCAGTTACTTAGAACATTGAATTCAGGTTATAGTCAAGTCGTTAAATCAGAAAAGGTTAGGAACTATATTTCTAAGGCTAAACAGCTTGCAGATAAGCAATTAGAAAGTCTCGGTTCAGTTTTAGTAGATGAAGATATTCCCCTACCTTCAATCACAGAAATATTAGTTACTGATTCTAAAGAGTCTTCTCTTAGTGATAAGTTAATCATGTCCCATATCAACTTAGTACTAGCGTATATCATTTCTGAATACGGAATTGCCTTGACAAGTTCCACCAGAGTAGATTTAGTAAGAATGTTTAGTGGTTTCATTAATGAACTTCTTGGATTAGCAAAGAATGGCGGAGATTTAATGATTGAAGCTGGATGGCTAGAAAAAATTCCAGAGACGGCTGACCGTAATGAATTAATTCAACATTAATCAAGTACATAAACCGAAGGAAAATAATGAGACACTCTAAGGGTAATCCCTATGAGTGCCTTATTTGTATGAAGTAACATAAAAAAATGATTATTTATTTGTTTCACGAGTAGTCAATCATTTTAGGGAAAAGATACAGATATAAAAGTCAGGGAGGTGTTTTTCAATTAAAAAAATCAAAGATAGAATGACTCTGGGAATTGTGAGTGGATTACTTACGAAGCTCAACGTCGCATCCTCTCCAATTCCTTCACTTTTTTTAACAGTGCATTCTCCATTCCCAGATCAAAGTTTTCCCGTTCAAGCTGGGCTATCCGGTCTCTCAGTTCTTCCTCAGGTGTTCGGCTCGGCAGTGTTCCGGCGCGTTGTCCTCGCCGATCTTCTAACCTCGATTCTCCCATCTCACGGTATTTCTTCGTCCACGTATAGACCTGCTGGTATGAAACCTGGTACTTGAGTGCTATCCCCCTATAATCGTTTCCAGTGGATAGGCACTCTTTTACAATTTGTATCCTCTCTTGTCCAGTAGTATTTCGGCCTTTCGTCATTCGGCTTCCTCCAGTCTGTGTTCGGAAATCCTTATGACAATTATATGCCTTCAGCCAATGATCCGAGTGTGCCAGTATCCAAATAGTAAAACCTCCATTCATATTTGTGTAAGTAGTATGTACAGCCGAATATGAAAATAGTATTATAAATCCTATCAAAAAGGTTAATTATCTTTGGACTAATTTTTCTAAACCCCAGCAACCTCTGAATCAATCATCGCCTGAACGACAACCGTCAGGTCGATCTTCAGATGCTCAAAACCCATGCTGATTCGGTAGCTGATCGCATGAATTTGTTGATAGGTGTATCATAACGGAGTAACTTAAACGGAAATTAAATGGAACTTAAACGCAAGGTAAATAGAACAAAAAAACACCACAGATGTTTGCTGTACAATACATCCACGGTGTTATAAGTGACTTTTTGAGTTATATTCCATCTAAACGTGACAGTGAAATATTTAACCGGTTCTTAAGAAAGGTTATGAGAAAATACGCGTAGAGGCATTAGGAGGGACAAATCTAATCCAAACACTGTCTGCAATTGGTCAGTTTTATGTAGTTGTTATCGAGATAATTATTCTAACGGCAAATTCTGAATAGGAATTGCTAAGGCCCGAACTTCTGATTTGCCATTTATTCCGATATTCGTGCTGGCAAAGATAATCCCTACCGCTTTGGCCTGATTATCTAAGACCGGGCTACCGCTATTACCAGGATTAATGGGAATATTGATATCAAATACCGAGGCTGAGCTATTTGTTAGATAATGAAATTGTCCTACTTTTCCTCTTTGCGATATCTGTTCGAACCCTAATGGATTGCCAATAATGGTCACGGTTTCGTCACTTTGTATCCTATCTTTCAGGTTAAGTGCTATGGTAGGAAGATCATTCCCTGCAATCTTAATGATCGCTATGTCTACATTCGGGATGACCTCATATTGTGTGGAGTAATACACTCTTCCGTCACCAAAGCGGATAGTTATCGTACTAGCGTCGGCTACGACATGTTGATTAGTTATTATCGTACCTGTCGGGGAAATATTAAAGCCAGTGCCCTGTTTGACCTCTGTATTCAAAAGATTCTTTGTAACCGACGCCTCGATACTTACTACCGCAGACTTACATTGCTGAACGATTGCGTCTTCCTTTAAAGCCCTATTCTGATCTAAAAAATCTAGTTTATGTGAGATGAGATAAGGAAAATTGGGTATAGAAAAAGCTATGAATGCTAAGATAATCAAAATGGTTATTGATTTCCTAAAATAGCCAGGTTTCTTGGTGCTCACTATTTCATCGTCATCAAATTGTTCTTCGTCAGGTTGATGATTGATTAATTCATCATCGTTCATTATTGCCTCTTCTCTTCCTCACCCTACGGAGGAGGTTATAAAGCTTCATACCGCTGAGCGGAGTTCAGCTAATCTTTTTACAAAGAACATCTCAATTGTATCACTTCTATCTTGATCTCCGCAAAGTCAAACTGATTTTTTCAATTGCATTCATGACAAATCCCACCTCAAGTCATCAAAATCGTAGCACGGCTTGTTAAAATAGCCATTGATTTTTAATCCCCTCTTATAAGAACTTATTCACTTCAATGAAGACAGTGGATAATAAGGCTGGAATAAATGCTAACACACAAATCACATTATTCCCCATCCAAACGTGGCAACGTAATGTTAAACTCCGTCCCCTGGTCAAGGGCACTTTTAAGCTGTATCTGTCCATTGTGCATGGTTACAATTTTTTTCACTATGAATAAGCCTAATCTATTGCCACCAAGCGAACGATCTCTTGATTTATCCACTTCATTCCCTATAGTTTTTCACATTACATAGTTTGATATGTTCAGTCCAGTTAGAAAGCGTAACTTATCAAGTTCAAAATTAAGGGCCTTCACGTAAACTCGTGAAGGCCCTTAATTTTAAGCAGTAGAGAAATCACAATTTATAACTTATAAATTGTGATTTTTAAGTGTATACGCAACATGGATAAATCCATTAATGGCCACATTCATCATGGTGCATATGATCATTGCATACAGAGCCATTGGATTTGAGCATACCTTGCAGATACTGTTCTGAGGCAGCTTTTGCGCTGCCTTTGGCACCTGTAATAACCTGTATACCTTTCCCTTTGAAGATTTCGATCGCGCTGCCACCCATGCCGCCTGATATAATAACATTTACTCCCATGTCATTTAAGAAATTAGGTAAAAATCCAGGCTTATGTCCGGGATTGGGTATCGACTCACTTTTGACAATTTTGTTGTTTTCAGCTTCATAAATATTGAAATTCTCACAATAACCAAAATGCTCTGTAACCATTCCATTCTTACTTGCAACTGCAATTTTCATTTATTTCACCCCTTTAAAATTTTACAAGTGATGGGTTATTTCCCCATCAAAACTTTTAAGTTTTATCACAAGCTACTACAATTATTTCGTTCTTCATTGGGGTTTCTCCATTATATCCGTTCTTGTTTTTTCGTTGTAATTAGTGATTGCATTTCGCAAAGCACTTACGCCTAGGTTAGAGCAATGAGCTTTAGTTTCCGGGAGGCCATCAAGTGCCTTGATAATATCCTCTTCAGTAATGCTTAAGGCTTCATCTAAGCTTTTTCCTTTAGCTAATACAGACGTCATACTAGATGTAGCTATCGCTGCACAGCAACCAAACACAAGATAACTGACCTCTTGAATGATATTGTTTTGTACTTTTAAAAATATGATTAGTGCATCTCCGCAGGAAGGGTCTCCATAGATTCCCTGGGCATTGGCATCAGGCATACTATAGGCATTCTGGGGATTTTTAAAGTGTTCCATCACCGTCTCAGAGTAAATAGTCATTCACCTCCCTTGTCTTCCATAAACCCTCTGTCACATCTATGTCTGAGGCAACCACCACAACCGCATGATTTTTCGAGACCATCACAAAGCTTGTAATCTCCGCCCTCGATTCTTAATACTTTTCCCCTTACTAACGATTCTGCAAGTTTTTTCCTCGCGTCATTATAGGTGCGTTGAACGGTTGTCCGGGCGATCTTCATTTGATCAGCGCACTCTTCCTGCGTAAACCCTTCTAAGTCAATCAGTCGTATCGTTTCATACTCATCAACAGTCATATTAATAAAATGCTCTTGATTAATCGGAGCGTTGAGTGGTCCAAATTGATTGCTTTCCGGCAAGCAACACACTTTTCTCCATTTTCTTGGCCTTGGCAGAATTTTTCACCTCAGTTTGTGGCTAAAGTAACAGGATCTCTCACCTGTCACGTTAGCTTTTTTTGTAAGTTCTCTAGTTGCTTGCTAATAGCGTTAAGCTTACTTTCAAGCTCTTGCAGCAATTTATTTTGATTTTTTAATACATTTTGGTCTGTTGTCATTTGCTCCCGAGCAAAGTCCTAGGCCTCTTCCGTTCATTGTTGAACGCCTCATTGACCCGTTCTATCTCTTCTTGGCATACTAATTCCTCCTTTTAGTTATTGATCTATGCTATTTTAAATACATTATACTCAGTTTTGAACATATGTCAATTAATATCCCCGTATTATCTTTCTTTCGTATTTCCCTTTCTCTAAACAAAGAAAATTACTGTTCCTCATTGTCGTTAGTTGAGCTCAATCTACTATGTTGGAAAGAATCGATAACAAAGTAGTATTAAAATATAATTGACATATGCCCTAAATGGAGTATAATTTGTGTTGAAAAGGACATATGTTCATAATGGGGTACATCATTACATAATAAGACTACTCTTAATATTTTCTTCATAGCTAGGCAACCGACATACCCAAGGAATAACTTTTGGAGAGTTAACTTTGTGGAAAGAGGAGAGCTGAGTATGATAAATGAAAAGGATTTACGTCCAAAGGATATGGGACGACGGGATGAGCAACTAATCAAACTTGAACACGAACAATTAATGCCGTTATTTCCGCCCTATGATAAACCCAGAATGGAACCACCCTTAACTGATCCTAAGCCGGATTGGAGAGAAAAATTTTGTACTTCTTTAGATGGTTATGTTGGTGTCGATACCTTAACTCGCCCCAAAAATAATGGGGAAGAAGATGAATTTGTACGGAAGTTCCTCAGTGGCTTAGAAAAGATCTTCTCTGATGCCAACAATGGAGCACTCCAACCTTTTTTATTATCCTTTGAATACTGCGCAAAATGTGATACATGTTCTGCTGCCTGCCACATCTACGAGGCATCAGGGAAAAACGAGTTATACCGTCCAATTTTCCGTTCGGAAGTTCTGCGAAAAATTGTAAAGAAGTATTTTACCAAAAGTGGAAAGCTGTTTGGCGGTTTCATCGGAGCAGATATCGATGTAAACTGGGAAACGATTGCTCGACTTGGAGAATTAGCCTATCGCTGTAATCTTTGCCGTCGTTGTGCTCAGACCTGTCCGTTAGGCTTAGATAACTCACTTCTCACGAAAGAAATTCGCAAAATATTCAGTCAAGAAATGGGCATTGCTCCACTTCCGCTGCATACTAAAGGGACGGTGCTTCAGATAAAAACAGGTTC
>NZ_AGAF01000086.1 GCF_000224515.1 Desulfosporosinus sp. OT | reverse complement strand
AGCGGCACATTCAAGCAAATAACCAGTCAGTCTGCCAGTCTATTTTGCGTCATACTGCGTCGGCATGTTCACCTAATAGCTCCGCTATGAGGTAAACATACCTCCTTGTCTGACGCAAAATATCCAAGGCATCTTTGACTTGTTATTTTCTTTCATATGCCTTACCACTTCAACCAATTAAATTCATCCACGTTGGTCGTCTGACGGTTACGATAAATCGTAATAACTAAAGCAAGCCCAACAGCCACTTCC
>NZ_AGAF01000087.1 GCF_000224515.1 Desulfosporosinus sp. OT | reverse complement strand
GAGAGACTATGGAGAAGGTAGGTGTTCAAGGAAATGCATGATCTCTTTCGGTGGGCATGGTTAATTCCTGCTTTGCCCTTCCTGTCGTTTCTACTCATCGCCTTTGTCACGAAGCGATCCAAAGGACTGTCTTCCACAGTGTCGATCCTCGCGATCCTTACCTCGCTTTGTTTGGCTATAGCAATTGCTGTAGGCATTATTCAGTCAGGTGCGGAAATTGTGGAACATGCTGCGATCGTAAACGTGAATTGGCTAAACATTGGGGGTCTAAAGATCGATTTTGGTACCGTTGTCGATCCCCTAAGTGGCATGATGTTGTTTGTTGTTACCCTGGTAGCCTCGATGGTCCAAATCTATTCTTTGGGGTATATGCATGGAGACAAGGGCTGGTCGCGTTACTATGCGTATCAATCACTGTTTGCATCCTCTATGCTAGCAATGGTTCTAGCCACCAATTTGTTACAACTCTTTATCTGCTGGGAATTGGTTGGACTATGTTCCTACTTGCTGATTGGTTTCTGGTACTTCAAAGTGTCAGCGCGAGAAGCGGCGAAGAAAGCCTTCATGACAACTCGTGTTGGGGACTTTGGTTTACTACTCGGAATACTTTTCCTCTATACTAAGTTCGGGACGCTCGATTTCGTAGCGCTCTCAGCGGCTCTGAACACCAATATTCAGAATGTCGCAGTTATAGGAACTGCATCCTATGTGACCGTCATGGCGTTCCTGGTCTTTATGGGACCCATAGGGAAATCCGGACAATTTCCATTGCATGTCTGGCTACCAGACGCTATGGAAGGTCCTACGCCGGTGAGTGCACTGATTCACGCCGCTACCATGGTAGTGGCAGGGGTATACTTAGTGGCTCGGATGTATTTCCTATTTGATCACGCAGACCCATCCGCTCTGCAGTTTATTGCCAATGTCGGTGCCTTCACAGCCATCTTTGCGGCGTCCATCGCGATTGCGCAAGACGACATAAAACGGATCTTGGCGTTTTCTACCTTGAGCCAACTTGGTTATATGATGTTTGCCCTTGGTGTGGGTTCGTACTCAGGATCCATGTTCCACCTAATGACTCATGCCTTCTTTAAGGCCTTAATGTTCTTAGGTGCTGGTTCGGTGATTCATGCGATGCATGAAAAACAAAATATCTGGGATATGGGTGGTCTTTGGAAAAAGATGCCGATTACCGGTTGGACGTTCTTCATTGGTGTTATGGCTATTTCAGGAGTCCCACCGTTTGCTGGATTCTTCTCCAAAGACGAGATTCTAGCCAACTCACTGCACAACGGGCATCCAGTAGTTTATGCAGTGGGTCTGTTTACGGCCTTCCTGACAGCGTTCTACATGTGCCGCTTGTTCTTTGTGGCGTTTTGTGGACCTGAAAAACCAGAAAATCATCCTCATGAATCCCCTAAGACCATGACAATTCCACTCATAATTCTCGCGTTCTTTAGTGTTGTCGGTGGCTGGGCAGCCTTACCGGAGCATAACTTCGCTTTCTTTGTCCATTATCTTGCGAGTGGACACGAATTCGAGAGAGAAGCGATCGACTGGGGTATGGCCGGAGTTTCAGTGGTTGCCGGACTTCTTGGGATCGGACTCGCTTGGCTTATCTACCTTCAAAAAAGCTATTTCCGCAGAGAGTATTGTGGCCCGCTTCCCAAGGGTTTATAAAGTACTCCAAAATAAATACTACATTGATGAATTATACCTCTGGATTATCAATAATATAATGGGCGGTATTGCGAAAGTCTTGTACTGGTTTGACATCTTTGTTGTTGACGGGATTATCAACGGGATCGCCTTCATCACGCGCGGTAGTGCGAAAACACTGCGCCGAACAAGTACCGGTCAACTCCAAACCTATGCTATGGTGTTTTTCTTCGCAGTGGTCGTTATATTCATGGTCTTCGCATTTGGGGAAGGTCAACTGACGTCACTTAACCCCTTAGCGACGCTAGGAGGTGTGAAATAATGTCAGCACTGCCAACAACGGGTTCACTCCTTCTGCCTGCTATCCTGCTCGCGCCGGTCTTGGCCATGTTAATGATTGTTTTCCTGCCCAAAGAAGAGGGTAAGACAATTAAGATCATAGCAGCCATTGGCACGCTTCTCTCCCTGGTCCTCTCCCTATATGCTTTCTTTGCATATGACCTTGCAACGGGTGGAATGCAGTTTACCTTAACGATCCCTTGGATTCCAGATCTCGGTGTCAATTTGGCATTAGGAGTTGATGGAATCAGTTTACCAATGCTTCTTCTGACGAACATTATTGGTTTTTCGTCTGTCTATGCCTCCTGGAATATGGAAAAGCGGGTCAAGGAGTTTTTTGCCTTGCTGCTGATCTTGATCACAGGTGTTATGGGGACGTTTATCGCGCGTGACTTGTTTATCTTCTTCCTCTTCTATGAGATCGTGGTTATCCCAATCTATATCATGGTCATCATCTGGGGAAGCACGAAGCGGGTTAGCAAGGAATACGCCGGTATGAAGCTGACAATTTACTTGCTCATTGGATCAGCTTTCCTTCTAGTTGGTATGATCGCCCTTTATTTGGCTGCAGCTAAAAATGGTCATCCCACCTTTATGTTTGACCAGTTAGCACTAAGGCAAGACCTCTATAGTCCCTCATTCCAAAAGGTTGCCTTTGGCTTAATGCTCTTTGGTTTCGGATCATTGATTTCTATGTTTCCCTTCCACTCTTGGTCTCCTGATGGTTATGCTGGGGCTCCAACGGCCGTTAGTATGATTCATGCTGGAGTCTTAAAGAAAATTGGGGGCTATGGATTAATCCGCTTAGGGATCTTTGTACTCCCCCTCGGAGCAAAGTACTGGGCCCCGATCATCGCCTTCTTGGCCATTTGTAACGTGCTTTATGCAGCGTTCATCGCCTTGGCTCAAAAGGACCTCAAGTACGTCGTCGGTTATTCGTCTGTGAGCCACATGGGGTATGTTCTTATCGCTCTGGCGGCCATGAACCCAACCGCGATGAACGGTGCTGTAGCCATGATGTTTGCGCATGGAGTCATGTCCGCCCTCATCTTCTCGATGATCGGATTTATCTACGAAAAGACTCATACACGCAATATCGCTGATTTGGGTGGACTCGCCCACCAAATGCCGCGCTTAGGCTATGGCCTTTTGCTGGCAGGTATGGCCTCGCTGGGCTTGCCGAGTACCGTTAATTTTATCTCAGAACTTACCATCTTTATGGGTACAATCCATGTCTTCCCCGCACTGGCGATACTGGGGATTTTCGGGATTATCTTCACAGCTGTCTATATCTTACGGATGATTGCCAATGTTCTGTTTGGACCACGTCGTCCGGAATGGGACCATCTGGTTGACATTCGGGGACCCGAGTTAGTTCCAATGGTCGTGTGTGTGTTCGTGATCTTTATTGCAGGGATATTCCCGAACATTTTATTTGGCATGATTAATAGTGGAGTCTACTCCTCTGGCCTAGCCAAAGTCCTCGAGACAGTGAGTCAAGTGAAGATGGGAGGGTTGTTCTAATGGTAGATTTCAATATTGCTACAGTGCTCACGCCTGAAATTGCGATGGCCGCTTTAGCCTTGATTCTGTTGGCCATTGGACTACTGATTCCAGCTGGCGCGCGAAAAGGCATGATGCCACTCACTGCATTCTCATTAATAGGGGTTCTCAGCTATACTCTCTTTGACTTTTTCCATGGTTCAAAAGCCTTATTCTTAGGTGGTCTGTATTATCACGATCAATTCGCAGTCTATTTCAAAGTGCTCTTCTTAGCGGCGGCTCTTCTGGTTGTCCTCTCTTCAGGGGGATATATCCAGAAATTAGCTAATCACCGTGGAGAGTTCTATTCTTTGATTTTAACTGCGACGTTGGGAATGATGCTCATGGCCGGAGCCGGCGAACTCATTTCGATGTATGTCGGCCTCGAACTGATGACAATTTCCTTCTATATACTCGTCGCCTATTTGGCCGATGATGCGCGTTCTTCAGAAGCAGGTATCAAGTATCTTGTGCTTGGTGCCACATCTTCGGCAATTTTACTCTACGGTGTCAGTCTTATTTACGGGTTGACCGGATCAACTCAGTATACAGAAATTGTTAGTGGGCTAGGGGCAACCCTGACACCCGCATCGTTCCTGGCAACTGTTTTTCTTCTTGCCGGCTTAGGCTTTAAGATCTCCTTGGTACCGTTTCACCTCTGGGCTCCGGACATCTATGAGGGGGCACCTACCCCTGTCACAGCTTTCTTGGCCATTGCTTCAAAAGCAGCAGCCTTTGCTGTGCTGATTCGGGTATACCTCTTAATGATGAACAGTCAAGCCTTTTCAAGCACTGGACAAACATTATTAGTTGTTTTAGCTGCCCTAACAATGATTATCGGAAACTTAATCGCTATCCCTCAAACGAACATCAAACGCTTAATGGCCTTCTCGAGCGTTGCTCAAGCGGGTTATATCATGGTGGGTATTATTGCCGCATCGGTGGCGGGAGTCAAAGGTGTTCTCTTCTATGCGATGATTTATGTCTTCGCCAATATGGGAGCATTTGCAGTAGCGACTCACGTCTCTGAAATGCAAGGTAGTGACCAGATTAAAGACTTTGCAGGCTTAGCTCGCCGCTCACCATTGGCAGCGGTGGTTATGACGACCTCTTTATTATCCCTAGCAGGGATTCCACCACTCGCTGGATTTGTAGGGAAGTTCTATCTATTCTCGGCTGTCATGGACCAAGGGTATACGGCGATTGCCTATATCGGTTTCGTGATGAGCATGGTGTCTGTGTACTATTACCTATCTGTTGTCAAGGTGATGTTCCTTGGAGAAGGTGAAGGGTTGCCGGATGTTCCAGTTCACGGAGCGGTGAAATTCACAATGGTATTTACTATGCTGATCACGTTAGCAATTGGTATTTATCCGACTCCTTTGGCTCAAATGGCAATTGCGGCGGCTCAGAGTTTAATCAATTAGAACTA
>NZ_AGAF01000088.1 GCF_000224515.1 Desulfosporosinus sp. OT | reverse complement strand
AAAGGTCAATGTCATTAAGTTAAGCTTATGAGAAACCCCAGCGGTAGAAAAGTAATACCGCTGGGGTTGTCGCATACACGGAATAACATAGAAAACACAGGTGTTTTTGAATTCTGAGCACCACAAAAGCAGATGCCCGAAAAGCATCTGTAAAAGTCCTATCACACATGTTAAATCTCAAATAATTCTGTACTGGAACCCTACTGCTGAAATCGGATTTTGATATCTAGGAAATTGTCGGCCAGGGCGTATTGGGGAAAGGTGCTTACCTATCAGTTTAAGAACTTGGACCGCTGGAATTAACTCTCTCAAAAATTGACGACATATATTTAAAGCCACTGGAAAATTTACTCGCAAATCTTCCGAAATACTGATGTGGTGCATGATAATGGAAGAGTAATTATATAGAATTAGTCTGGCAAAAATCTCTTGCAATATAAAATCCTTCTTTTTACTATGCAGACTTGCCAAACCAACAGCATATTTAAGCTCCTTAAAAGATGTCTCAATTCCCCAGCGCAGATTATAGAACTGTTTTATTTTCTCCGGCGGAAAATCTTCGGCATTGAGATTTGTATAAACCGTTTCATACACACCATCAGCAATAGCGAAGCGAACGGCACGAAAATGTAAATCATAAAACTTGGAATCTTTCGGTTTAATGAAGTCAAATGTCGTATGTGGTTGTATCCATCGATACCGATGGGGGTATGCTTTTAAAAGCGACAACGTTTCTTTGGTTTGGCGCCGGGTGAGGGTTAACGTGATTTCTTCATCGTATTCCGGGCAATCTGGCAGAGAAAGCCTTGATATAATCCCATAGGATTCTTTCGCCCTGATGATATAGTACCATGATTTTTCCTGAAAATGAGCGATATTGTTGAATGACTCATATCCCCGATCCATGATTGCAATTACATTTCCGCTGATTTCAGACTGGTCTACCATGGATACTAAGGCTTTATGCTCATTCATGCCTTTCTTGGGTTGCACGGATGCATTGACATAAACCTTGCCAATCAGGTCATACATAGCGTCCAAATGCACAAGATTGTAATTTTTGCTATCTTCGCTGTTCCTGATGGAGGAGAATCCATCATTTGAATTTGACGGAAGTCTCAAATCCGAACCGTCAACAGCGAGCAGTCTGTAGCCCTGTAATGAATTCTCCGGTACTG
>NZ_AGAF01000089.1 GCF_000224515.1 Desulfosporosinus sp. OT | reverse complement strand
GTATATATATATAATCATATCTTATGCCATTATCTTTTATTTTCATATCAATATATCGCAGCTGAAGAAGGAGATAAATGTACAGTATTAATTTATTTTTGAATAACCTGATACTCTGTATACCACCTGTTGGAGTAATTAAAGGGGGAATTATTTTTGAGTTGGTTACGTAACAAAAGAACAGCTTTCAAAATTGGCTTCTTAATTAGTCTGATGTCAATGTCACTAGGCGTAGTGGGGTTCGTTGGCTATTTCTATTTTCATCAAGCGGGCAATTTCTTGGAGAATCTCTATTCAAATGATTTAATACCAATTCGTGATATTAATCAAGCTAGGTCGGATAGTAATGCCCTAAAATCCTCTATTTTGGCAATAACTACTTATAACCTTGACGATAAGACTAATAAGCAACAGCTAGAACAAATAACACAACGCGAAAATTCTATTGATAAGTTTATTGAAGAGTTCCAACCTTTAGCCACGACAAATTACGAATTGGAGAGAATAAATAAAGCTAAAATTTTGTTTGAAAATATAAAAAATGTAAATCAAAGAACTCTGGACTTTGTACAGGCTGGGGATAGAACTGCAGCCATCGATTATTATTTGAAAAACGGCTTTGCAAAACAGGATGATTTTCAAATTCAGTTGCGAGAAATTGGGAATTATAACATTGAGGAAGCAAAGACGGAGGTAGCTAAGGATAATAACATTATAGATAGAGTTCAACAGGTGCTTGTTATATTACCTATAATTGCCATAATAATTGCTGTTTTGATTGGGATCATCATCACCAGAATGATTACAGTTCCATTGAAAATGATCTTAATGAAAGTAGAACAAGTAGCGGACGGAGACTTAAATGTTGATGAGTGTTCTATACATTCTAAAGATGAAGTTGGTTTACTGGCCGCATCGTTCAGTATTATGATTTTGAATCTTCGCACTCTGGTAATTCAGATAAAGAATTCTGCTGAACAACTTGCGGCATCATCTGAAGAAATCGTGGCTACAATGGAACAAAATGCCCAAGTTTCAAATCAGATTAGCACGGCTATCAGTGAAGTTGCAAATGGTACTGAGCAACAAGTCAAAGCACTAACAGAAACTTCTGCGACGATTGAAGAACTTTCTGCTAGTATTGAAGAAGTAGCTGCTAGTGGTAGCACTGTTGCCAATTCAGCGAATACGAGTGTTCAAATTGCTAGAGAGGGCAACATAACGATTACCCAAGCCGTGGAACAGATGAGCATCGTAGGGACTTCGACTGAAGTTGTTCAGAACGCAGTGAATAAACTAGCCTTTGGTTTTGACAAGATTTCAGAGTTTATTGATATAATAACAAATATTTCATCTCAAACAAACCTATTGGCTCTTAATGCAGCCATTGAAGCTGCCCGAGCAGGAGAAAATGGTCGAGGTTTTGCCGTGGTAGCTGAGGAAGTACGAAAACTTGCTGAGCTCTCTCAAGATTCAGCAGTAAACATAATCGCTCAAGTTAAAGAAAATCGAGAAAATATTAAAGACGCGGGTATTGCTATGAATAGTGCGGTAGCCAGCGTTAATGAAGGTGTAGCAGTTGTTAATACGGCTGGCAAAGCTTTTGCCAATATCGCTGGTTTAATTGATGAAGTTTCTTTGCAGGTAAACCAAATTGCGGCAGTTGTTCAACAAATGGCAAGTGGAAGTCAATATATTGTTTCTTCTGTTTTAGATATCGACGCAGTAAGTAAGGAAACCTCAAATCAGACTATGAATGTCAGTGCTGCAGTTGAGGAACAAACTGCAGCAATGGATCAGATTGCCGACAATAGTAGAGGTTTAGCAGGTTTAGCTGAAGAACTGCGAAACTCTATTGAAAAGTTCCGAATCTAAGAGACCAGAAAAAGCTTGGGTCATATTTGATGTTTTAGGCAGAGATACTTTGTTTAAGAAAACACCGTTTTTTAAACGGTGTTTTGTGCTTGTTACGGTATTTTGGTTGTTTAGAATGAAAACCGCTCTGTTCGTGTAAAAGCTGCACAAAGATATGATTCGATATATGCTATAATAGAGACCCATATTTTATTTAATAGGTATCAAATAAATATTCATTAACCATTAAAAACAATACCTAATAATGGTAAACTTAAAGAGAAGGATTAGTCCCATATGCAAATGTTGCGTATACCAATTGGAAAACTGATAGAATCTGATTAAGAGAAAAGAGAGGCCTAAGGCATGGGAAAAACTCTAATTGTAGCAGAAAAACCGTCTCAAGCTCGTGAATATGCTACAGCCTTGGGTGTCAAGGTCAAAAAAGACGGGTATATTGAAAGTGAACAGTATATAATTACGTGGTGCTATGGTCATCTTTTAGAGCTGGAGCGCCCGGAAGCTTATATGGATCTGGAGCGAGTCGGCAGACGCTGGAGTTTAAAGCGTTTGCCTGTTTTGCCAAGTCTGAACGCTTTTCGACGTGTGGTCAAACCTGGGGCGAGCAAACAATTTGAGCTGATTCAACAGTGGTTGAAGTCTTCAGAAATCGAAGAGGTTATTTGCGGAACAGATGCTGATCGAGAAGGGCAGTTACTCTTTCAGGAAGTGTGGGATGTATCTCAATGCAATAAACCCTTGTCTAGGTTGTGGATTTCCTCGCTGACGACAGCTGCGATTCGGGAAGGCTTAAAGCATCTTCGACCCGCAGAATCGGTGACTGGACTTGCTGCTGCTGGTTACGGCAGAGCATTTGCCGACTGGGATTTTGGTATGAATCTAACTGAAGGGTTTACAGCGTTGTTCGGGAGTTTTGATGCTGTGCGAAAAAAACCTAATGTCATTTCAGTAGGGAGAGTGCAGACTCCGACACTTGCTTTGATCGTAGAACGAGAATGGGAGATTGAATGTTTTGTACCCCAATCTTTTTACGAAGTGCGGGCTGAGTTCGCGACAGCTCAAGGGGAGTATCCAGGCAAGTGGTTTGATTCAAGCGAAGAGTCGAAGCGTATCACTAATCCTCAAGATGCTCTGGACATCGTTGCCAAAACGCAAAATAAACCAGGAAAAATAACCAAAATGGAGCAGAAGGATGTCCAGGAACCTGCACCGCTTCTATTTGATCTAACTTCACTGACGATAGCTGCCTCTAAGAGGTACGGCTTCAGTGCTGAAAAGGTTCTCCAGTTGGCTCAGTCTCTTTATGAGAAAAAGGCTATTACTTATCCTCGAACCGATTGCGCTTACTTACCGGAGGATTTGTTATCCAAATTACCAGACCATCTCAACGCTGTTCGTCAAGAGCCTTATACGAATTTTGTAGATGAAGCAATTGGTTTTGGGGTGCCTTCAGGTAAGCGTGTGATCAATACCATTACTGCACATCATGCCATTATACCGACAACTGAGAAAGTCGTCATCGCAAGACTTACGACCGAAGAGCAAAAACTCTATGACTTAATAATTCGTCGTTTCCTGGCCGTTTGGCTTCAGCCTGCCCGATATCATCAGACCGACGTGATAACTGAGGTTGAGGGTGAGCCCTTTCGCACGAGAGGCAAGGTTCTATTAAGTGCGGGATGGAAAAAGCTTTACGGACCGGATGAAATTGAGCATAAAATCACACGTAAAACCAAAAAGAAGGATGGTAAAGAACCGACAGAGGATGAAAACGTTACACTACCTCCTTTGACTAAGGGGGAAAACGTGCGTACGAAACGTGTTTATAGCGAGGAAAAGACCACCAAACCGCCTAAACGCTTTACCCAGGGAGATCTGCTTAAAGCAATGGAAGGTGCAGGTAAGCAAATTGATGATGAGTTGCTTCGCCAGCAATTGAAAGGCAAAGGGTTGGGCACTGTAGCGACTAGGCCAGCAATCATTGAAAACCTTATCGATCGGGGATACATGCTTCAAGAGCAAAAGGTGTTGAAACCTACTGAGAAAGGGTCCGAACTTATTCGTCTCATTAAAGAGCGGCTTCCTCAAGCTCAACTCTTGATTAGCGCCGAAATGACTGGTCAGATGGAGTTCAATCTTTCAAGAGTAGAGAATGGAGAACTAACGATTGAAAGTTATATGGCGGATGTGGAAGACGCCATTGGTCGAATTATCGAGGAATTGCGTTTCTTCGAGCACAAAAACGGTAAAACCCCTTTGGCTCTTGCACCTTCATCTCGAACTCAGGGAGCAGGAAAGAAAAGGGAAAGAACAAATAGCAAGAATACGCAGAAGGACCGAGAGTCGGCGAAGATAGCCCGAGAGATGGCAGGAAAGTCTACTGTGGAGGATAAGGCCGTAACGTTAGGGCTTTGTCCTAGATGCGGTGGCGATGTGATTGAAGGGCAGAAGGGGTTTGGGTGTGCGAGTTGGCGAGAAGGATGTCGCTTCGTAGTATGGAAAGATCCGATCTATGGTAAAGTGCTCACTCCAAATCAAATTAAAAGTCTATTAAAGAAAGGAAAAACACCGTTAATCAAAGGGTTTAAATCGAAATCGGGTAAATCATTTGCAGCCTATCTGATCTGGGAAAATCCAGCTGAGGCAAAATTGAAATTTGAGTTTAAAGGAGAATAACAAAACAAACATCGCGATCACAAATGATCGCGATGTTTGTTTTGTTGCATCTAAGAGCTGTTCCATAACAGGTTATACTATTGCAGATAAATAGATTTTTTTTGTTAAAATAGAAGGTATTTTCATAATATTGCCGAATTATGAGATTATAGGAAAAGGGAATGATGGAGAGCCATGTATCAAATAAGTAATATTGAGGTAAGTTCAGAAAGGGTGTCTCAATGTTTAATAGAAATGCCGCTAACAAGTATTTATACAGGTTAGCTTTAATTATACTACATATTATAGCAATAGCCTGCATTTGCTATTTTGCGGTTTCATCATCTTCATTTTCATTAGTGGCCAAAAGTTTTTCACTTATATGTTGCTTATTCATTCTTGTAGTTGTATGCGGAAAAAAGAGGTTTGAGGGTTGGAGCTTTAAACTAATGAATCGATTAAGCTGTAGGAGTACTCTGATTTTGACTATCCTATTGGGATTCTCAATGAGGCTTCTGTGGATTTTATTAGTTCCCTCTATTCCAATCTCTGATTTCGGCCTAATGTACGAATATGCTAAAGAAATTCAACAAGGTAATTTTACGGGATTTCATAATTATGCTTATTTTGCACGCTTTGCACATGATACTATAACAGTTTTGTACTTTTCAATTTTTTATAATCTTAAGTCAAATCCACTTATAATAATAAAGTTTATGAATGTATTGTTCTCAACTCTGGCTGTCTATTATATGTATAAAATTGTTGAACAAATATATGATGTTTCACTTGGTTTATTGGCTGCATTCCTACTTGCAATATTTCCGCCATTTATTATGTATAATTCCCAAACCATGTCTGAAAATGTAGCCATCACCTTTTATTTAATAAGCGTCTATTACTTTATGTTAGTTATTAATAAAAAGCAGAAGTTTCATGGGGACGAATTAAGGAATCTATGTATTTGTGGTCTAGCGCTCTCTATGGCAAATATGTTTAGAATGGTTGGTTTGGTTTTTCTGATTGCCTACATAATGTATTTAATTTTATTTAGAGAGATAAAAAGACTTTATTTCTTGATGCCTTTCATGCTCCTTACCTATTTTATACCAATATATTTAATTAGTTCTTTACTTATTTATAATGGGATAACTGAAACTCATCTATGGCACTCTAAAGAGCCTATCTGGACATCAGTTTTAAAAGGAACAAATTTTGAATCTAACGGGCATTGGAACGTCGAGGACGCCAAACTTCCGGAAATCTATAACCATGATCCAGATAAAATTACGCAAGCCAGTAAACAAATAATTAAAGAAAGACTATTAAACGCCTCCCCACAAAAAATCTCAACTTTTTACTTATATAAATTTGGATCTGAATGGGCAGATCCAGATATGAGTGCTTATGAATGGGCAATTAAAAATATTCCTGAAAGTAGTCCTACTGCTAATCTAATAAGAAAATTGAAATCGGAAATTTTGATAGTAACAACGTTGTTTTATCTATTTCTTTTGTATTTTAGTATTAAATCTCTACTGAGAAACAGAGATCGTCCTGAAGAAATAAGCTTCTTTTTAATATTATTTTGCGGGTTTGTGATACTTCTCTTAATCACTGAAGCTCAAGCCAGGTATGCTTTTGTAATTTCTTGGATCTTCATAATCTTGGCAATTGGAGGATTAAAGGGGAGACATGTTACAGATTTTAAAATTCAGCGTAGTAGGAGTATTAAATACAGCAATATCCTGCGTTTCCTACTCTCTAATGGTCTTTCTTAGTGTCAATTATATTGTTGCCAATGTCATCTCGTATAGTATTGGTACAATAAATAGTTACTTATGGAATAAGGGGTGGGTATTCAATTCAAATGAACGTCACTCAAAGATCCTCTATAAATTTATAGGAGTTAACAGTATTACCTTATCGTTTAACAGTTCTGTACTGTATGCTTTAGTCTCAATTTTTAGCTTAAATAAATTGACAAGCCAGATTATAGCAACCTTATTGGGAATGACATTGAACTTTATTTTAAATAAACTATGGACGTTTGGAGGTAGGAAGGTTAAAAAATGCGAGAAAAATATTTATTATCGATAGTTATACCTATGTATTGTGAAGAAGAAGTTGCAGAGGAATGCTATCAGCGAATAACTAAAGTAATGAAGGATAATGGATATTGCTACGAGCTTTTGTTTATCAATGATGGTAGTAAAGATAATACTATTAATATATTAAGGGCGTTAGCAACACGTGATGAGAAAGTGAAGGTAGTCAACTTTTCAAGAAACTTCGGTCACCAAACTGCGGTTACATGTGGTATAGATATGGCTTTAGGCGACGCAATCATATTAATAGATGCTGATTTGCAAGATCCGCCCGAGCAAATTAAAAACATGGTTGATCTTTGGCACCAAGGCTATGACGTAATTTATGGCAAACGTAAAAAAAGAAATGGTGAAACTTTATTCAAACGTTTCACTGCTAAGTGTTTCTATAAGGTTTTGGCTTATATGTCCGATGTTGATATTCCAATAAACACAGGGGACTTTAGACTGATTGATAAATGTGTAGCAACTGCATTTTCTGCTATGCCCGAAAGAAATAGATTTGTGAGAGGTATGATTGCTTGGTTAGGTTATAATCAAACACATATTGAATATGAACGAGATGAACGTTTTGCGGGGAAAACAAAATATCCTCTCAAAAAAATGCTGAAATTTGCTGGAGATGGAATAATATCTTTTTCATCAAAGCCATTAAAATTGATGTCTACAATAGGTTTTTTGACTATTATCTTGGCCTTCATTATTCTTATCTACTCAATAGTACAAAAAATATCAGGAGGATCGACCTCATCTGGTTGGGCATCACTAATGGTGGCGATAACCTTCTTCAGCGGAGTACAGCTATTCTCAATTGGTATTTTAGGAGAATATATTGCAAGGATATATGACGAAAGTAAAAACAGACCATTATATATCATAAAAGATAAATATAACTTTATGATAGAATGAACTTGCTTAGGTATCCTGCCAGCCTGTGATCTTCATACTGTCATTGGAGCCTCGAAATTTCTCTAAAACTATAAAACAGGATATAATAGTGAAATCATGCCAGTATGCTGGTCATGCTGGAGAGTATGATAACAGTCATACAATTCATTTTTGATAGAATGGAGATTTCAATGTTAACATCATTTGATCACTTCGAGCTTGACGAGGCTCTAGTAGCCGCCCTAAAACAGGAGGGAATCACAAACCCAACAGCAATTCAAGAACAAACGATCCCATTAATATTAGGGAATAGAGATGTTGTAGGCCAATCGGAAACAGGTACTGGAAAAACCTTAGCCTATCTTCTTCCTATATTTCAAAAGATTGATACGCAAAAGCGAGAAACTCAAGCCTTAATCCTTACACCAACGCATGAGCTGGCCATCCAAATTCAAAGAGCAATTGAACTATTAGTTAAAGATTCAGGTCTTGCGGTCACCTCGGCTGCAATTATAGGGAACGTAAATATCACGCGACAAATCGAAAAACTAAAGAACAAACAGCATATTATTGTGGGTTCCAGTGGAAGAATTCTTGAACTAATCCAGAAGAAAAGAATTACTGCCCAAACAATTAAGACCATAGTCCTTGATGAGGCAGATCGCCTACTTGATGAAAACAATTCTCTCACGGTAAAGGCAGTTATTAAGACAACGTTGAGCAGAACACAACTCTTGTTGTTTTCAGCCACCTTACCATCTGCAACTTTACAGCGGGCTTCTGAGGTATTAAAAAACCCAGAGGTGATTCGCATTACCGATAAAGTGATGATTGCTCCCACCATTACGCACCAATATTTCTTAGCTGAGCAAAGAGATAAGATTGAAGTTTTGCGAAAGCTAATTCGCTTGGTTATCCCAACTCGAGCCTTGATCTTTATCAACAAAAGTGAGGAAATAGAGAAAATGGTAGGGAATCTTAAATTCCATAATTTAGAATCAGAAGGAATTTATGGAGGAGCGAACAAGACCGATCGAAGGAAAGCCATGGATGATTTCAGAAGTGGTAAGATCAGCTTGCTCGTGGCTTCAGATTTGGCAGCCAGAGGATTGGACATTAAGGGGATCACTCATATTTTTAATCTTGATTTGCCTGAAGATCCACAACTTTATCTGCATCGGGTCGGGAGAACAGGCAGGGCTGGAGAAAGCGGAACGGCAATATCTATTGTGAGCGCTAAAGAGGTTTCCTATATTAAACGGTTGGAAAGTGCTTTTGAAATCAACATCAGCCCAAAGGAAATGCTTCTTGGAAAAATAGTAGATCTAAGAAAAAAAGCGACTATAGCAAAAAAGAAGTAAAAATAAGATTATTCTGACATCATCCCTAACAAATGTAGTATAATTGAAAATAGTTGAGGGAAGGAGGAAATCAGGTGACATCTCCTTTAGATTTAACTCGTGTGCTTGAAGAAGAAGGATATCTTATTGATAAAGAAGCAGCAACTACGTTGTTTCTTGCTTTGGCCTTAGAAAAACCTTGTCTTATTGAGGGGCCAGCCGGGGTTGGGAAGACACAATTGGCATTGGCGCTGGCGCGTGTAGAGAAACGGAAATTAATAAGGTTGCAGTGTTATGAAGGGCTTGATTTAAGTAAGGCATTATATGATTGGAATTATGCTAAACAGCTCTTACGTTTACAGCTTTCCAAGACTGAAGATTGGGATCAGATTAAAGTAGATCTATTCTCAGAAGAGTTTTTGCTTTCAAGGCCTCTCCTTGAATCAATCCTTTCTCAGGAACCCGTTCTGTTATTAATTGATGAACTGGATAAGAGCGACGAGGAGTTTGAGAGCTTTCTCTTAGAGTTACTTGCGGAATTTCAGGTCACAATACCGGAAATAGGTACAATTTCTTCAAAGACAAAGCCAGTTGTGATCTTGACCAGTAATAATTCTCGTGACTTTAGTGATGCATTAAGACGACGTTGTATACACATTTATTTGACGTATCCGTCGTTAGAACGAGAAATTTCTATCCTTAGTACTCAAGCTCCTGAGCTTTCCAACCGATTAGCAAAGGATGTTTGTGAGTTTGTTGCTAGGGTAAGGAAGCTGCCCTTACAAAAGCTTCCGAGTGTATCTGAAACAATCGATTTCGCTCGAGCCCTGCAGTCACTTCATCAAACAGAATTAAACTATGGTGAACTCATGGGAACCCTTAGTGTGTTATTGAAATATCCAAAAGATATTGCAAAGTTGGAGGAACGTCTCAGAAAATGGGAGAGTGAGGCTGCCCAGCGTCGCTAATTGTATATTTATTAATTTTGAGCGCCGACTTAAAATAATGCAAAGGGACGGAGACTATGGATGGATGGAATTTTGTTAGGTTAGTTCATGCTTTGAGACAGGTTTCTCTATCGATTTCCTCTCAAGATATATTTGATGTTCAAACCTGTTTATCACGCTTTCCAGAATTATCGGAAAAACAAATAATCAAATCTGTTTTCATTCACCGCCCCCAAGATACTGAGATCTTTGAGACGGTTTGGAGAATCCTATTAGAAAATCCAGAGTCGAGTACTCCGAATTACGCTGAGGACGAGACAAACAATTCTGTCTTAGAAGAGAATCAAGACAGTTCAGGAATCGGTGGGCAAGGCATAGGACGCGGAAGTGGAGGAGTTAGCCTTACCACAAGAGGAAATGTTTTGGATTTTTCACACATCACTAAGCTAGTTCCTTTTTCTCGACTTGAGGAACTAACTTCCCGTGGATTAGAATTTGAAGATGTGGTTAAAACAATATTAGCAGAAATGGACTATTATACTTGGATTAATTCATTTGATTTGGCCTTTCAACGTGGTGAGCTTTCAGAAGAGACTTGGTACAAACATCAGGACACTCGAGCCTCTCTTGTTCGTGAAATTCAGCAGCGGGTAATTACAGCTCAGGTTAGCGATGAGAACAGTTGGGAACCCCTTGTGCGACAGCATTGGTTGATCAAGTCTTTAAGTACGTTGACAGAAAAAGAGAAAGAACTTGTAAAATCGAGTATTCGGAAATGGGCGCGAAAATTGGCTGTTAGGCCAGGGACGCGTTGGAAAAATAGTCACCGAGGAACAATAGACATTTCCCAGATTGTTCGGCAAAGCGTACAATGGGATGGTTTACTTTTCCATTTGAATTATCGAAAAAAAATTCCACGAGCTTCAGAATTGGTGGTATTATGCGATGTCTCGAATTCTATGGCCGCGTTCGTCGAGTTTTTAATCTATCTGGTGACGTGTCTTAGAGCCCGTTTCCGTAAGATACGTGTTTTTTTCTTCATTGATTCTGTCTGGGATGTTTCTGAGTTTGTTTGTGATGATGATCTTAGCAGAGCTAAACAAGAGATTAAAAGCTCGGGTGATAAAGTGACTTCTGGGTTTTCGGATTATGGAACGGTATTTCAAGAACTCGCTGAGAACAAACTAAACGATGTGTCATCACGGGCGACCCTACTTATCTTGGGAGATGGTAAAAATAACTATCGCCCAGCTCAAAAGGAATACTTGGCGCAAATCGCTGCAAAGGTGCGTAATGTCTTTTGGTTAAATCCTTTAGAATTAGAGGAGTGGAATGAGCGGGATAATATGATGAAAGAATATCAAAACTATTGTTCGAAAGTTTATAGGTGCCGTTCTGCCAGCGATTTACAGCGAATTGTACAGGATGTTTTCTAGAGGAGGTTAATAGCATTTTCATTCTTTTAGGATTCATTTGCTTGATTACTCTGATGCAGCTTGTTTTCTTGGGTTCTGTTATTTTCTTGGAAAACAGGGATCCAACTAAAACTATAATCTGGTTACTAATTCTTGGAGCTTTGCCCGTTATGGGTGCTCTGCTTTATTTGCTTTTCGGTCGTGTTGTTCGGAAACACCAACTTTCTAGGCATAAACAAGGGGGACAGGAGCAATTTGAGGAAATTCTGAAAGAGCAGCAAGTTAGGCTGAAGGCAGAGGACATTGACCGAGCGGGTACTATTTCAATGAACAAGAAGCTAGCTCAGCTTTTGCTTAACGATGCTGCAGCGCCACTAACCCTCAATAATCGTTCTGAAGTACTAACCAATGGGCCAGATACATTTAAGGCCCTTTTTGCTGCACTGGAAGGCGCTAAGGATCACATTCATCTGGAATTCTTTATTTTTCATTACGATGCGATTGGTCAAGATATTCTTAACCTGTTGATTAGTAAAGCGTCTAAAGGAGTTAAGGTACGCGTGCTCGTAGATGGGTTGGCAAATCGATCCCTCACGAAACGATTTGGAGAGTTGAGGAAAGTTGGGGTAGAAGCTGAAGGATTCTATCCTGTCCGTTTTCCTTTCTTGTCGAGACGGCTTAATCTGCGCAATCATCGCAAAATCGTTGTGGTTGATGGTCGGGTGGGTTTTATAGGTGGATTAAATGTTGGGGATGAATATTTGTCGCGTAATAAGAGAATCGGATTTTGGCGGGATACTTTTCTTAAGTTGGAGGGAGATTCCGTTAACTTTTTGCAAAATGTTTTTCTTAATGACTGGAATGGCGTGACTCATCAGGACATTAATGATCTCTTATATTATCCGCAACCTCAATACTTCGGCAGGCAAATGACGCAAATTGCGGCCACTGGCCCTGATTCGGATTGGGGATCAATGTTGCAAATCTTTTTTGTGGCCTTAACTAGTGCAGAAAAGACAATTTATATTGAAACACCCTATTTCATCCCCGATGAAGGATCTGTCATGGCCTTGAAAACAGCTGCCCTTAGCGGTTTAGACGTCAGGATAATCTTACAAGGTGTTCCTGATCATAAGATTACATATTGGGCATCTCATTCGTATGTTGAAGAATTATTAGAATTGGGCGTCCGAATCTATCGTTATCAAAAAGGAATTCTTCATGCTAAAGTTCTAATACTTGATAGTAAAATTGGAGTCGTGGGATCGACTAACTTTGATATTCGCAGTTTTAGCTTAAATTTTGAAATTAGCGCCTTTATTTATGATTGCCAATTTGCGCTACGCTTGGAACAGGATTTTCATCAGGATCTTGCTGATAGTAACGAAATACTGCTGGAGGAGTACAAAAAGCGTCCGTTAGTTAACCGTGTTAAAGAATCGAGCGCACGCTTGTTTTCACCATTGCTTTAATTATTAAAGCAGTTCTATATTTAAAAAGGAATTCTATAACTGAAAATCTTGGTATGAAGGTCACTACAAGGATTGAGCTATTTAAAATTAAATAATTATAAAAAAGTAATTTTTTTAAGGAGGAAATCTCACTTCTTTGGAGAATACTATGAATAGGAAATTTTATTAATGAAATGAGGGCATGTTAAATGACAAACTTAAGAGAGCTTTACGTCTGTAGTATTTGTGGAAATGTTGTTGAGGTTGTCAATACAGGAGCATCTGCGTTGGTCTGCTGTAATAAACCCATGGACAAATTGGCGGCTGGAAGTAAAGATGCTAGTCTGGAGAAGCATGTTCCTGTTATTGAGTCGGTCGACGGAGGTATAAAAGTCAAAGTGGGTAGCGTAGCACACCCGATGGAAGAGAAACATTTTATACGATTTATAGAGGTCTTGACTAAGGATCAAGTTCTAAGAGCTGAACTCGCACCAAACCAAGCACCAGAGGCTTCATTTTTGGTGAATTCCAACGACGTTCTAGAGGTTAGGGAATACTGTACAGTTCATGGTCTCTGGCAAGCTAACAAGTAGTAACAGACAGTATTAAATAATAGGCAGGATTTCATCCTGCCTATTTTGTTGACAAATATTAGTAGGAGAAACTAGGCAACTGAAACTAAACCTAAACCTTCGTTTTACGTTACCTTTATACAAGGGTTCATCATGATCGTTGGTAACCGCTACTAGCAATAAACAAGCTGGGAACTACAAGAGGACTGCCCCATTGGGTCAGTCTTCTTTTGTCCTAATCAAGAATTTTTATTCTAATGTGAACTCAAGGGTTCATGATAGTTCTCTGTATAGTTTCCGGAGTTTAGAGAGAAATGACCTTTTCACAATTAGGATATAATCGATTAACAAAAGATAAAAAAATTTCTGACAAACAAATATAGAATTCCCATCTCTTAATTTGAAATTTATATGGCTAATGCTTGTGGATTAGAGAACATGTTAATAGTCTATATTTAGCCTATGGACAACATCTTGCATTTTCTACATTTAGCGGCGGTTACGGGAGCAAAGATTACAGATTTTGCGTAATTACGACCCAATAATCTACTAAAGAATAAATTTACTATATAATATATTAATTGTGCTCATGTTGACTTATTATGACCTTAGTGCTAATCTTAATTTAGTTTAGTTTGTACATCATACTGTGATTTAAACTAAATAGATCATGCCTTGAAGCAAAAGATATGATCTTATTTTTATATACGAACATGTGAAAAAAATCATATTGATTGTCGATTTTTAGTTTAACCAGTGATTTCACTGAAGCTATGATTATTCTGTGTCTAGCCAAACCTACCAATTTTGGTTTAGAGATAGCTTGGCAGTTACCTTATTTAGGGTTTTCCAGTCGATGAAAGCAAATATCTTCCCGCTAAAGGTAGGAGGATTGCTATTAGGTTGGTTCAGGGAAATCCTTGATCCAACTGGCTCGGCAAAAGCCGAGAGTCTATTGGCATATAAGGG
>NZ_AGAF01000090.1 GCF_000224515.1 Desulfosporosinus sp. OT | reverse complement strand
AAATAAGGAACCATGCAAAATACAAGGAGGTGTTAATATGAGTTTGGCAATTATTCCTGCCGATGTACTTGGTTATATTGGTGATGTCTTCAATGCTATTTGGCCCGTATTGGCTGTTGGATTAGGGATCATGGCGGTACCCATGGTCATCAGAGCAGCCAAGAGCGCTTTTGCCCGCTAAACTAAAAAACAACCGGTGCCTCCCGGGCCGCCGGAGCCCGGAAACTATGCTAAGCGGCCTAATTAGGCCGCTTTAGTTATGTTAAGGGAAAAGAGGTACCTATGAAAATAATTGTATCTGTAATAGCAATTTACTACCTGTATCACATGGTCTTCCTACTAGCAAGCTTAGGCATAAAACGAGATAAAATCGGCACGCCATTGGGTGCCGGTGAAAGCCGATTCGCGGTATTCGTTCCGGCTCACAATGAACAAAATGTCATCCAAGAATCAGTAAAATCAATCTTAACCGCGCATTACCCACAGGATCGCTTCACAGTCCATGTCGTGGCGGACAACTGTACCGACAAAACAGCCCAAAACGCTCAAAACGCAGGGGCTAAGGTTTTGACAAGGACTAATCTTTTACAACGTGGAAAACAATTTGCCCTTGAATGGGCTTTTAATCAGATAGATCTAGATAACTTTGACGCCGTTGTCATCTTGGACGCCGATAATCATATCGATCCGAAGTTTTTTTTAGTCCTAGATCACTACTTAAAGGCTGGACATAAAGTCCTGCAAGCGTACGAAGAGACAAAGAATCCGAATGATTCATGGGTGTCCATGAACAATGCATATACCTACTGGTACATGTTTCGGATGCAGATGATCCGAACGTCATTAGGTATGTCGGCTTGGTTGGCCGGCACTGGGGTGTGTATTAGTACCGATGTATTAAAAAAGATCGGCTGGCATGTTACAACCATCGTTGACGATGTGGATTTCACTTGCCGGCTGCTCCTGAATGGTGAAAAGGTAACCTTGGCTGATGGAGCCGTTATCTATGATCAAAAGCCTGTGAAACTATTGGATTCCATGAAGCAGAGGCTCCGGTGGATCCGGGGGCAGACACAGGTTGGTATTAAGTACCTACCGAATCTAGCGACTTATATTATAAAGAATTTATTTGAAGGGAATTACGGGCAAGCGCTTCGGGCCTTTGATGCTATTATGTGGCTGCCCATGCAACTTATTATTCTTGCTTCGTTTGCCTATTCATTTTCTGCGGGTGGATTTAATTACCTGTTGACAGTGCTAATCACAACGCCGGTCTTTTATATCCTTCCGCTGGCAGCTGAGAAAGTAAAACATAGAAGGGCCTGGCAATATATTGTAACCTCAGGAGTGTTCTTTTTAACCTGGATACCAATTACAGCTTATGGGGTGGTGACTTATGGAAAGCAAGGCTGGTGGAAGACGCCGCATTAATACTTATTTGATTAATAGAAAATTAATTTTATTATTTATTTTAACTTTGTGTTTTGTTTTTAGTAGCATACTACCTGCTTTTGCGTATGACGGTGGTTATTTAGGGGGTGTAAAGCCTTGGTCATCTCAGGTTCCTAATATTGCAAATGCTACTGATAATGATTTAAGTACTTATGCAAATTTCTCAAATAGTAGTAATACTATGTATAGATTACCTTCTACATATAATTTAACTGATTTTTATATAAATGCTTCATCGCCTATGTTTCAATTAAATTGTTATAATTCTTCAATGTATCTTATGTATTCTATTCAAATTAGAAAAAATGGGCTTACTCATTTTAATGCTAATGGTATTGCATGGATTACTATATTTTATACCGGAAATGACAGTAGTAAGCTCTTTGAATTTGATTGTTATTCTAGCAGTAATGCTCCTGTTATTCCTTCTGTTCCTTCTGGTATTAATGTTTCTGGTTCGGGCGGTAATGGTGTTTTAAGTTGGGGTTTAATTCCTGGTGCTACTTCTTATAATGTTTATGATGGTTCGACATTGGTTACATCCGGTGTGACTGGTTCATCTTATTCGTTTTCTAATTTTTCTGTAGGAAGTCATAATCTGACAGTTACTGCTGTTAATGATATTGGTGAATCTGCTCCTAGTGTTCCTGCCACTTATATTGTATTAGCGAAGCCAGGACAAGTTGTTGGTCTTGTTGTTTCTGGCTCTGGTGATCCTAATGGTGTTGTAACTTGGACTGCCTCTGATTCATCCGATCAAGTATTAAATTACAATCTTTATTGCAATTCGTCTATTATTGCTTCGCCAACTTCTAACTCTTGGGTTTTTTCGAATTATTCTGTTGGATTATATTCTTTTCAAGTTTCTGCTGTAAATTCATCTGGAGAAGGACAGAAATCTTCCATTTTGGATTATGCTGTTATCGCTCTTCCGGATTCTGTTACGGTTACTAGTAATTCTTTATCGACTAATTCTCTTAATTTATCTTGGTCAACTAGTAGTGGAGCAACAAGTTATGCCATCTACCAAAACAGTAATCTGATAGCAACAACAATGGGCACCACTTATCTTATCAATAACTTGATTCCAAGCACTAATTACAGCTTTCAAATTGCCGCAGTCAACGATTGCGGTCAAAGCCCACTTTCAAATTCGGTTAACATAACAACATTAGGAATACCGCCCTCACCCCCTACCGGATTGAGCGCGGGCAATATCACTCAAACATCCTGCACTCTTTATTGGATAAAGCAGCCTGACGCCACCAGTTATAACGTCTATCTTGACGGAACACTAACAGGAAATGTATCGCAACCTTTTCTTTTTAATCCATCCTTTGAATTCAGTAATCTAACGGACGGATCGACCTACTCTATGACCGTTACTGCCATCAACCAATGGGGCGAGAGCACGGCCTCTCAGCCGCTAAACGTGACCGCAACGATTCCCAATCCCGTACTTAAGGCTATGGTTGATAATGGTAATATAAAGCTAACTTGGACCGGCCTTGGAAGTAGTTTCACTATCGTAGTCGATGGAGAAGAGGTCGATTTAGTATCCAACAGCCCTTATACCCTAACTAAGAATCCAGGCACCTATCAGGTCCAGATCATCCAAAATTACAACAGTCAGCAATATCCTTCCAACGTTGTCAGGGTCTCTATATCAAAGTTTACGACTCCTGGTGCCACAAAAATGACGGGTGATATCTTGGAAAATGCTGGATTAGTGATAGCTCCAGCGGGCGGTTTACTAGCCCTAGCGCTAGCACTAAAGGGTAGTCCGATGCTTTTAGCGGCAGCGAAAGCATTTTTGTTAAAAAATTAATGAAAAGGGATGGAGATTATGAATAAGTATCTTTGCGCGGTCATGATGTCGATCTTTATGCTATGGGGTGCTTTGCCCGCGTATGCGGAAGTAATCGACGTTAATATTGTTACAGAGACTGACGTTAATATCGTACCATCCCCGCCGCCTTCAAAACCGACGGATATTTCAGTATCTGCAGTAACCGATACCACAGCACAAGTCTCTTGGCCCGCTGTAACGTCAGCACTACAATATACAGTTTACATAAACGATCAGGTTTACTCCGGATCTAATAGTCCTAAAGCCTCTATAGTAGGACTTACAAGTGATACCGATTACTCCGTCTTTGTGATTGCGAATAATACCGGGGGTAATTCTCCTCAATCCACAACTGTAAACTTTAAAACCTTACCTCCGATACCGATAGAACCCTCAGTTCCCAAAGTGACTACGACAGGCACCACGGCCAAACTTCTTTGGCAGCCGTTGGCCAAGATCTACAACATAACCCAATACACGGTTTTCTTAGATGGTCAAGTTATGACGACAGCTGAGACTCAAACGGGCATGCAAACGGCTACATTAAATAATCTGGCCGCAGGAAGTCATTCCGTGTCTGTTTCAGCCACAAACGATAACAGGGAAGGACCTCAATCCCAGCCTGTTTCCTTTACGATCAGCACCGTACCAGCACCATTGGGGGTACAGTTCTACAATAAATCCGCAGATACCGTCTGGTTATCTTGGCAGCCGGTACCCGGCGCATCGAGTTATGATCTCTCTATCGACGGCCAACAAATTGGACAGAGCTATCAAGCGTCCTATATCATACAAAGCCTTAGCCCGAATACGACCTATCAAATTTCCATCGTGACGGTTATGCCGGACGGTGAGCAGAGTCAAGGCACTAATATATCAGTACAAACGGAACCCTCAGCACCCGCTATGAACGTTACAAACTTGAAAAGCAAACTATTCACTTATGTTCCTGATTTGAAAATGTACCTGGAGATCTTGTTTGGGATAACAGCCGCGCTAATGATATCAAATAACCTTAAAGTCACTCTTGGAAGGAGATAGGTTTATGAGAGTTAGTAAACTATTAGCAACAATTGTGATGACTCTTCTAATTTCAACCAATATTAATGTCTCAACGGTACTAGCAGCAACGGTCATCGATGGCGGGCCAGCGACTGTTTTTGTTCATTCAAGCACATCTGAGGTTGAATCAGCTAATAGAATAGTTGCAGACACGGCGAATCCTGGGCTTGGCAAAATAACCTCAATCACCTTGAAAGGTTACGCCGCTCAATCTAATTTAAAAGTCATGTACGATAGTTGGGCTGAGCCAGTTATGTGGTATTATGCTGAAACAATTATTAATACCACAATAACACCATCAGGTAGCCCGTCACTAGCATATCTTAAAATTTATCCAAATGGAGAAGATAATTATATTTATGTATCGTCATTTTCCGCTACGAATGCGGTAGGAGATCACTTTGTTGTCAATTTTACTTCACCAACGAATTATGTCCCCCCAGATCCGGATCCGGATCCAGACCCAGACCCCGATCCAGACCCAAACCCCGATCCGGATCCAGACCCTGATCCAGAACCTGAGCTTTGTGAAAGTACCCTTTGAGACGTTGTAAACGCAGTGAATGCGTTAGGTAGTCAGTTGACTACCATTATAGCAAAACAAGGTACTCTCGACACAGACTTAAAGAATTTAGGAGATCAATTTGATCAGATGCTTAATAAACAAGACACGACAAACAATACCTTAGATAGCATTAACTCTACGCTAGAAGATCTCTCAGATTACATTACCACTCCTAGGTCGGCCAGTTCACTCAGCACAAGTAGTCTTGGATCGGTGCCTACGTTTGATCCTACCGTACCTTTCATTCCGGGAGAACCGGATAGAGACCCTTACAATGGCTTTATACCTGTCCCGCAATTACCGCCTTATATCGATAGTCCAAGTCCTCTACCTGCGATGCCTGATCCAAGCACTCTCGTTATGCCCCATGATAATCCTAAGCCAAGTAATAGTCCTGTGCCGATTACGGCACCCTTAACGCCACAGACTCCAGCAAGATCACAAAATCCCTTACCTCCTCAATCTCCAGTAACACAACAAACACCGCTAACAACATCCCCGGTGGCTATGGATCCTCCGCTTACAAAGTCTCCCGTGGCCATGGATGCTCCACTTGAGCCATCGACGGTACAACGTTCAACGCCGATCGCACCACAAACGCCTATTTCACCGAATCAGCCTTATACCATGCAAGAACCAATTCCACCTCAATAAACTATCGAAAGAGGTAAAATCCGATGTATGCTTTTTTTCAATCGATATTCCAAGGCTTACTTAATGGCCTCATCTCTATAGCCCACTGGTTTGGTAGCATTATTTTGGGGCTATTCAACGCCATCAAAAGCTTTTTCACAGCCCTGTTTGGGCCTATTATTTTACTTTTAGGTGGAATTTGGTACCTCATTACGAATATTTTTGAGGTCATCGTACTTATTATCAAAGTGGTGATAGGCCTTTTATCTGTCGTATTTGCTATCTTCGGTGGCGTTCTTAATACGTTTAGTGGCCTTATGGGGTTTTCTGGGAGCACATCATATTATGCCTTACCCGGAGCTTATCAACAGGGTTTCAACACAGTGACTGGATTTATAAGCCAAACTGGATTTAACACAATAGCGTATATCATGGCGACGTTTGTTTGGTTGGCTACCGCTTATGCTGTTATAAAGATAGCCGGTGGAAACGGAGGAAATTAGGTTATGCATTCTATCGTAGATTCTATTTTGTTCCCTATGGAAACTATTTTGCAAGGTGCACTGTCTTATTTAGGACAGATATCCCTGGTGGCTGGTCGGGGACTCAATTTGAATTACTTTTTAGGACCAATAGTTATGATGGGGTCCGGATGGCAGATGCTTGTTGGGTCCATTGTATCCAGTGCCTTTTTACTTCTGATGGTACTGATCGTCAGAAAAACATTTGATATGTACTTAGCCTTTAAATCCGGTGTGAAATGGTGGTAAGAAAAGACTATTGTAAACTTTTCTCGGCCGTGGTTGGTTTACAATTTACAGAGAGAGTTATTTCACGTAATACTAATTGTTAGTTATAGAGAGGTGTTGAAAAAATGTTTCATACAAATTCAAGTGATGTGTTAAATCAAACGTTTACCGTTATTCAACTTTTGGCTCCGATATATGCACTTGTTTTTGGCATAATAGGAGCTCGAATGCTAATAGAGAAAGGATTAAAGAAGATATTCCCGAATTATAATCCTAAAAAAGGTAGGGGAAAGGGTAAATCTGCAAAAAACTCTTCGACTCGAACTAATTCCAAGAGAAAATCAACTAAAAAGGAATTAGCATCCTATATGATAGGTGCTAAGGCTCCAGCAAAAAGAAACGAGCGAATAACTAGATTGTTGACTGAAGCAATGAATGGCGAAGTTCATCAAATTAAGGACAAGGTATATATCTCCTACGACTCAAAAATGGATAGAACAGAAGACGGGCGACCTCAAAGAACCAATCTCGTTTTTGATAAAAGTCGAAATACCAGATTTAAAAAGATAGGTAAGACAATTGAGTTTTCTTATGATTAGCGTTAATTAGTTTGGTAAAAGGGTGGAGGTTTCCACTCTTTTTTTATAACAAAAAGAGTACAGTTTTTGTTCATTGTACGCCGCGCATTACAGCAGGATAATAAAGGAAAAGGTGTTCATGAGGTGAAGCGAATGGCATTTCAATTCTTTTTTCAGGCTGCAGCTGGTATTACTACGGGTGTTGCAAGTGTAATTTTGCCCTGTCTATATCTCTATAATCGTTTGTTCAATAATGGAAGGAGTAGCAGAGGATGATCATACCTGGCTTAAAAAAGTCAAAGTCAAAATCAAATGACGATGTTATTTTGATATCTCAAACAGAAATTCAAGTCTTAGGGGTGTTAGATCTTGATGAGGAATCGGTTAGTGCCGGATCCCTAAAGTTACCCCGAGCAGATGCAGAAGTGCGTTATTATCCTGGGGGAGGACGGGCATTTGTTTATGGATGGGAAGGTAATTACTTGGCTGAAAGTGAACGGATCGCCGAGCTAGAACAAAACGTTGCGCTTAAGAATATGTTTAACTTTGGAACACAAAGCAAGTTAAACCTACCGTTTTTTGTGATGGCCGCTATCTTAGTAATTACGATTATTGTTTTACATCACTAATGAAGGAGATTGAAAAGATGGCTGATAATGATTCCGGAGGTAAATCACTACAAGATATTATGTCTGGTGACTTATTCGCAAATTCGTCGGGTGAACTTGTATCCGTTCTAAATTTCATGGAGAAACACGGGACCCCATTGAGCCCTTATCAGTTGCAGGGAATTGCTTACTTGCGGTATATGCAAGCGCAAAGGGGACATAAGGCTTATGAACCCATCATTTCGACGATTACGAACATGGCTAAAAATCTAACGTTCCCCAGCACGTTCATTGAGGTTATCAATGCCTACTTTACAGGACAATTCATTGATAAGCGCATGATGAACAATGCCCTCAAGGGAGGATCTAAATAATGTACCTTTGGGTCTTCCAGGGCAACCTTGGGGACGGTAAAACATTTGGGGCGAGTGTGTTAGCTCATTACTTTCAGTCCAAAGCTCGTGCAGCGGGAGTGCCTGTCGATCTGTATTCTAACTATGGTTTAAAAGGATCTAAGGAGTTAGGTAACTATAAGGATTTTTATAATGTCGCTCGTTCGCCTAACTCCATCGGGATCATGGATGAAGCCCACGTAAACTTAGATTCGCGGCTTTTCAGTAAGGGTAGTAACATTTATATGACTCAGTTTTTCTTCTATTTTCGGAAGTTGCATCACACAATGTTTTTAACGACCCCTAGCATACGGAACCTAGATAGCCGTGTCAGAAACTTGACCAATATCTTAGTGGATTGTCGTAAGGCAGGCGGATCGTTTATTTATAACGTTTACGACTACTCTGGAGAAAAACTCCTTAGGCGATTATATTTGCCATCTATGAAGGTTAAACAGCTCTTTGCATGTAAACTCTACAACACAGATAACATCGTCAGAAACGTCCAATTCCCGTCAACGGAAAGGGAGTTTGACAAATTCCTAACCGAGATTATTAATGCTCGAAATGAATTTTTATCGGGTAAAGCCCTAAAGGGTCGAACGGATTATTTGAGCCAGGATGAAACGGATGAGAGATACGTCAAAATGCTGACGGAAGGAATGGAGATTGAGGATGAATAAAAATTCTCCATATGATCTTGTTTTAGTGCATGAAACTTTATCTAATATGACGGATGGTGATGTCTTTGGAATGCTGAAAAGTATATTTCCTGAACGTCTTTTATATCGCATGTCAACTGATTGGCGTGAAGATAAAAAGTTTATTCTAAAAGCCAAAGGCACGATGGGAGATGTACTTGTCGGCTGGACTGAAAATCAAAGAATAGGTCAAAATCCGGTAAGACATTGTCCCCTTCTTTAAGTCTCATTGTTCGGAATTTTAGTGAGTTTATTCTCGTGCCGGTTCTTCATGAACACCGGATCGGGGACAGCTGCTGACGTAATTTGGCCAAAAAGTAGAACTATATGTCTCTAAATTCGTTAAATTGTTCGGAAAGAGGTGAGTTTAATGAAAGAGGATGAAAGAAATTTGATGTTCAGGGCAAGGCAGGCTGCGCTCGGTAAGTCTATTCGGATCGTAGATACTCATTGGGGTTTCAAGTCTATAGAATTTGGACAAACACAAGATGTTGAAAAGTTGGCTAGATGTTTTGCTGGGAAAAAAAGAAAGACACGCTGATAATACTCGCGCATAATGATTCTTAGGCGCGGAAAATAGCCGGGACCCAAACAAGAGAATGCGGGGTTCCGGCTTTATTATAGGAAGAAAAGTATAGCGTATAACATGGAGGGAGCCTATGAACGAGTTTTTAGATACTGCCAAAGTGCCTTTGGATACATTAGATGGTTCTCTGGATACTCAAAAGGAATTCTTGGACACTCTTGGACGAACGACGGCTAGGGCCTATGGTGAGGACTTGTCGGATTTCTCCCGTTGGTTTAAAGAATCGGACGGTAAAACGTTGGCTGGTGGTATTGTAACCACCTTGGATCTAAGAGACTATCTTAGCCATATGTTGACCGTTCGTGGTTTGAAACCTTCCACGATTAACCGTCGCTTGGCAGCGATCCGTGCCTGGCTGCAATGGGCGAAGAAGGAAGGGGAGATTAAGGATCTGCCTGTTTTCCCCCGGCATCTTTCCGAACCAAAGCGAGCACCGAAGTCTTTAGAACGTGTGGAGGAATCTCGTTTCTTGCGAGCTGTAGCCAGGGAAGGGAATGCCCGTGATAGCGCAGTCATAGGTTTGATGCTCTACGCGGGTCTTAGGGTAAGTGAAGCTGTATCCACCAGGCCGGAAGATATCCAAATTGGAGAACGAAAAGGAAAGGTCGTTGTCCGGAATGGGAAAGGCATGAAGCGCCGGGAGGTTCCGATCAATTCGGATGGACGGGGAATGATCGGGCCTTGGCTAGCAAGGTCTAAGGGCGATTATCTTTTTCCTGGCTCAGGTAGAAGTCATCTTGCTCCTAGGACCGTTCAGGAGCTGATAAAAAAATATGCCTATCAGGCACAATTGGACCCGGGTAACGTAACACCACATGTGCTCCGGCATACCTTCGCCACGAAGATATTACGCTCAGGTGTGGACATTGTGACGGTTGCTGCGCTTTTGGGACACTCAAGAATAGATACTACGGCCATCTATACCCAGCCCAGTTGGAGAGACCTAGAACGAGCAGTGGATGGACAAGAAGTAGGGAGTGGGGCATGACCATACATCCGGCCAAGAGATCAGGATTTAGGATAGTAAAATCGGAATTGTTAGAAATCGAATTAAGTCTTTACGAGAAAAAGGGTTTAACGTAACCAATGAAGACGTTCCGGTACTTTATGAGAGATTGAAATACTTTCAAGAGTGCCGGAGGTGAGGTATAAAGGAATTAGCGTGGGAGGACGTATGATTATCGATAAACGCATAGCTAATTACGCTAAAATGATTGAACAGGAGACGGATCCAGTCTTTAAAATGCTCTATGAGTTGAACAGGAATTTATTAATTAAGCTTAAAGATGTAAAAGGCCAGGACAGGGCCATAATTTGCACTGAAAACTCTGATGGCGAGGAGGGGTAGAATAATATTCGCCCCCTCTTTTTAACTCAATACAGGCGAAATATGGAGGAGGAAGTTTCTCGGATTATGCGCTATTCTTATTTTCCGCCAAGGTGTTGTAGGTTGGGTAATCATTTTATAGATACTGGCAAGTAGATTTTTTATTGCTATTCTAGTAACATAGAATTATAATAAAACAAACGTTCTATCTTATAGATTATATGTTTGGAGATGATCAAATTGGATAGCCCAATTAAAT
>NZ_AGAF01000091.1 GCF_000224515.1 Desulfosporosinus sp. OT | reverse complement strand
GATTTTCTGGATTATCTTTTGAAGCTGATTGACCAAGTGATTGGCAATAAATAGTGATATAGAGAACAATCAAATGAATGCTACTTAATGAAAAAAACATCCTCTTCGGGACTATCTAGATCATTCTATTAAAGTAACCTTCATCCACTTGCAATTGCTTCTTTAAAATATCCTTCCATAACCGCGGAGATATCTCACCTGTCCCCTTGGAAATTTTGGTGCGTTTTAAGCTTCCATCATCCATTATTTTCCGATAAAAACAATGATCTGTATCTTTGTATAGCTCCCAGCCATCTCGTTCACAAAATCGCTTTAATTCTCTCCAGCTAGGCATCGAGCAAACCTCTTACTGCATCCTCATCTTTCTGGATCAGCACCCGCATAACATAAGGGAAATGAGGCTTTCTGTTGGGAGCCCCATAATATTTAGCGAACTCATCCATATATTCTTGGGCATATTCAATCAGTTCTTTGGCAATCTCTGTTTTTAACGCCTCCAAACTTGCAGCATTAGTCATGATATCCAGCTCTTTCAGAGAACCACTTAAGCTGCCGTCAACCTCTTTTTCATGTTCAAGAGTGAACCTATACGGTGATAAAACAACTTCCAAATGCTCCAGAGATATAGCTGCAAGATAGTCTCTATTCCGTTTTATTAAAGAGGGCTTAAAACGCACAACATGATCAATAAAACTTCCCCAATCTCTCCTGACATCTGTGGCATTAATAACTTCTTGCATAATTACACACTCCTTTTTCGGAACCATGTTTATCACCTCCTATTGTATAATATGTACGTAGCGTACACAATATGCATTTCTTATGTTATTCATTATGTTGTTGAAATGAAGCAGTTATTGCAAAAGGGTTATAACAATCTGAACGATTCGGAAAAAATCCAACTGAATAAACACGCTCTGGCCGCTAATATGAATAAAGCATTTCCACTGGTAGCTCAATAGTTCTCAAAATATCCATAGTCGAAGGCTCTCCGGAAAAATATATACAGTTTAATGTGACCAAAGGATTGGAGGAACTTCGAAAGACTATAAAAGAGTTAACTGAAACTGGTATTGGAAACCCGGCGGAATCTCCATAAGCAATCCAGTCGCTGCCCATAGCTTCTTCCAGTGACTCTAACAACACCTTTCGGCGCTAGCCGTAAATTTTACGCATCTTTTGGATATGCCTGTCCAACTTGCGTGTCCTTAAAAATTCTGCAAGGTAGCCTGCTCAAAGGGTGGATTTTGTACATCCGCATGGGTTCGCAGATCACGCCAGCGCGAATGAAGCGGATAGGGTAAAATTACATAGCCTATCCGCAGCGCTGGAAAAACTGCTTTACTGAAGGTACCAACATAAATTACACGCTGCGGGTCCATAGTGTGAAGGGGAGCAATGGGCTCTCCGCTATATCGGAATTCGCTGTCATAATCATCTTCGATGATATAAAGATCGTTTTCTCTGGCAAAGCGAATCAGGCGGCACGGCGCGACGCGGGAAGAATACCTCCTAAGGGAAACTGATGAGATGGCGTAACATAGATTGCGCCTGTACTTTGCTGATATACAGTTTCACGTAGTTGGTGAATCCCATCCTGCACGATTTCATCGAGACTTTGAATGATTTGATTTTCCTTGTCGGCATCATTATGATGATTCAACTTCTCCAAAACTTTTACATTCATGCGGATTGCTAATGCCATTGAACGATTCTCACTAAAGCGAAGAAAGCAACCACTAGCTTGATTAAAATATGCCGTCAGGAGCGGTGATTAACAAGCTTGTTGTTAATAAACGGATCAAAAAAGTTAGCGCATCCGTAGCCAGATATTTCGTTCCGAGATACACCGAGGTTATTCGTACGCTTCCTCGATGCCGATTTCAGGCCGAAATTGTCCGCCATTTGTGGCCCATACCTCCTCAAACAGGACGTAAAAAAGCGCCCTGTTTACAGTGCGCTTCTTAAGCCGATTTATATTAACCTAATTTTGCAATGCGTTGAGATTTCCATTCATGATATTAGTTAAATGCTGTTGGATCTTATCGTAAGGCCAATCCCACCACTGTAACCGCAGTAAGGTTTCGATAATTTCTGAATCAAATCTTTTTCTGATTTCTTTTGCAGGAATTCCGCCTACTATTGTATACGGAGGGACATTCTTAGTAACAACTGCTCTGGTTCCGATAATTGCACCGTTACCAATATGCACTCCCTGCATAACGATGGCTTCGTATCCTATCCAGACATCATTATCAATTATGATATCACCTTTGTTATCCCACGCATCCGTAACGTTCTTCCAGTCCAATCCCCACTCACTCGCGAAGATAGGAAACGGAAAGGTGGAAAGAGACTTTTGCGCATGGTTAGCGCTAGTAAAAATGAACTTAGCACCACAAGCAATGGAACAAAATTTACCAATAACTAATTTTTCCTGATTTACAGGGTAATGATACAGAACATTGTTTTTTTCAAATTGTGTAGGGTCGTTAACATAATCATTATAAAAAGTGTAATCGCCTACAAGAATATTTGGGTCTTTAATTACGTTTTTCAAATAAACGGTTTCATGGTCATTTCTTGGATATATTTTGTTCTCCGGAACAGTCATAGTAATTCTCCTCATTCTTAAAAATATGATTCGTCGACTATTCCGGCGCTTACAATGCATAGCTTCATAAAACCACCGCCTTATTAAAAACCTAAATTTAGTATAATACCGCTTTAAAAAATAGTAAATGGACCCTCGCCGAAGTAGCAGGTGATGGTATCTGCGGAAACGACAAAATATACTCAAATGAGATCACCTCCAAAAATGGGCATAAGAAAAGCACCTGCCATTTTTGACAGATGCTCATCTTCAATTTCGTTTGATTTGGTTACCAGAGCTGTCCGGGAAGCTCCTTTTTTCTTTTGCTGGAAAATGAGAATCGAACTTTTCAACCTCATTCTCATCAACGAAGTATCCTTGCGGTGTGTGATACGTGCCGGTAATACCTTCAAGAAAGCCATCCTTCAGTTCCTTGAGTAGACAGTATAGAACTTCCGAATCTCTTGGTTCTGCATAATAGTGAATCCCTTTCGTACTGGCAACAACAAAGCCGGATTTGCCATAGAAGTCAATATTTCCTTCTATGCAAATGGCTCCTACGCCGAGTGCTTTCGCCTTATCCAAAGAATAATCAAGCAGCGCTTTACCGTAGCCCTTCCGCTTATACTTTGGCTTTATGCTGATAGGGCCAAATGTCATAATTGGAATATCTCATCCATCATCAGTTTGCAGTGTCGTGCGTACATACATCACATGACCGATGATTCTACCGTCCTTCTCCATAACAAAATCAAGCTCCGGCACAAAATCATACCTATTGCGATAGCAATGAAGAACATAATGCTCCGAGCAACCGGGACGATATACATTCCAGAATGCCTCTCTGGTCAGGTTTTCCACCTCGTGGTAATCGGCGGGAGTTTCTAAACGGATAATATAGTCATTTTTATTCATTGTTTTTCCTCCTGAAAATTGTTGACCGTCAATATGGGGAGGTTTCCGCCGCTTCTGAGCGTCGCCCTTGCAAGTTCCATAATCTAGGGCATGTTGCGAATATCGACTCTTTGAGGTTGAAGCTTTTTACAAAGAGAACGCAGAAACAGAACCGGGCATATTTTTCGCAGTTGGGCGAACTGAACGATACGACCTGCTGGATGCTGAAGAAATGGTGGAATATAAATCGGCATTTCCGAATGAATCCGGCAACAAGGCGAAGGATGTATTTGAACGTGTAAATTTGGCTACCTGCAGATTCCGGTCATCGCGCTACTCGGCGAAACATGCTTGTAGGATGTCATTTTTTGTTGTCGTTCCGCGTAGGTTCCAGGTACCGCTGCGGAACGACAATAGAAATGGAAATAGCACTAACGATTATAAAGGATTACATGAAAATTATCCAAGACTAAAAAGTCTCTACCCGGTTCTGTAATTTATGGCTACCAACTTAGTAAAGTCTAGTGCTGATGCAAAGATTCCATAGCCACGGAAATAGTGTTGTAAATGGGGTAAAACAATTAATTGCTAAGATAATTTCTCCTGTTGGGGTTACCTTCGTAATCTGTCATAAAAGCCCTCCTGACTTACGGGTTTGGAGGGTGTTTTTGTGCCTATCAGACATTCATGAGGTGCAGGAAACAACTTGGCAACAACTGAACGCAAGACGGCAATAAGCCTGTGGTATACTAGACAGATGGATAAGTTCGGAAGGTGGGAGGAATCGATTTGGGAAAGAAAAGCATACTCATCATTGAAGATGAAGAAAATATAGCCGATATTCTGGCCCATTGCCTGGAGAACGAAGGCTTTAAAACAATTGTTGCCGGAAGCGGGGAACAAGGACTCGCCTTAGTGCAGGAGTTTGTCCCGGATCTGGTTCTGCTCGATATTATGCTGCCGGATATCAGCGGCCTTGAGGTCTGCAAACGGATTACGGCCAGTTACATCATTCCGGTTATCATGCTGACGGCCCGGGCCGATGATGTGGATAAAATCCTGGGCATGGAGCTGGGGGCTGATGATTATATTACTAAGCCCTTTAACCTCAGGGAGGTCATGGTACGGATCAAGACCATCTTCCGCAGGATTGATTTGATTGCCGAAGCGGTGGCGGATCATGACCGGAAGGTGCTCAGGCTGCAGAAGGAAATAGAAATCTATATAGATCAGCACGAAATACGGCAGCAT
>NZ_AGAF01000092.1 GCF_000224515.1 Desulfosporosinus sp. OT | reverse complement strand
AATGAAATAGGCGGATTAGCAAAGTAACCCGCCCCTTCCCGAACCGTACAGGCAACTTTCATCGCATACGGCTCTCCATATTCTAAATGAGTTATCGTCGCTTTAACTGATTGAGCTGGAACCTGTCAGCATCGGCATTGGCAAAGCAGTGTGTGCAAAGGGGTATTTGACGCCGATTAATGGCCAGCATGACAGTGACAATCGGTGAATAGGGCTTGACGAGCTTCTTCTTCGTTTTCCTGTGATACATGCTGACATTTGAGTGCGGACTACCGCAGATGTAGCAGACACGTACAAGCGGATTCATCAAGTTGTACTCGGGCAGGAAGATGAACGATTTGACTGCCAACTTGATATTAGCGAAGAACTTCTTTTGTCTCGCAAACGATTTGTACAGTGCCATACGGACTGAGCAGGCTTTACCTTTGGCATTTTGGTAGTTGACCATGAGAGCTTTACCGTATCGGGCGAACACTTTCTTTAGGCTGATGTCGAATTTGCGAGCCAAAGTTTTAGCTATTGAAAACTGCGCAATGTATTGGATACGCGAGCCCTCGTAGAAATTGGAACAGCCGCGCTGTTGAGTCAGGAGTCCGCGAAGTACCTGGTTGCCGTATTTGATGATTTCTTCCGGAGATTCTCTAAGGAGGCGAGTAATACCAATGGGATAGCCATTGCCTTTGCACATACCATTTTCACGTAGCTTTTTCAAAATACCATCCGTATTCATGTAAACACGGATGGTTGAATCAAAAGGGTTGTTTTGAAATTTGCTGTGTTTGACAGCACCTTTGCGGATGATATATCCGAGAAAGGACACGTCATTATCTGTGGCATGTGTGATTTTAGTTTTCTCATCGCTTAGCCTTAGACAGAGTTCGTTTTTCAGGAATTCCTTGATTTTCTGCTTCAAGGCGATTGCATAGGCCTTGGGAGCAATCAGGCCGACCAGAAAATCGTCGGCGTAGCGCACATACCTTACTCTGCGGAAATTAGGGTCGAATCGGTCACTGGACGAAAGGTTTTCCATTTCAGATTTCAGGTGCTTAATGGTCTTTGGGTCGTTGCCGTTGCTGAGGGCCTTTTTGTAAAGGTATCTTGCCTTGGCATAATCAGGGTTTTGTCTGCGATAGCCACCTAAGGTCTCTGTTTCGATAATGGATTCCATAAATCTGTCCAACTTATCGAGATAGATGTTGCAGAGTATGGGACTGCAACAGGAACCCTGTGCATTTCCAGTTTTGGTTCCATGGTAGATGTGCTGCATGTCGAAGTAGCCGGCTTTGAGTATCTTGTTGATAAGCCGGATAAAACGTTCGTCGCTGATACGCTCATGAAGCATTGTCTCAAGTGTGCGATGGTCGATTTCATCAAAGCAGGCGGAGATATCTCCTTCAATAAACCAAATCGTACCTTTCCATGTTTCTACTTCGGCTATGGCGCTTTGAGTAGACCGTTTTGGTCGGAAGCCGTGAGAGAGGTTGGAGAAGGTAGGTTCGTAGATGCACTCTAGGATAATGCGGGTTGCCTCCTGAACGAGCTTGTCCTTTCCGTTGGGAAAGCTGAGCTTGCGCATTTTACCATTGCGTTTAGGTATCATCGTTGTTCTGTTTGGCTGAGGCTGGTAGGACTCGTCACGCATGGAGGCGATAAGTTCCGTAATCCATTCCTCGCAAAAGCCATGCAAGGAGGTGCCATCAGCACCGGAGGTTTCTGCTCCGGCGTTGGACTTGACAGAGTTATAGGCGATGATGTACAGGTCTCTGCTGTAGAACAATCGGTAAAGGTCACCGTTAACATAGCAATGGTTGGCACTGTTTCGACGGCGATAACCTTCCAGTCTTTCTACGAGTTTTGATTGCTCCATTCAAAGCAACTCCTTTCAAAATTGGAACTTAGAATACTGCCCCCCTTCACCATGTGCCATCCATTACAGAAGGCCGTTGGGCTACTATTAGGGCTCTCTGCCTTATGCCGAAGTGGCACTTAGGCAGGTCACGTTTGACAGCTTCATATAGTGTATCCATACGTAGGTATCCGGTTGGTCGTTGCCCTGCTTACCGCAGGTGCGTCAATGGGCCTGCTTATACCCAATCCTTTTCATATTGGGGATACCCATTGATACCAGTGTTTAGTTTGGCAGCGTCTCACAGCCACAGACCCGGATTTAGCCCACAGGCTTTACCATATATGGCCTAACTCGCCAGGCTACTCGATAGCAATTGCTATCTAATCCTGACTTTGCCGACATGCTATTGTCCCCCAGAGGCTTTCGCATGAGGTTAGTCGGTTGTCTTACATCGCATCGCAGGAGCGATGATTTCTAGGAAATATATATGAAGCGCACAACGTGCGCACA
>NZ_AGAF01000093.1 GCF_000224515.1 Desulfosporosinus sp. OT | reverse complement strand
TTTTTCAGGATACCCTACGATGTATTTTTACCCATACTGCGTGATGACAATTTCAAATTTTTAAGTGAAGAGGAATTGCCTGCCGGCTATAAACCAGGAGAGCTGGTTTTTTAGTGAGGTAACATAGAATTTTCTGAGCTGAGGGTTAGGCTTTACGTAGAGTAAGCTATGCAAGATAGACTATCAAGCGGAAGGTTCGTGCTAATAGTGTATAATTTAAAGAATATTGTAAAAAGGAACAGTTGTTGGCAGGGTTTTACGGAAAAATGAAGAATTCAGGCAATAGAAAGTGTTTGCAGTTATACGAGCTATTAGAAATAGGATGCCAGATTTTCCACTCATGGGTGACCAACGTAAAAAAAAGTCAGAACTCAGCATGTCGAAGGTATACATAAAAAGAAAGCTTAAGTAGCGAACCAAATTGGCGCTAATAGTTATCCCAAATGTGGTGAGGAGCTGATCACGAGATAGGGTAAATATGGAGATTTTAAAGGGTGTAACAATTATCCGAAATGAAGGTTTACGATTTACCAACTAGGCGATGAATCCGGGTTTTGGTAAAAGTGGAGTCGATAGAGTTTAAGTATTGATAATGCCTAGCAAATGCGAATCAAAAAGAACTGATACGATAAAGATAGGTCATAGTTATAGATGGTAAATTGGATAAAACATCAGTGTTGAAAGGATTATTATCCAGACAACGTATAAAAGACAAAACCCTGCTGGTCTTGAAATCAACAGGGTTTTGCTTTTGCAAGCCGCAAATTCATAAATGTAAGTTAGATTGTCTGTATTGCGTGATTGATGGTGATCTCTAAAACTGCCCTAATCCAGACAAACTTGTTCTTCATCATTTCAAACTCTTCACCGTTTTTAATAAACCTAGCAGTACCTTTTACTAGGAATCCCGTACCCTTATTCATCTTGCCTTGGACTTCCCTGTTTCCAATAGTAAGCTGTACTTTGTTATTTGCGGTAATGTTTTTTTCGGTTCTATGCATGAATCCAGCAGGGATTAATAATTTGTTATCGGAAGTCACTTGTACATAACTGTTCCAGGTATTAACGACGTGAGGCTCATCTGCACCTTGAGTCACTATCGCCACAACTCCGTCGGCAGGGTGCGATAATACTTCCAATAGTGTTTCGTTAATCATTTATTATTGCCTCCTCTAAAAATTTTTTAGCCCACATAGTGAGTAGGGGATGGAGTGAAATTTGCTCCGCTCACCAGAGCGCCGTCGCTATTGCGCTAGATTACGAGGAGAGCTTAGGCAAAACCTCAGGGTAATACCTGAGGTGCGTCGCTCCTTGCCATCCTGCAAGAAGGCTAATACGTGCGACGAAGACACTGTCTTCGCACGGGTTAAACCTTCTTGCTACAGTGTCTTCGGGCACCGCGACATCAGTCCATCCGTGGACAAGTCCCATTGCCACGCTGCCCCCTCGTAATATTAGCGCAATTTAACGCGACTCTGCTCAATGGTTCGCTGCGCAAGCTTTCACTCCATCCCTGCTTATGGGTCGTACGGGGGTTAGAACTGATTATAGAAGTAGGAAGGCAGCACTCTCCACACTCAACCCACGCCTTAGCTTAAAAACGAAATGCGTTTTGATTGAGTGATTAGCTTGTTCTGTCACATGAAGGATCAAACCCATTTCAACGACTGCCTCTTTACTAGGACCAAGAGACTGCGATTAGAGTTTGTCGGAGTGCTTGATTGATCCATTTTGTTTGAATTTAGATATATTTTTAATGAGGAAATTTCAAAATGGCAAGTGCAAACGTTAAAACTTTTACTACAGCAAACTTTGAATCGGAGGTTCTGAAATCTGAGAAAGCGGTTTTAGTGGACTTTTGGGCTTCGTGGTGTAATCCATGCCGTATGGAAGCTCCTATCATCGATGAACTTGCTGATGAGTACCTCGGCCAAATTGTGGTAGGTAAGGTCGATGTGGATGATAATGGTCCTATTGTCAGCAACTATTCTGTCGTTAGTATTCCGACAATCTCTCTTTTCAAAGGGGGCAAGGTGGTTGACATGATCGCTGGTTTCCATGGAAAAAAGAAGCTTGTCAAAATGCTAAACGATCAGTTGTAATCCCAAGGCTGGGTCGAGCTTGCTTCTGGCCGCATAGGAGGACATAGAGTGCCCTTCATGTAGACTTAGGTTAATTGATTAATTTCATAGCTTCTATACTTATGATAACATTAGTACTCACCGGAGCGTTTTGGGCGTTGCGGTGGGTATTTTTTGTTCTAATTCATGCAGGAGTGGCAGGATAATGGTGGAATTAATGGGGAAAAGATTAAATCCTTTTGTTTTAAGTTTCGAACGACTAAAAAGTATTGCCGAGAAAATCATAGAACACTTGCCCCATTGCGAAAGGATTTCTATGTATGCCCGGATAACAAATATCAAAACAAAAACAACCGAAGAACTTAAAGTCCTGCGTTCCTTGGGGATTAACCATTTGTATATCGGGATTGAAACCGGTCATGATGAGACCCTAACTCGTATCCATAAAGGAACTCAGACAATGCAGGCGGTTAGAGGAAGCCGGAATTGCTTATCACGGAATTATTGTAAATGGACTGGCCGGCTGTAATAAAGAAGAAATCAGCGCCTTGGCAACGGCCAATCTTTTTAATCAGCTGAAGCCCAAAAGTATCGGGATAACTTCCCTGGTTCTCGTACCTGGTACAGATATGTAATGATAAAAAGCTCAGGGGTGAATTTGTTGAAGCCACCGAATACGAACGAGTGCAAGAATTGAAATACTTTATCGAACAGCTGGAGACTAATACCAAAGTCTTTGCCAATCATGTATCGATGGCGACTCCCGTACTCGGTAAAATCCCTGGAGATAAAACTAAGATCTTAGTGCTGCAAGACACTATCGATGATTTTGATGAAGATGAATTAAGGCTGTATCGAGAGCAGTTAAGAGAGTTGTAAATAATCAATTAAGAAATAAGGCCGCTATACCAATTTTGTTACATGTTATATGACTCGCGGCAATATGGTGCAATATCTTTGGATTTATTTTGAAAGCATTATATTATTATCCCTTTTGGACAGAACTTTATCTAATATCGCACCAATATGCTCCCGGCTACCGGGCTTGCATACTACTTGTAGTGGCTGGACTTGCCTGAATTGCTCATGATCATCTTCAGATGTCACAAATACTATGTTGCATGCTGACATGGAATCGTATTGCCGTATTTGCTTGGCGGTTTCGAGACCAGTCAGCTTTTTCATGCTGTTATCAAGAAACAGAAGGTCAAAGACCATGACATGCTTTTTTAGTTCTTCGAGAAGCTCTTCACCGCTGCCAAATTGGTGAATATCAAATAAGAACTCTTTTTCTTCCTCATATAAATGAATGAATGCCTCTAATAGCTGACGACACAACGGCCTGTCATCGCAAATGCCAATCGTAAACAAGATATCTTCCTCCAATACCTATTTGGATACAACTAAAAAGGTATTTTACCCATTATATATCTATAAAAATACAAATACAAGTGTATAAATACCTTTATACTTTGTTAAGAATACTATTCATACTTGATAAAGTTAAACAGGGTGATAAGATTTGGAGATTGATTACAAAGAATTAGGGGAACGGATTGCGAAAAGGCGTAAGGTATTAAATCTCACCCAGGATGACGTCGCGGAGGCCACGGGACTAAGCAATAACCACATTTCTAACATAGAAAACCATCATTCTATTCCCAGTATCGAAACATTGGTTAAAATATGTAATGCCTTGGACATTACGCCGGATTACTTCCTGCTGGGTGTTGTCAGAGAAACGAATGACAGCCTGCATTCTCAAATTAGTCAAAAAATCAAGCTGTGCGATAAGAAAAAGCTGGAACTAATTGATCATTTTATAACGTGGTTAGTTGACGAAAACCTATAGTTACGAGCTTTTTGGGGCATTTGCTGCCTTATACATTTTCCAGTGCAATACAATAGTATTGTACGCCGCCCATGATTGCGGCTGAAATAACCACGATTAAACACCAGACCGGGAAAATCCTCCTAACCTGCGCTATTGAGATCGGTCGGCGTTTGAAGGAGGCCAGGAATCTGATTCCCAATGGGAACTGGGGCAAGTGGCTTGAAGAGTCGGTCAGCTACTCCCAGAGCACGGCCGAAAGACTGATACGCATTTTTGATGCCTACGGCGCCCAAACGTCCCCCTCCCTCGACGGCGGAACGCAGGTACAAGGGCAAATGCTGCCGAACTTGAATTATAGTCAGGCTTTAATCCTTTTAGGAGTCCCGGAGGAGGAGCGGGCGCAGTTCATCGCCGAGCTTGATGTCGAGAGTATGTCTGTCCGCGAACTGAAAAAGGCGGTAAATGAGCGGAGCCAGGCCGTTAAGGAGCGGGATCAGGCCCTGCAGGAAAAGGCGGAACTCCAGAAGACTCTGGATGAGCAAGCGGGCAAAATGACCCAGCTGAGCACGGAGCGCGACAGCCTGAAGAGGAAGGCTGATGAGTCCGGGAAGTCCCAGACGGAGAGCGAGGCCAAAGCCGGGAAACTCCAGAAGGAGCTGCTCGCAATCAAGCAAAGTATAGATTTCAAGCAGGTTGAACGTCTGAACAAGAACCTTAATGCCGCGTATTTAAAGGCCCGGGGCAATAAAATCGTCTTTTTATACGAGAGCCTGGACAGAATCTTCAAGGACCTAATGTGGGAGATGAAAGAGCTTGCTGTCAAGGATCCGGAAGCACATGAAGTGTATCGAAATCCGGTGATTGATTTCTTGACGCCAAGTTTAAAAGAGAAAAATCTGAGCAGGATATAACGGCTTAAAAAGGCATCGGAGATTAACCATTTGTATATCGGGATTGAAACCGGTCATGATGAGACCTTAACTCGTATCCATAAAGGAAACACTGCCGACGAAGCAGTCAGACAGTGCAGGTGGTTAGAGGAAGCCGGAATTGCTTATCACGGAATTTATGTAAATGGACTGGCCGGCCGTAATAAAGGAGAAATCAACGCCTTGGAAACGGCCAAACTTTTTAATTAGCTTAAGCCCAAAAGTATCGGGATAACTCATTTTTAATGAAAATTCTTTGAAATATTGACCTGAACAATGCCCAGCAACAGGTTGCGACAAAGCCAACGGAAGCGAGAATTAGAGAGAAACTTGAAAGTGACAAAACAGACTTAACCACGGAAATTAGGTTTTAAAATTTAATTTCCGTGGTTCTTTTTTTACGATTGGTAAATAGATTCGTGAAATAATTGCCAAATCTAAATTATCAAAGAGATATCGATAAGCAATTTTAAGAAGATAGTTACTATTAGTAAAATTTTTTTAAAAGATAATTACTAATAGTTATTAAAATGAATGTTATGTTAAAATAATGTAAGGAGGGATTGAAATGGATAATACTGATATCGATATTATTAAGATATTGGAGAAAAATGGTAGGATTAGCCACGAAGAAATTGCTCAGAAGTTACATATGTCAAGGCCAGCGATCCATAAAAGAATCGAAAATCTGGAAAAAGAGGGGGTTATAACTGGATATCGAGCATTAGTAAACTGGCGAAAAGTTGGTCCATGTATTAGGTGTTTTATATTTATTAAGATAAATAAATGTAATTTTGATTATATAGCCCACGAAGTTACGACCCTTGATATTCCTGAAATAACAGTGGAGGAGTGTCATAGGATAGCTGGAGAATGGTGCATGGTTGTCAAAGTTAGAATTTCAACTCCAGAAGATACGACGAAATTACTTGACCATATATGGAAACTCGAAGGGATAATGGAGACATCGACAACGTTTGTAATTAACACAGTTTTATAAAGATTAAATTATTAGAGTATATTAAGAAACTAATATTTTAACCACTCTTAAGGTATTAGCTTTTTAAGCAATGAGGAGGGGTAATTATGAGGGATGATGAAAGAATTGAAATGTATTATAAGTTTGGATTATTAGACTGGAAAAATGAACAACAACTTGAAATTATGAAGGATAAACAAAGTAAAAAAGTATATTTGATTGATCTTTGGATTGCTTTAGAAAGGTTATTGGCTAGAATTATTAGACGTATTTTAACAGATAGAATTAGGAGTTAATTGGCTCGATCATTTATTGTAGTATGATTGAAGACAACAATTAGGCTGTTAGCCTCGTTGGTGTCCAATCAAGAGTTTTCTAGGCTAATCCTTTTGCCGAAGTACGTGTTAAAGCTTATAATTATGACTATAGTAATCCTTACGGCTTCCGCACATTCAAGCAAAACTCTACTTTTGCAGCCCATGGTTTTGTCCGACATGTTTTTTATCAAAATGGTAAACTTATTACCATGACAGCCGGTGACAATGGCTATATGGTTATTGAAACCTCTAACGTCGGCACAGCTCTTCAACCAAATCAGCCAAACCCCCTTAGTCCGGTAATCCCTGTTAATTTTAAACCCACTGATTCCCTAGTCGATCCCAATAGACCAGTAATTTATTTAACTGACAATACCAACCGAAGAATTTATGCCGTTAATTATAAGACCTTAACAGTTTCTTTCATTCAAGTGGATTTGCCGCCGGAAAGAATGGCCTTTGCCAATAACGAACTTTATGTAACCCTTATGCAGCGCGGTAATCAAAATTCACTTAGTCAAGAATCAACAGGAAAAGTTGGCATTATTGATGCTAATAGCTTTAACCTAACAAAGGAAATCCCACTTAACATGATTCCGGATGATATAGCAATTGAGGGTGGTAATATTTATATTGCTGCCTATACGAAAGATGGAATTAAAATTAACAGCTTCTCTTGCAGCACCGGTCAAATTGTTGACAAAACGACTCAGATAAGTGAGGCTTACACCAGTAACGTAAACCTTAATAACTCACACTTGTATTATCCAGGTGAGCGTCTTCTCGATTCACAAGGCTTTCCTCGTTTGATTGTTTCAGGAGATAAATTATATTTGATTGAGGAAGATCTATATTCCAGAAGTATTCTTAATGTCTATGTTTACAATGTTACTAACAGTATTTGGAGCTTCTCATGATTTGATGTTTCGTAACGAACAAAATACTAATATTCTACTTCTAAATAGTAATTTTCGCCTTTCTCCTGATGGTCAATATTTATTTAACGGTATTGGCAATGTATTTGATAAGGATTTAAATTATATTACCAAATTGGATTCTCACTTTACTGATATAGCATTTGATTCAATATATAATAGGTTTTATACGTCTAATACAAAATCTGCGGATAATATTTATCCCAGAACAATTAGTGTTTATGACAATTATCTAAATAGCTCAAGTAGTTTCACAAAAGTGGACACGTTATCTTTTTTAAGTAGAGAAATAACTTATATGGCTTTCCAAGATAGAAATTTAATTACTGTCTCCAAAAATGATTTTCCAAATTACTTTGATAACCAGTACTTTATACAAATTGTTCCTGTCGCCAAGGCAATTGAATTACCCACTACACAGCCGGTTGCCAAATATAATTCGTATACCTTAGCTTACTAGCGTCCTAATAGGGCCTGCTTGTAAGCTAATTTAATTTCTCGTGATGCTTTATCTGGCCCGCCCTGGTATACATTGATATGGGAACTATTGAAGCATGGAAAACGGGTCCCTTATTTCGTCCTTAAAGCAATTCGAAATCCAGGCACGAAAAAGAGTAATTCACATCCGGACGCAAGTTTTGACTTGGTTCTCTCGTCTTATGTTCTGCATGGGTTGAGTTCTGAATTGCGTCAAAGTATATTTGCTGAGGCCGGCAGGCTTTCCCGTGACCAGATTCTTTTTTACGATTATAACCAAAAGCGCCGATTATTTACGGATCTCATTGAATGGGCTGAAGGTGGAGATTACTTTGGATTTGTACGCCAGGGGGAAAAGGAAATGAGAAGTTATTTCTATGATGTCAATAAAATAAATGTTGGTCCCCAGACTGCGATATATCTTTGTTCGTCGTTGAGAAGAGTGCCAGTGATAAGATAGGACGAATGAACTTTTTGTATTGTTAAGTCTTCATCGGTGAGGCGAGATAGTAAACCAGAGGAAGACAACTCGGTATCCGCTTAGCCACCGCTTGAGATAAACTTGTCTAAAATTAGCCTGCTCAAGAAGAAAGTGAGTATTGTCCTCGAAAAAAAAGCTTACAAATGTACTTGCAAGGGTTGCTTTAGTGCTCGATATTTCCGGCTCAATGTCCAAGCTGTACAAAGGTGGGACTGTACAGAATTTACTCGATCGGATCACTGCGGTTGCCGGCCATTTCGATGATGATGGATTGCTTGATTTAAAGTGCTGTATTTATCATGTCATCCTTTATTCGTATGCTGCATGCATCACCGTATCTGGCATCCTGTTGATATTTACCTCAATGGTAACTGTATTACGAAACGCTTGTCTACTGTGGTTTCACAGTGATTTTACCTATGACAAGGCCAGGAAGTGAAAGAGGAGCTGGATAAGCGTTTAGATCGTGGGACATATTGGTGCATAAGCGTTGAAGGTATCGGATTAGTAGACCGGTGCCTTTTTTATTTGGTAAAGTGTGCAGCAATTGAACGGAATCCCACTAAACTAAGATACGGCGATAATCTATTATCGTTTTATGGTGAGAATGAAGATTCTTTTAGGGTGCATTTAATTGAAAAAGATGTTGAGATAAATCTAGATTTCAGCCCATTAAAGCCTATTTCTTTAATTGGTGGCAATGGTAAGCCGGATAATTTGTATTATTATTCGTTTACCCGAAATACTGTTCAAGGTCAAATTAAAACAGCTAATGGAACTGAGAATGTAATAGGGCAGGGCTGGTTTGATCATCAATGGGGACGAGATTATGGGTTGATGACAGGTATTGGCTGGAATTGGTTTGGTCTTCAGCTAAATGATGGTCGCGAACTACTTTTAAATGAACAGCGCTCGAATAAATCGACGAAAACTTTTTCTCCAATGGCTAATTTAATAGATAAGAAGGGTATTCTCCTTTTTACTAGAGACGTAGCATTTAAAGAACTTAGATATTGGCAAAGCCCTGATACTAATGCTAACTATCCTATAGAATGGGAGATTTTGATCCCCGAATTTTCGATCAACTTACACGTAAAGGCTCTGTTCCCCAATCAAGAAATGCCGATCATTGGTCCACTGCAGGCAATCTGGGAAGGCGCTTGTATCCTAAACGGAGAGGAAACCCTTCCAAATAACAAGATAAGATCACTAGATGGAAACGGTTTTATGGAGTTAGTTGGATATTTATTATAAGTAAATTTATAAATTAAAGGGATATAAGTTCTTGCGAAATGAGTTGAGACCTGATTGAATTTACACTACAGGATTTTGTTTTGCCACGTTTAGTAAAGTGTGGTTTTTTATTTGGTTAAAGGTATAATTATTTAATAAACAGGTAAATTGAATCGTTTAAGGTATTGTGATTTTTTTTAAATCTGAACATGAAAAAGTCCTTTTAACAATTTGGATTTTAGATCAAATCTCGAGCAAACTTGACGCCGGTCGAACTTCTGAGGAAACTACCCAATTTACTAAATTTTTATATTTTTAAGTGAGATTTTTTTATATATTCCCAGGTGTTGTCAGTCCCTATATAGTATTTTTCTAAACAACGTGAAAGGGCATGTTGGCGGTTTCAATTATGATGAGAGCAATTAGAATGAATCAAAGAAAAAATTTTATCCTAGGTGAATTATTCCATCTTATAACGGGTTCGGCTTTAAGTTTAGTGCAGCTTGAGGTTTTAAAAAAATACGGTAAAGATCACCATTTAGTTAAAGGCGGAGGCACAGGACTCATTACCTGGGGTGTGCTATATAATTTCGGACAAAGGATGGACTTCTTCACACGTAGGGCACATTTAACAAAGACCAAATATGCTTCACTTTTGAATCATCTTGTGTATGGCCTAGTATCCTCTCAAACTATTGTGACCTTAGCTGACCCCTCAATTTTCAAGAAAAAAGAGTCCGAACAAGTGACTACTAGTTCAGCCCAACCACATTATATCCCTGGATTGCCCCCCACCACTGAAAGTGAAGAAACTGAGCTAGCTATACATTAATTCGACGTCCTTGATGCATTGATAAATACTGCCTACCAAAACGTATTTTTAACAGACTTGTTTATAAGTATATGTTAATGATGCGCTTGGCGACTCCACGCACCACTCTCTGAAAAGGGAACATGACTATAAAAATATAGCTCTTTTATCGTGACGATGCACGTTGGCGTTACTTCATTGAAAGTTTTTAGTGTAGCTTTATGTCTCAGACAGGGCGTTGTGAGGTCGCCGCGAGGATTGAGAGGCTGAAAGGCTGATAAATAAAGGGTTTGAGACGCTTAATTAATTTTCAAGTTTTGGATAGCCCTGAGTGTATAAAAAAGATGTACCTTTTTAGCGCAGGTAGGATCTTAAAAGAAGGATTCAATCTGTGCTTTTGTTTAAACAAATGTATTGATGCTTAGTTGTAAATATGTTACCTTTATTTTGAGGTAATAAAATATAGAAGTTAATTGGAAAACTTAGTGCCTATGAAAGAATTATGACTGATGCCGTGTGTATTTAAGATTGTTGAAAGGAGTTGCTTCTTCTCCAAAACGAAAGCAGTCCCTTTACAAAATAACTTTCCCCAAACCAGAAGTATTGCCTTGTTAAGCTATATCAATAGTTGCTCCTTGGCGTAAGAAAGGCAAAAAAGGAGGTTTTTATTGTGTCAAACAACTATAAGTTGGAGATTCAAGTTGTGGCTACCTGTAACGCAAATAAGCTTTCACCACCACAATCTGTAAGTAGCGTCAATACCAAATACAATCTTTTCTAGCCAGAAGGATTGCCTACTTACACTAAATAATTGGTGGTGTCCTCCTTGGCTCGAAAAGAGAACAAGGAGATAATCGGATGTTTAAGGATAAAACTCTCTTGGGATTGGTTGTAGCGGTAGTGTTAATGATGGTCGGAGTAGGCATGGTAGTCAGTCTATTGCCGCAGCGAGTTGTCGATTTGGATGGAAATGGACGATCAGTTGGGTATATAGCGTCGGCCTTTGCCTTCTCATATCTGTTACTTCAAGTTCCTATCGGCCGCTTGTCGGATAAGATAGGATTCAAGCCGTTACTCATTGCTGGATATTTGCTATGTTTTCTTACTGGACTGGTGTTTTACTTTGCAACAAGCTCTAACATGATATTTTTTGCCAGGCTTTTACAAGGTGCTGGCGAAGCACCGGTTTGGGCATTGGCCCCGGCGTTGCTATCGCTAAGATTTCCTCTGGCTAAGGGGAAAGTAATGGGGATATATAACGCGGCCTTTCATTTGGGCCTTACTGTAGGGCCTTTTCTAGGTGTAGTATTGGCGAAGGGATTAAACGGCCATGAGATATTCCTAGTTTACTCTTTTTCCTGTTTAGTGGGCGCGATTGTAATCTATTTTCTAGTAGAGACTCCTGCTAAGAAGGAAGAGCAGACAATCGACCTATTAGATTATTATCAAAACATATTGGAACTGGTAAAACAGCAACAGACGTTGATTTGTTTTATGGGAATCACTTTATACGGAGCGGGTTACGGCATCTTTCACACAACAATTCCCGCATTTCTGTTACAAGAAAAGGCTTTTAGTGCAGTTGATATCGGCGTGTTTTTTTCACTGTTCTATGTAGCTATAAGCCTTTCACAAATTATTACTGGGTCATTATCGGACAGATTTGGTCGGAATAGTTTTATGATTTTAGGGCTACTTATCGCTGCTGTTGGGATCATTGTTTCGCCAGTCTTCAGCTTTCCGTTGATCTTATTGGTGCTAGCTATATCAAGTCTAGGGGTGGGGGTTTTTCATCTCGCTTCAATGGCCTTCTTGAACGAATCTGTACCTGATTCTTTAAAAGGCACAATTTTGGGGACATATTATCTTTTTTGGGGCGTCGGTATGTTTTTCGGTCCCCCAATAATGACCCGGATAGCGGCGTCAGTTAGTTTTCAGGTATCAATGGCTGCTTATTCATTTCTTATACTTCTGGTTGCAGTTGGGATGATGAAGATATTGGGGTGGAAAAGTAAGTGCCAGGCTCCGAACAAAAGAACTAGATAAGTAAAATATTTACAATTTAAGCGCCTTCTGTTAGCATAATAACAGGTGGTGCTTTTTTATGTATAGAAAATAAATATAGCTTTATTATTGACGTGACAACGCACGTTGGTGTTACTTCATTGAATATTTATAAACATGTTTCATTTCTATTTATAAATCAATATTGATTATTTTCAATTTTTCGGGAGGAAATATAAAATAATTGAAGAAATATCAGAATTAATTGTAAAGTCTATTACCTGATTAAATTAAGTATTGCCACGTAAAAACGTAATTTATCCTTTGGAGGGGTTCGATGCCAAATATTGACCTGTATATGTTTGAAAATTATATCCAAAAAAAAGATGTTAATTTGATTAGTACCGGGTTATGGGAAATGACATTTGAGGATGGCAGTTTACTAGCTTCCGGCAATAAAGTCATGTGGACAGAAGCATTTCGCAAATTACTTGGCTTTAGCAATGAATCAGACTTTCCTGGAGTTCTGGAGAGCTGGATATCAAGAATTCACTCGGACGATCGTGAGCGGGTATTGCAGGCTTTTACTTCCCATGTAGGAGATTATTCCGGCCAGACTTCTTTTGATGAGCAATACCGGTTGTGCTTAAAGAATAACCAGTATCGCTGGTTTCGAACAGTTGGTGACACAGTCCGGAATGAACAAGGGGTTCCTCTGCGCTTTACCGGCAGTTCATTTTATATTCATGATCAGAGAAAGAAAGAACAAGAAATGGAGTTCATGATAATTCGTTTTGAACTGATCAGCCGTGCCTTGACTGAAGGTCCTTGGGATATGGAGGTTGTTGCCGGCGACCCGATTAATCCTACTAATGTGATTTGGTGGTCGCCGCAATTTCGCAATCTGATAGGATACAGTGATGAAGATGATTTCCCCAACGTGCTAAGTAGTTGGAGTAACAGGCTTCATCCAGAGGACAAGGAGATGGCCTTAAATGCTGTATTTGACCATTTAAATGATTATAGCGGAAATACTCCTTATTCGAATGATTATCGTCTCTGTCTCAAAAACGGCGAGTATCGCTGGTTTCACGCTCATGGTTACACTTTACGGGATGAACAAGGCGTACCATTACGTGTTGCTGGTACAATAAGGGATATAGAGCATGAAAGACAAAAAGCCAAAGATTCAGAGGCTAAGTTGAACCGCTATTGCGAGATTGTTAATACCCTTACTAAAAAGCAAGGCTTAGACCCCAACCTTACATTTGTCAGTTCTGAAATGAAGGAATTAGTGAAAAGTATTGAAAAATATGCTAAAGTCGATGCCCCTATTTTGATTACAGGCGAATCTGGCGTGGGCAAGGAGGTTGTCACTGATTTGATTCATAATTTCAGTGACCGCAAGGAGGCTCCTTTTTTAAAGATAAACTGCGGAGCTATTCCCGAGGCCTTACTGGAATCGGAATTGTTTGGTTATGATGAAGGTGCTTTTAGCGGTGCAAAAAAGGGCGGCAAAATCGGTTTTTTTGAATTAGCGGATAACGGTACGGTACTACTTGATGAAATTGGTGATCTTCCTCTGCAGCTTCAAGTAAAACTGCTGCGTTTCGTTCAGAACCATGATTTTTATAAAATTGGCGGTAAGCGTTTAATAAAGGTTAACACCAGAATTGTGGCTGCCACAAACCGCGATCTAGAAAGTATGGTTCAGAATAAAGAATTTCGTTCCGATTTATTCTACCGGTTACATGTCTTAACAATTCATATCCCTGCTCTTCGCGAACGCCCTAGTGATATTATTCCTTTAACAAACTATTTCCTAAACAAATTCAACGAAACATACCACACCAGTAAAACACTTTCACCCGAGGTGTATAAAATTTTTAGTAAATATTTATGGCCGGGAAATGTACGTGAGTTGGAAAATCTAATGGAACGGTTAATTGTCACAGCAGAGATGGATACAATTACATCAGAATGTATACCGCAAGCTATAAGAAATTTTGTGATTGATACCAAGACAAATAACGTGTCACGGAGCATTATAACCTATAAACAAGCCAAAGAGCAGTTTGAACGGCAATATTTCCAACAAGCTATTGAAAAATATGGCTCAACAAGGAAAGCGGCTGAACAAATTGAAGTCGACCATTCAACTATTGTTAAAAAAGCTTCTAAATATGGAATTGATTTATTACATTGGCGAAGGTGATCTTAAGGACTAGACGGTGAATTTTGTCACCAATGGGGGGTTTTCGGACAATTGAATAGACGATGATTTTATGTTTTGTGGTGAATGTTTTCACCACTTCTTTTTTTGGGCGTCAGGCACGATTATTTACAGGTGGCAAAAGTACTTCCGAAAATTTCGAAACTGATAGGCTGCAGGGCGGGCCTCTGGGCCTTCAGAATTGTTAGCGGTAAGTTCGTTTAAGACATCATTTAATTAATTTTCAAAAGCCCCTTAATTGGCATAAAAGTTGCAGTATTTGCACTACGACTCAAATTTTCAGCTTCTAGGAGGTGGGCACTGCAGCGGTTAAGTGAATTCCATTCAGATAAAGCAATTAGACGTATTAATAAAAAAAAGGGGAGGATATAATAATGAATCTAGGAGAACAAGTTTTTGGTTATTTTGTGCCCACTGTAAATCTCATGGGGGTTGGTGCTCATAAAGAAATTCCTGCTCAAGTGAAAGCCCTCGGGGGCAGCCATGTTTTGCTCGTTACGGATACTTTCCTCGGCCGCCCTGGAGGGATGGCAGACGATATTAAGGCAATGCTGGAAGCTGAAGGAATTAAAGTTACAACTTATGCCGGAGCTGAACCGAACCCAACCGATAAAAATGTTCATGATGGTTTGAAGGTTTATCAAGATTGTGGAGCAGACTTATTATTATCCTTAGGTGGCGGCAGTTCCCACGACTGCGCTAAAGGAATTGGCTTGGTAGCTACCAATGGGGGGAATATTAGAGACTTCGAGGGCCTAAACAAATCCACCAAACCAATGGTCCCGCTTATTGCCGTAAACACAACTGCCGGAACCGGCTCCGAAATGACTCGTTTTGCCGTGATAACCAATACCTCAAACCATGTAAAAATGGCTATAGGAGATTGGCGTGTTACTCCAAACATAGCGGTCAACGACCCTTTATTAATGGTTGGGATGCCCCCTGCCCTAACAGCGGCAACTGGAATGGACGCTTTAACCCATGCTGTAGAAGCTTACGTTTCAATCATTGCTACCCCGGTCACAGATTCTGCTGCTTTAATGGCCATCAAGTTAATTGCCAGGTATCTGCGCAGTGCAGTAGCAAATGGGCAAAGTATTGAAGCTCGGGATAAAATGGCCTATGCTGAATTTTTAGCCGGCATGGCCTTTAACAATGCTGCTCTTGGCTATGTTCATGCGATGGCTCACCAATTAGGAGGGTTATATAATCTTCCCCACGGTGTATGTAATGCTATTCTATTACCCCATGTCGAGGAGTTTAATCTAATTGCTTGTCCAGAGCGCTTTGCAGATATAGCCGTTGCAATGGGCGAAAATATCGAAGGTCTATCGGTTCGTGAAGCTGCTACTAAAGCTATCTCGGCTATTAAGACGTTATCTGCCGATGTGGGGATTCCTTCAGGACTTTCGAAACTAAATGTTAAGGAAGAAGATTTTCAAGTTATGGCCCAAAATGCAATGAAAGATATATGCAGTTTAACTAACCCACGGTTAGCAACTTTAGATGATGTAATTTCGATTTATAAATCTGCTATGTAAAGAGCTAGGTTTAGAAAAAGTGGGTCTTTCTCAAAATGATGTTTTATACACCGATACCAATGCAGCTACTTCAACACTACTCTTAAACTAATGCTAAAATAAGAAATAGGCTAGGATGTTTCGCTAAAGAATCCTGGCCTATTTCTTATTTTTCTAATCCATTAAATACTTTTGGGCTATTACACATTCTACTTCAATTGAATTTGGTAAAGTTCATTTGTTCCGGATTTCCCAGTCACAAGTTTATAGCAAGTAGCATCTGTCGGTAATTCGTAGACCCAATTGCCATTTTCTCTAATGAGCGTTTTGGGCGTTTGCGGTTTTGTACGTTTATTGACCACTCAATGCAGGAAATAAAGGATAATTATGGGATTAGAAGAAGAATGGATTTGAACATAGCTGCACGATTTCGGCTACATCAGCGAAAGTAAATCACCCTTGCAGAATTACTGATTAAACTCGATAGAACATAGTTGGAGGTTTGACATGCTCGACTTCCCGGAACGGCATCGTGATGATATTACAACTGTACTTGATACAAAAGAAGCCATGACGATCATCGACAAGATTGCCGATGCCGGAGTTTTCCAATTGGCTATCGGTGGTGGGGAGCCCTTGATGCGGGAAGATATTATCAGCATTGTTGCCAGGGCTCACGAAAGGAAACTGGTAGTTCATGTTACGACAGGCAGGTATCTGCATGAACTTGATGATCTAAGAGAGCTTGCAAAATATATTAAGTGCTTGCAGATCGGAATTAAGCAGGAGGAATTGCTTAAGCATCCAGAAAACGAAAAGGAAAAGCTGGTCCAGCTCATTGCTTTGACCAGAGAGCTAGGCCTAGATATTGGAGCTAATTGATATTATCCAACTCTACGCTAAGTGAATTTGAGTACATCATTGATTTGCTGGCAGCTGTAGGGTCAAAATCCTATGAAACAATGATTGCCTTTGCAATATCTAATACAAGTTTGGCGACTTTGAATTATGTTTTTCTGCCTTTAAAATAAGTGAATGCATGGGGTAGAGATTCAAGGGAGCGCTGTCCGTGGCACTCAATACTTGAAAATTCATGGAGGTCTCCTTTGTGGATTTTTGTAAACGCGGCTGTTAGGGATTTGACATCCCGTTCATCAGTTTTACGATATCATTATAGAGTTTATTATCCAGCCTGCTGTAAGACGGATTATTTCCATTTCCACCCTGCAAACAGGCAAATCCATCGAGCAAAAAGGCGTAATAATCCCTTGCACTCCTGGAACCGTTTGCGGTATAGGTGGCCTGTATAAGATAGCACTCGTCGAGCGATCTGGTATCAAGCCCTTCATACAAGGTAGATTTAATTGCAGAATTGAAGATAACGTATTCAACAAGCTTTTTATCGGCACCTCTTACGGGAGAGATTCCTGCCAGTACCTTGCCGTTTTTGCCAAGTTTCATCAGCGCATAACTTGTTTCTACTTTTACCGGTCCAGGTGTTGGCGCCTGCCCGAAGAGCAGCTTGGCGAATTCCTCCTCACTGCCGGCAAACTCCCGGACATCCCTGCCGTAACGCTCATCGGCCAGGATTCTGCTGTAGACAAACGAATTACCGTTATTTTCACCCGGCAGGTTAAAATTGATGACCTCTACATTATCAATCAGCGCAAACATAACGGCTGCGTCAGTTGCCAACTGTTCGCGGCTTATAGGATTGGAGCGGTATTCTTCTTCTTGGAAAGCGGCGTCTGTTTTAAGGTTGACTGTAATCTCATACGGTTCGAAATCCGTCTGGAGTGCAAAAGAATCGTAACGGACTCCCTCGGGAAATTGCAAAAGGGCAATGATGTTGCCTACCTTGGAGTTGTTACCCACATATGCAGTCTGATGCTGAAGGAATTGCCGGGCCAGGCTTGATCCGGGTGCCATTTCTTTCGGATTGGGTGCCAACACGGCGGATACGGCTACGACCAAAGCCACTGCAGCTATTACCACCCAAAAAAATGGACGCTTATACTTAAGAACATTTGCCATGCTACTCCTCCTTATGCCGGTCGATCAGGCTTTTGATCTCCTGGGCTTCCTTAGCACTGAGCTTTTTGTTGCCAAGGAAAGACGCAATAAACTGGGGTAGTGAACCACCAAAGCTTTTTTCCAGCACTGCGTGGCTCTTGTACTGTTGAATTTGCTCCCGCTTAACGGGAGCGGAGACGATGGAGTTATCGTTTTGCAGAATTCCCCGGTTACAAAGCTTTTTCAACACGGTATAGGTGGTGGTACGTTTCCATCCAAGTTCATGTTCACAGAGCTTCGCCAGCTCACCCGACTGGATCGGTTCGTTTTCCCAAACGATGCTGGCTAAGTGTTATTACTTTCCGCCAAAAGATGATATTTCGATTAAATTTCCATCAGGATCTGCAACGTAACTGGTCCGCTGGCCCCAAGGTTCGTTGGTTGGGGGGAACACGGGTGTCGCACCGGCTGCCACGATTCTTTGGTATTCTATATCCACTTCGTCAAATGTCGGTAAATCAAACGACAATTCCATTGTCCCATTCAGATTGCCGGGATAGGTATAGGTCTTGGCGGTCATGACTTCAAAGTTTTGGCGGCTGTACATAATTAAACGCATTTCGCCGGAATAAAGTTCGGCATTGGCATCGCCGTTCCAATCAGTTGTCATACCCATGACATCCCGGTAAAAAGATACCATCGTATTCATATCATTGACAAACAAGCCAACGGCATTCATTTTAAGCATCCCGATTCATTCCTTTCTTTTTCTTCGGCTTGGGGGTCGGCAATTCAGCACAGGTTACTTGGGTTAACTCTTTGAGTACTTGTCTGTTATCCAATTCATGAATTAAAAAACAAGGACTTGCACCCGGATAAGGCGGTGCGGTTTCACAGTCAGGCATCAATTTTTTTCCGGCTTCCGTAATTTTCACAAAAAACTGGTCATCACAAACACAGGCGAAGTATTTTCCATCACAGTAAAATCCGTATTCCCCAAACATTTTCCGATAGGTAATCTCGCCGGAATCGCTTAATTGGTCATAGATATATGTCACAAATTCTAAACTTGAAGCCATACTCCATTCCTCCTTCTATCGAGGATCCATTGTAATGCTCAAATCAGGACAGCTATATGTCATGTTCCAATTATCTGGCAGGCATCAGTATTGTTCAGGCCAGGCAGAATAAAAACTTTAAAGAAGGTGATACCATCCGTTATTCATTTAGCGGCTGGCATCCATGACACCAGTAGATCGCGCCGCCCATGTAGGCGGCTTTCTTTATTTCCGTGCCGCAGACGGGGCAGGGTTTTCCAACGGTATTTCTACTGAGAAGTGTCCTATACCCACCGGGGTTGCCAAACAGATCTTTTTCGGTGTCACGGCCTCCCAGTCTTGTCATTTCTACAAGCGTTTCTTTTACTGAGCGGAACAGCCTGTTATACTCTCCCTCCGACAGTGTTCCCATTTTACGCTTCGGGTGGATGCCGGAATCGAACAAAACATCCTGCAGCACACCGTTCCCGAGGCCGGGGATGCGCTGCTCCGTAGCGAGAAAAGCCTTGGCTGACAGTTTCTCCGTACCGCCGGTGCGCAGAGCGTCAAAGTAAGCACTGTCGAAGGCGTCGGTTAGGGGCTGTGGTTTTTCTTTGGCAACGAGATAGTATTTATTGTCATTTTCGCCGTCCATAAAAACAAGCACTGCGCCGTACATCTGGACCGAGCAGACAAGGGCGCTTCCGTCATCAAGCTCGATCAGGAGCTGGTGTTTCGACGGCGCTTTATTCTGCTCATCGTAATAACGCAGGTTAGCCCCGTCGCCGAGGACGATGCGGCGCTCGCCGACGGAGATCTCAACCATTGCCCCGATACCGAAGCTGTCCCCAATGACCTGCTTGGTGAGTAGTTTATTATAATCCGCCGGGTCGCCGTGATAAAACGCGAACTTATGGGGAGATGCATTGGCGACGACCCTAAGGATCGTTCTGCGGCGCACCGTTTCATTCAACTGTCTGGCGATAGTCGTACTTTCGGGGATTTCAATCATTTTCCTGGCACCTCTGCAACAAAGTAATAAACCAGGTAACTTTTGATTTGAAAGATTAGACCGCTCTTGGTTAATTCGCTACTGGCAATTGTGCTGTACTTTTTGCGTTTGTCTTTATTTGCCTGTAGAATTCGCCATAAATTGGAATAATCCTTTATTGGGGCAGAAAGCTCGATTCAATTTGACTGTAGTTTAACATAAATTATGGTATATACTGAGTAGGAAACGGAAAAGATTGGAGTTGGAAAGATGCGCAACTTTTCTTGCTAATATGATGAATTAGGAGTATATGATGCTTTAGCGGCTGTAAGCTTCTTGTTTCATTGTGCTCCGATAGCAAGAAAGTTAAGACATCTTGAGACTCTCAAACAGAAAAGTACATTTTAAAGAGATGCTGGGATTTTTTTAGATGTACTGTGATATTTTGGGATCAGAGGCTGCACGAAAAAGTAATCTTCAGCTTTGGTTAGGATTACATTAATTATTTTGCGAGTGTAAACTAAGAGCTTTTGGGACCAAATATAGGTTTGGGGGTTGACCTGAACATATGTTTGGTTTTGTTATTATATCGTGACAATTATTTACAATATTTTGGAGGGATTGCTGTGAAGGATAATAAGAAAAAAGCCGAGAATAGACTGCGAATCAGAAATAGTACAGCAGAATTTTTAATATTCACTTCACAGGCAAACGAAAATACAATAGAAGTTCGAGTTGAAGATGAAACGGTTTGGCTCACCCAAAAACTAATTGCCGAACTTTTTGGTGTGGATCTTAGGACGGTAAATGACCATTTGAAAAATATTTACGCTGAGGGTGAACTAGTGGAAGAAGCAACTATCCGGAAAAACCGGATAGTTCAAAAAGAGGGAAACAGAGAAGTTAGAAGAGATGTTTTATTCTATAACCTCGACGCCATCATTTCAGTTGGTTATCGGGTGAATTCACTCAGAGCAACTCAGTTTCGACAATGGGCAACAGGAGTATTGCGTACTTTCGCCATCCGAGGATATATATTGG
>NZ_AGAF01000094.1 GCF_000224515.1 Desulfosporosinus sp. OT | reverse complement strand
TCAACAGGGGCTTATCATTATCCGGTACTCACATATCTGAAAGAGCATGATATTTTTGCTTCTGTTATTAATCCGCTAGTAATGAACAAGTATGTTAATGTGGCCATCCGTAAAGGAAAGACGGACAAGCTTGATGCCATCAAGATAGCGAATTTTGGTTTAGATCATTGGTATCATCTTATAGACTACACGCCAACGGCGGATGTGTATGATGAGTTAAAAACGCTCAATCGTCAATATTTAAACTATATGTCTATGCGTATCCAGGCGAAACAAACGCTCACAAATCTGCTGGATCGAACAATGCCGGGGATAAAAACTCTGCTTTGGAATCGCTCAGATATGCCAGATCGAGACAAATTGTGTGACTTTGTAAAGGAATACTGGCACTTTGACAACATCACGCGTCTCTCCGAGGCTCAATTCATCAACAACTATAATACTTGGGCAAAAAGTAAAGGATACCGAGCCAGTACGGAGAAAGCGAAGAAAATCTACGCCCTTGCACTGGATGGCATCCCCACTTTGTCTTCCAATACGCCATCGACCAAAATGCTC
>NZ_AGAF01000095.1 GCF_000224515.1 Desulfosporosinus sp. OT | reverse complement strand
TTAAATATAAGTAAGTTCTGTATTAAGTTTTCGAATACGCTGTAAGCTTCATATGCGCTGTTAAGGGTATGAAAGGTTGGATGAGGAAAAGATGGTTAAAGGGCTCGGCAAAGAACCGTGTATCCATGAGAATTGCCAATTGCACAAGGTTGAGTTGGGTCAGTATACAGAGATAGGAATTAATAATGTCTTCGAAAATGTAAAACTTGATGATTTTTCCTATACAGGACAGTTTTGTATATTGCAAAATGCTGAAATAGGCAAGTTTTCCAACATCGCAGCTATGGTAAGAATTGGGCCTACTGATCACCCGATGGACAGGCCAACCTTGCACCATTTTACTTACCGTCGCCTGAAGTATGGCTTTGCTGACTCGGACGATGAATTCTTCTTCCAAAGGCGGACGGAGCAAAAAGTTAATATAGGTCATGATACCTGGATAGGACATGGCGCAATTATCATGCCTGGTGTAAAGATCGGCAATGGAGCGGTAGTGGGAAGCGGAGCGATTGTGACGAAAGATGTGGATCCCTACACCATTGTAGTCGGAGTGCCATCGAAACCAATTAAGCAACGATTTGCTGAAGATATCGTCAGAAAACTAGAGGTGATTAAGTGGTGGAACTGGTCTTATGAACTCATTAAAGAAAGGCTTAATGACTTTTACCTTTCTATTAACGAGTTCACAGACAAGTATTATAAAGCAGGTGAATAAATGAAAGAGATACTGGCGATAGAGCATTTATCAAAATCTTTTTTCATCCATAATTTAGATAAGCACATTCAAGCATTGCACGATATTTGTATCGATTTGAAAGAAGGCGAATTTGTCGGGATCACAGGGAAAAGTGGTAGTGGAAAATCAACTGTGTTTAAGTGTATTTATCGAACTTATGCACCACAGAAAGGTAGGATATGGTATAACTCCAAAAAGTTTGGCTTGGTAAACTTAGCGGAACTATCGGAACGACAGATGATTTATCTTAGGAAACATGAGATTGGCTACGTGTCTCAGTTTTTAAGTACCATGCCCAGGACAACTGCCCAGGAACTGGTGAAACATGCGGTTTTAGAGATGGGGTATGGGGAAGATTACGCGGAACGAGAAGCAAATAGTATGCTGGAGCATTTTGAATTAGACAGAGAATTATGGGACTGTTACCCAGGCACCTTTTCCGGAGGTGAAAAGCTGCGTCTGAATATTGCCAGAGCTATGGTCAAGCGCCCAAGGCTATTGCTGCTAGATGAACCGACAGCAAGTTTAGACCAGACCTCCAAATTGAAAGTGAGAGAACTTATAGAGCAATTGAAAAGAGACGGAACGACGATGATGGGAATCTTTCATGATCTCGAATTTATGGAAAACCTCTGCAGCCGGGAATATATCATGCGTGATGGAAAATTGGAAGATAATTAAATTTAACCTAAATCTTACAATAGGTTAATGGGGACTTAATAAATTTCAGGTAAAATAATTGTAGGTTATCCACATTGTTCTTAGTGGAACTAGGTTTCAATGGGGAGGGTAAATATGGGTAAATATTTCAAACTTGAGAGGAGAATAAACGTGAAGAAAGCCCCATTACTTGCACTGGTCATTATTCTTGTGTCATCTCTTTTAGCAGGTTGCGGATCCACAACTTCATCTTCGTCTTCAGGATCAGATTCAGACGTTAAAGACCCTGCTACCATTACTATTGCCTGGTTACCAAATAATGCAGCAGAGGATTTTAAAGAAACTCGGGCCGAGATCGACAAGGTTATTGAAAAGGCCACTGGTTTAAAAGTAGAAGACAAGTTAACCACGGATTACGGAATTACTGTTGAAGCCATAGCCAGTGGTAATGCCCAACTAGCCTTCTTAGGCGGAGAATCTTATGTTGAGTCTCACAAAAAGAATCCTAAGGTTGTTCCCCTCGTGGTCAACAGCGGAGCATCCGGTACCTTGGAAGATGCCTTGTATTATAGCCGGATGCTGGTTAAAAAAGGCAATGAAGATCAATACAAATCTGGTTCAGATTACTCCATTGCTAACATAGCCGGGAAAAAGTTCTCTTTTGTTTCTACAAGTTCGACATCCGGATTTAAAGTGCCATCTTCAGCTATCGTCTCCGAATTCTCCAAGCAAGACAAATGGAAGAATCTGAAGGCAGAAGACCTGCTGCAAGGTGGCAACGGGAAGTTTTTCAGCCAAGTGCTTTTCGGAGGTTCTCACCAATTATCTTTAGTGAATGTGTTGACGGATAAATCTGATATCTCAGCGGTCGATGATGTTGACGTGGTAAGTTATGTAGATCTTACTTCAGGAGAACTTAACAGACCGGGAGCAGTATACACTGTTAAAAAGGACGCTGCTGATCCATTCAGCAAATTGGCAGGCGCGCAATATGTAATCATCAAATCCATCCCGGTTATGAACGGTCCCATCGCAGTAAATTCTGGCGCGTTAAGTAAGAAGACCATGGATGCGATGATTAAAGCGCTTACCTCCGATGAGGTAGCCAAGAACGAAAAGATTTTCATACCTAAGGATTCTAAAGCTAAAGGCTTTTTCAACGCACCACAGCATTTTTTGATCACAGATGATGCTTGGTATCAACCCATCCGCGATCTGAGCAAATAACATATTTAGGTAAAGTTGGTTAGATGGAGAAGAAAATAGTGGATAGTATTAGTTAAATGAAGGGGTGTTGAAATCAACCACAACCATGAGAAATAATGGGCAAGGTTATTTCAACACCTCTCCTTCAGTTTAATCAGAGAAAGGAAGTAGATTATGGCATTATTAGAGTTGAAAAATATCACAAAATATTATAATCAAGTAATACCAGCCTTAGACAACGTTAGTTTCTCAGTCGATGTAGGAGAGTTTGTTTCCATCATCGGTCCTTCTGGAGCGGGAAAGTCGACCCTTCTGCGCTGTATTAACCGGATGGTTGAAGCGAATAGCGGGGAGATTTCCGTTGACGGTGTAATCTCCTCAAGTTTGACCAAGAAAAAGTTGAGAACGCTAAGGACAAAGATTGGGATGATCTTTCAGCATTATAATCTGGTTGATCGTCTGACGGTTATCGAAAATGTGCTCCACGGTAGGCTCGGCTATAAATCAACGCTGGCAGGAGTCTTAGGCAGATACAGCCAAGAGGAAAAAAAGCAGGCTTTGCGAATTATCAGGATTTTGGGCCTTGAGGAGCAAGTTTATAAGCGGTGTGATCAGTTAAGTGGCGGCCAAAAACAGCGGGTAGGCATAGCGAGGGCATTGATTCAAAACCCTAAAATAATTTTATGTGACGAGCCGATTGCCTCATTGGATCCTAATGCATCGAAAATTATCATGGATCATCTAAGAGACATTTCCACAGAAATGGGAATAACCGTTATAGTAAATTTGCACCAGGTTGAGATAGCTTTGAAGTATTCGGACAGAATTATCGGTGTTAATAAGGGGAAAGTTGTTTTTGACGGATCTCCCTTGGAATTAACAGCTGGACAGATTCAGACTATTTATGGATCGGAGTCCGAAGATTTGATTTTCGATTTGGGACAAAGACATGCGGGATGATATTTTCACCAAGCGTCGGAATGACAACCTGGGATTTTTTGCGTTACTAATCGTTCTTACTATCGGCTCGATTATCATCACTAAGTATGATGTAATGAAAGGTTTTAGCAGCATCAGCAAGGCATTAATATGGGGCGGGAGCAATTTTTATCCGGATGCAGAGTCATTGAGGATACTACCCCAGATTTTGCCCAAGTTGCAGGAAACAGTCTTGATGTCCATCGCTGCAACGACCGTAGCTGCGGTTTTTGCCCTATTCTTGTCCTTGGCTGGGTCCAGAACGACAAGGATAAACAGGATCTTTAGTGTTATCAGTCGGGGTATTGCCTCTCTCTTTCGTAACATACCACTTGTGGCTTGGGCCATGGTTTTGATGTTAGCCTTCAGCCAAAGCCCATTGACCGGTTACTTTGCCCTGTTTTTTGCTTCTCTTGGATTTCTGACACGTGCCTTTATGGAAACGATCGATGAAGTGGGCAATAACTCAATTGAGGCCTTGCAAGCGACGGGGGCTGGTTATTTCCACATCATTTTTCAGGCAGTATTACCAGCCAGCATGCCCCAGATGATCAGTTGGTTATTGTATATGATTGAAACGAATATCCGTGACGCTACCCTGGTTGGAGTGCTTACCGGAACGGGTATCGGGTTCTCCTTTGATTTGTATTACAAAAGGTTTGATTATCATGCAGCTAGCCTAGTTGTGATTTTTATCGTAATCACAGTTATGCTCATTGAATTTGTATCAAATAATATCAGAAGGGTGATTTTGTGATGCTATTTGAAGAATCAATCAAAGGGTGGGCTCAATTAGGTGATTCCGTAAAGGATAATATTAGCGTGAAATCGATCAACCCTCCCCTAAATAAAGCGTCATTCGCTATGCGGGCTATATTGTTGACATTATTAGCTTTAACGATCTATTTTTTCTTTTCTCTTGATTATCAAGGTATTAACGTTCTTCAGGGCTTTGCTGATACATTCGATAACTTTAAGACGATTTTTCTCCACCCTCATGCCCATCGTTTTACTTTAGGAGAAGCTTTCGTAAATGTTGTGGTGACTTTAGGGTTGGCCTTTTTGGCAACGTTGATAGGTGGTATTATTGCTTTGTTTTTGGGACTGCTGGCTGCTCAAAATTTGGCTCCGAAACACGTTACCAATTTCATTAAGGGCTTTGTCGCTTTTATTCGAGCTGTGCCAACGATTTTATGGGTTTTGATTTTTGCTGTGGCCGCTGGACTTGGCAGTGCTGCCGCAATTATCGGTTTGAGTTTTCATTCAATCAGCTATTTAACTAAGGCCTTTTCTGAGTCTTTTGAAGACCTAGATAGAAGTGTCATTGAAGCCTTAATGGCTAGCGGCGCCAACTGGTGGCAGATAATTTTTCAGGCGGTTATACCTTCCTCGGTTTCCTATTTGCTTTCCTGGACTTTTTTGAGGTTTGAAATCAATTTTGCTAACGCCGTGGCTATGGGTGCTGCAGCCGGTGCAGGCGGTATCGGATTTGATCTGTTTATGGCTGGGAATTTTTATTTCGATCTACGAGAAGTGGGCGTTATCACATATCTTATTATAGCCATTGCGATTGTTCTTGAAGTGGCTTCGATGAATATCAAGCAGAAACTTCAAAAAAGTACGTAATCTTCGTTATTGAATAGATGAGATGATAAGGGGTTTGATCAATCAAAAAGTAAGGAGTAATCACAAATGAAAACAAAAAAGGTATGCATTCACAACGCCCAGATCATTTTGCCCGAAAAAATTGTTAAGGGTCATATTATGATTGATGGACATAGAATTTCAGAGGTAACAGAAAGCATTTTTCCTAAAGTTAAAGGCAATCCTGATCTCACGGTGATTGATGCCGAAGGTTGTTATGTTATGCCGGGAATGATCGATCTACATAGTGACGCTATCGAAAAGGAGATCCAACCAAGGCCTAATACCTTATTTCCTATAGATATGGCTTTCTATGAGTTGGAAAAAAAACTTGCTGTATGCGGTATTACAACGATGTACCATTCTCTTAGCCTAAGTGATGAATGGGGAGTTCGCAATAAAGACATGGTTGTAGGAGTCATCAATAGTATTAATCGGCTTAAAAGGACTCGTTCTATGATTAATCATAAGATTCACCTGAGATACGAGTTGACCTTCCTGGCTGGGATTAATATCTTAGAAAGCCTTATCAGAGATAAGAGCATAGATTTCATGTCTTATATGGATCATACTCCTGGTCAGGGACAGTTCAAAGATGCAGAAGCCCTTAAAAGCTTTACGATGCAATCCTATGGAAAAAAGGCGCAGGAAGTCGAAGAATTTATGGATAAAACCATCGAGCAACAGGCTATGATTGATTGGTTTAAACTTAGGAGTTTAGCTAAACTTGCGAAAACAATAGGAATTAGATTGGCGTCCCATGATGATGACACAAGAGAGAAAATTGAGACGCTACTTGAATGTGAAGGGGTATTAAGCGAATTCCCTATTAACATAGAGACGGCCCTTTACGCAAAATCCCGAGATATTTATGTTTGTGTGGGCGCCCCCAATATAATACGCGGGAAGTCCCATAGTAACAATATGAGGGCGATTGATGCCATTCTTAATAATGCTGCAGATATCATGTGTTCTGACTATCTGCCCAGTGCGATGCTTCCTGCAATTTTTAAACTTACAAAGGAAGGAATTAAGCTAACGGAAGCTGTTAAGATGGTCACGTTAAATCCCGCTAAGGCTCTGGGGATTGACAATGAAGTCGGAACAATAGAAGTTGGAAAATGTGCGGATTTAATCTTTGTGGTAATGCATCAGGATTATCCCATCATTCGGAAAACTATGGTGGGTGGGAATATTATTTCTCAATCAGAATTTTTGGTGTTGAACTCCGAAAGAGTTGATAATGTATGTTGATTAGACAGGACCTAGAGAATGTAAGTAAGGAAATGAATTATGAAGAGTATCTCAAATATGTTGAAAATGTGCTCAAAGAGGAAACTATCGAAGAATCTGCTACACAACTTAAGACTCTCGGCAAATTTCAAGAGTCTAGCGATGGGTTGTGGGAACCCGTTCCGTATTCAGGCTATACTTTAATTACCCCAACCTTTTTTGATGACAGTGAAAACGTCGATTTCTATGGGCTGCTAAGCGATCTCAGAGAAGAATTGTTTTGGAATATTCTTTTACCAGGGACTGTTTGGGCACCAACGCTTGCTCTACATATGACGATTGGGAGGCTGATATCAGGAGATGTTTTTGCCACGAGGATTATGAACTCACGTGAAGAAGAATTTCTGCTTGCTTTAAACCAGGTATCACCAACTACGAAGTCTAGAGCTTTAAATTATGAAGTCAAAGGGCTTTCTATTTTCCCTCAAGGAGTAATAGCTGCCATTGTTTCTCCGGTAACAGAAGATGATTATCAACGCCTACAAGATTTTAGAAATAATCTGTATACAGATGCAGTGTTAAAGCAGTTAGGCGTTGAGAGAAAACGTAATTTCCGAGGACATATAACTTTATTTTACCTCGAAGAAAAATTATTCAAAAAAGAGAGTAAAAAACTTGCTGGTGCTGTCGCAGATATAAACAGAAGATCATTCGCGAACCCTTTGCCCTTCATTTTAGAACGGGCAGAGGTGAGAAAATTCGATAATTTTTCCGAATTCTACCGTCGGGACCATTGGCCTGTATATAGGTTCTAGCCTTCTTGACGATTTAAGCTTGAAAGGTGATTTCGTGAATCAATTTAGTAAACTGATAATAGAAGAGTCACTAATAATCTCCAAACAATTAAGTGCTTCAGGAGAAGGGGAACCCAGCGCCTTGGCAGGAGTGGCTCTATCTAAAGATGAGCTTGAATTTGTTGCTGTCAATTCCCGCAATAAGATGACTGTCGCTAGGCGGTTAATGTTGTTAATTACCATAGTAGTAACCATATATCTTTTCCTTAATTGTGATTTTCAGACGATAATTCTCCAATCCTATGCTAATGGATTTACTTTAGGGGACGCTTTCCAGGAAATCGTGTTAACTTTGGGGTTCGGATTAATACCCACGCTGCTTGGTGGAATCCTTGCTTTATTTTTGGGACTGCTGGCCTCCCGAAATTTGGCCCCCAAACAAGTGGTCAATATTATCAAGGGATTGGTTATGGTTGTTCGAACAGTACCTACAATAATATGGGTTATAATGATTGCTGCGGTGGCAGGGTTTGGTAGTGCTGCAGTCGTTGTTGGTATGACGCTTCATTCGCTTAGCTATCTGACAAAAGCTTTTTCTGAGTCTTTTGAGTGCTTAGACCGGAGTGTTATTGAAGCTTTAATGGCCACTGGCGCTAATTGGTGGCAAATTGTTTTTCGAGCGGTTATCCCTTCTTATGTTAGCAATTTGTGTAATTGGACTTGCTTGAGGCTTGAGATAAACTTCGCCAACGCCATTGCCCTAGTTACGGCGGGGACAAGTGGGCTGGTTTCTTTTGACTTGAGAGAAGTAGGGCTGATTACCTATTTCATTTTAGCTTTTGCCATCGTATTAGAGTCGGGTTCTATGAGATTTGGAAGAAGATTTTCCTATTAGACACGAAAGAGTTGATATGTATGTTAATCAGAGAAGCAATAGAAACTGATCTGCCAAGTGTTATTGAGCTACTAAAAGCTATGGATGGAGAAGACGGCATAGATAGCGATGAGGCGGGGGCAGTATGGTGTAAAATGATGGAATATCCCTATTATAAAGTTTTTGTTGTGGAAGATGACAAGCGTATTGTCGGAACTTGCAGCCTTATCATAATAGATAATTTAGGCCATCAAGGTGCAAAACTTGCAGTCGCAGAAAGCATGATTGTAAGTCAGGATTACAGAGGACGCGGCATGGGAAGTAAATTGATGCAATTTGTCATGGGAAAGGCTCAGGAGGAAAATTGCTATAAACTTATGCTTTCCAGTAATAAAAAAAGGATTGAGGCTCACAAATTTTATGAGCAGCTGGGTTTCCAGCAACATGGAATAAGTTTCATGATAGAGGTAGGTAATAAATGATTGATTTACACGTACACACAAACATCTCAGATAATTTCTTGAGTGCCAGTGAGGTTATTCGGCTGGCTAAGGAGAAGGGAATCACCCACCTGGCTATAACGGATCATGATACCACGAAAGGATTAACAGAGGCGATAACCCTTGGTCAGGAAATTGGGGTTGAAATTGTGCCAGGGATCGAAATATCTGCCTATGATTATCAGAGAAATAAACGGGCACATATACTCGGTTTGTTCATTGAACCCGGGCATCCCTCCCTGGATTTGCTTTGCACCTCTCTTGTGCAAAATCGAAACCAAGCATCCTACGAGATGGTAAACAAGGTAATTGCAGCGGGGTATGATATTTCCTGGGAGGATGTACGAAAGTATGAAGGGGGAACGGGTGTTTATAAACAACATATTATGCATGCTTTGCTGGACAAAGGTTATTGTGAGAGCATTTATTGTAATCTTTACAAAAAGCTTTTTCGAAGAGGTGGTAGTTCTGAAGCTCAAGGAATCGCTTATATTCAGCTAGACTATATTGATGCTCAAGAGGCGATTGGGGCAGTCCGAGAAGCAGGTGGGATCGCCGTTCTTGCCCATCCGGGCCAGCTCGGTAATTTTGAAGCGATTGATGAATGGGTGGAGTTAGGGCTGGAAGGAATTGAAGTATTTCATCCCAGTCATACGGAGGAGGATCGGCAAATGTCCAAGTACTATGCCCAAAAACATAATTTGATCATGACTGGAGGTTCGGATTTTCATGGCTTTTATGCGGAGAAGCCAGTTGAACTAGGATGTCTGGATTTGGCTCAAGATTGTATTAATGAATTGTTAGCCAGAAAAAGGAGGATACAGGATAAAAACATTCGTTAGAGGGGTAGTAAATTATGAGAACAATAATCCAGAAGGGCAAAATCGCAATTCCCGGTGGTGTTATTGAAGGCTCAATAATTGTTATGGCTAATAAAATTAGCCATATCATTGAAGATGCTGATCCAATACTGGTTCAAACTGATCGTCGGGATTGTGAAATAATCGATGCCAATGGTTGTTATATTATGCCTGGCCTTGTAGACTTCCATTGCGATATGCTTGAGCATGCCATTCAACCGAGGAGAAAAGTATTTTTCCCGTTAAATCTTGCTCTACATTCTGTGCAGACGCAGTTCTTAGCGGCTGGTATAACGACAGTCTTTCATCCGGTATCCTTTGCGGGTGAACCGGGACTGAGATCAAATGAAATGGGAAATGAGATTGTACGGGAAATAGCTCGATTTCGCACGAACATTAATTCCGCGCTGCGGCATTTTATCCATGTACGCTGTGAATTGAATAATAAAGCTGGCTTAGATATCCTTAGCAATATTTTCGACGAAGGAATGGTGGACCTTTTTTCAGTAATGGATCACTCACCTCGTTACACAAGGTTTAAATCATACCTCGATTACAAAAATTACGTGGAGAAAAACAGTAGCTTTTCAGGCGAAGAACTGGAATCTTATACTCAAGCACAATGGGAAATGTCTGAGGATAATAATTCAGAGGTAACTGAAAAACTCATGGAGTTAGTGGCTAAATATAATATTCCATTTGCCTCTCATGATGATGACACTCCGCTGAGAGTAGAAAATTATCGCCTTAAAGGATCGACGATCAGCGAATTTCCCCTAAATGAAACCACAGCAAAGTACGCAATAGATAATAACCTATTTTCGGTTGTGGGCGCTCCGAACCTCTTGCGAAATAAATCTCATGCTGATAATCTCTCAGCACGTTTTGCTATTAGAAATGGACTGGCTAATATTATCTGTTCAGATTATTATTGTTTTGCGCTTTTGGCCTCAATATTTATTCTTGTTGAAGAAGGTTTGAGTCTTCATGAAGCAACTTTTTATGCTTCACTCTATCCTGCTATGGCAACTGGTTTAGCGGGAAGACTTGGATCATTAGAGGAAGGCAAGGAAGCAGATCTAATACTTGTTCGCCATAATCCCGGAGATCTCCCCATAGTAGAAAAGGCTATGGTAGCGGGTAAATGGACGTTCGGTAGATGATCAATAACATTCCCGGCAAGAGAGGGTTACGATATTATGAATGATGAAGAAAGAGAAATGTATGAATTTGCTAAGGACTTAACGCATTCTGCCGGGTCTAAATTAAGACTAGAACGTCAACACTCTGTAATTACCGTAAGGGAAAAAACATCCCAGATGGACCTGGTTACGGAGCATGATTTACTAATTGAAAAATTATTGGTAAAGGCTATTCTAGGAAAGTACCCAGGGCATGGAATACTAGCTGAGGAATGTCAGACATGGGTTAGTTCGAATCTTGGCGGTTATACGTGGGTTATTGATCCTATTGACGGGACCATTAATTATTACCGCTTTGGTAAGGATTACGCCATTTCCCTTGCCTTGTACAAGGGTGAGACCCCGATTTTTGGCTTAGTGTATGATGTTGCCAATGGTGTTATGTTTAGTGCTGGGCAAGGAGAAGGGGCAATAATGAATGGGGCTCGCTTGGATAGTTTGCCCGATCAAAACGAGGGGCTGAACAAAGCGGTTGTTGGCATCAGTTTGAGAACTATGAGGGAATTCGCTGGTATGGGTATGGATATATTGGGAATGTTGGCCAGGGCCCAGGCCTATCGATATTTAGGTTGTGCGTCTCTTGAGTTGTGTAAGGTTGCCAACGGGGAATATGATCTATTTATTTCATCAAATGTCCATGAATGGGATGTTGCTGCTGCTAGAATCTTTTTGGAACAACGGGGGGGAGGGGTTCTTATCCGCAGAAAAGACGATAATGGATCACCCTGTGGTAAGTTATTGGTAGCTGCTTTCCGTTCGCCATTGATATGGGAGGAAGCGTTCGAATACCTTCCTCAATGTCTCAGAGATAAATTTAGGGCTTAGTTTTGAGTAATTTGAGTATGTCGAAGGTGAGTATGTCGAAGGTGAGTATGTCGAAGGTGAGTATGTCGAAGGTGAGTATGTCAAAGGTGAGTATGTCGAAGGTGAGTATGTCAAAGGTGAGTAGGCCGAAACGATTTAGTGGGGAAGGTTTACTTTACAGTAAATAGAAAATAGCGGTATAATAAGATTGACTTATTCTCAGGGCGGGGTGCAAGTCCCCACCGGCGGTATCCCAGATGATTCTGGGGAGCCCGCGAGCGCTCCTTTTGTTTAAAAAGGAGGTCAGCAGATCTGGTTTAAATCCAGAGCCGACGGTATAGTCCGGATGAAAGAGGATAAGGTAGTCAGCATAATCTAATTTACATCAGAATCTGAGATGAGGTTTATTTGGTTTTGCTTACTGTCTGTCTCTGTGCCCTGATTCTAGTAAGTCGACTATATTAATAGGAGGCGTATTACTTTGAATCAAACATTATTAACTCGGTTCGGAAATTCTGTTGAGAGAGTGGAGAGGGCTCTTGACGCCTTGCGTCGTGGCTTAGGAGTCTTAGTTACCGATGATGAACAAAGGGAAAATGAAGGAGATATTTTCTTTGCTGCGGAGTCTTTAACTAATGAGCAAATGGCGATGTTAATCCGCGAAGGCAGTGGTATCGTCTGTTTGTGTTTGACGGGGGAAAAGGTCAAAGCCTTAGAACTGCCTATGATGGTGGAAAACAACACGAGCAGTTATCAAACGCCATTCACAGTATCGATCGAAGCTGCGAGCGGCGTCACTACAGGTGTGTCTGCTGCTGACCGAGTCGCAACGGTGAAAGCGGCGATTGCAGATCATGCGCGTCCGGATGATCTCCGACGCCCAGGGCATGTTTTTCCTTTAAGGGCCAAACCATTAGGTGTATTAGAACGTCCAGGGCATACTGAAGCGAATGTTGATCTAATGAAGCTTGCTGGACTTAAGCCTTATGGAGTATTATGTGAACTCACAAATCCTGATGGTACAATGGCGCGTCTGCCAGAGATAGCAAGCTTTGCCGAAAAAAATGATATGACCGTGGTTACGGTTGACGATATAATTAGTTATCGAAAAATGAGAGAATAGAATGAGGTTCGGGAGACTTTTAACATGCCTTTAGGGTATGTCAAAAGTCTTTCTTTTTTGTTAAGAATTAAATGAGGTTACGAATACCTATCGCAACTAGTAAGACACCAGAAATAAGTTCGGAATGATGCCCAAAATGGAGAAAGTTTGCTCTAATACCCAGGTCGTAGCCAATAGTTATTGTTATTAAACTAAAGAAAAAAACTGAAAATATTACTGGAATTAATGAAAGCCCACTCAGACCTGCTCCTAAACCGGTAACAAAGCAGTTTAAAGAAAGAGATACACCTATGATTGCTGCCTCATTAATACTAATAATCCCATTAGCATTACGATCCGCTTTTGCAGGATTATTAATTATATCGATAAGTAATTGAACAACTTTAGATCGTTTATAAATCATCGGAAATAGATTTTTCTGTAAGATTCTACCGAAAGAAATCCATAACCCAATGACTATTAATAATAACGCGCCTACTAAATTTGCAAACGGAAATACCTTGTTTAAAAATGTTCCCATTGACATAGCAAAGGATGTTGCCATTATTGACATAATAGCAATCAGTAAATTTGAGAAAAAAGGAATACGGATTTTTTGTAAACCATAACTTATTCCTATACCTAAGTTATCTAAATTGGAAATAATTCCGATTGATATAGAAATTCCTAATAAATTATGCATTTTTTTGCCTCCAAAAATCACTTAAATAAGGTGATTTTATTTTGTTCAAAGACTGAGCTAATAAACTGTAAATTGCTGGGCATTAAATAGAGCCTTCTAACACTTTTCATGTTGGAAGGCTCTTAGTTATTTATAATAGGTATTGAAAATGGGCTGCGAAGTAAAAAATTCAAGATGAACCAAAGTCCCTAGTCGTTAGTATTTTCGTCGCTAGGTACTTTTGATTCTGTCACTTGGTCAGTTACCTGTTCAGCAGGAGCGCTTAATAATTCAGGTGAATTTTGAGAGGACAATAAAGACGAACCTTTAACTTGATCAACAAAGTTTAACACAACGGTCGTGCCTTTGACTATTGCCTTACGGGCGCCTTCTCTTGCTTCTGGTGATACTACTAGTACTATTGCTGCAGCGCCAAGGATAAAACCAAAAGGTGATTTCTTGATAAATTTGAACATTATGAACACTCCTCAAAAAGTTAATTGCAACAAAGAAATTATATAAAGTAGTTTCCAAAATTTCCATAATTTATTCGCGTTACCCTTATAAGACTAGGTCCTAATAAAATTAAGTAACATTTTCTTGACGAGTTTTTCTCTAAAAATCTGATCTTCGTTCCAATTAAGCTTTCAGGTATAAATTAGCATACTTAGGAACATACTGAATTCTGTTACATTGGAAAGGATTGGAGAAAGGTGAGGGGGGAGAAATTGGGGATTCTATTCAATCAGCCTAAACAACGGCATATTCGAAAATTGCCAGGAAGAGTACGTATAGAAGTATTTGGTCTTAAGCACAACGTGGAACTTGCAAAACAAATCATTGAGGTGTTAGGCCGATGTGAAGGTATTGAGATGGTATCTCCATGTATAGATACAGGTAGGTTGCTAGTATTGTATTGTGAGCAGAAAATTTCAGTTGCAGTGATTATAGATAAGCTCATGATAATTGAAGCTTTACCTGCTATCACCTTGCATAATCAATCTCAAATAACTGAACAAGTATATAACGAAGTGGCGGCTGCTACGGTCGAAGGTGAAAACTTAGAGGACTCAACTAAAAATTATAATCCTCATATCTTTTCGCTATCCAATTTAAGTGCAGTTAATTCCAATTCCTCAATTCAATCAGAAATTAAAAAAACACAGATACCGCTTCCCTTAACGCTTTCCGTGGGAGGACTGGGAATACTTGGCATTAAACATCTATTTTGGGGCAGATCGGCATTAGCCAGAAGCTCCACGGCCTTTAATCTAGCGGCGATGTTAGCAGTGGTCAGTGGTTACTCGTATTTTAAGCGTGATCCTTCTCAGACGCAGCATAAATGGCTTAATCCAGAGTTTTTGATCGGGGCCAGCGCGCTCACTCTTGCTCTTGTAAGGGAAAATATAGTTGTTCTTGCCGGTTTAAGTATTATGCAGTATCTAAAGTGGAAAAGAGAGCAGCTTAATTTAGGCATAGTTAACAGACCTTTATCACCCGAAATAGAGCGTTACAGTCAGAAGACAAGTAAGATGAGTACCCTTTTGGCGGGGGCAACATGGGCATTTACGGGAAGTCCTCTGAGGGGAGCTGCGGTCCTCCTGGCTGGTAACCCCAGGGTAGCATCTTTACCAGCACAATATACTTGGGATCAAGCAGATTTTACAGCTCGAGAAAATGGGTATATGATCCCCGAAAATACTTCGCTTGAAGAATTAGCAGCGACCAATTGTATCGTTATCGAAGATACCTCTCTCATTGTTGGCGAACATTTGACAGAGATTGAGTGCATCTCCAATGAGGACGATGAGTCTAAATTATGGCATTTGGCTGCTTCAATTATGAAAAAAACAGGACATTCTTGGCGAGATAAAGTAACTCAGCAGGCTGAAAAAGCGGGAGGAACCCTGCGTACTGCATTTAAAGTTGAGCAATTTGCTCAAGGTACCAAAGTAAAAGTCCAAAACGCTGAAGTTTTAATGGGAAGTCTAAAGTTCTTAGAACAAAATGAGGTGATTTGTGATCGTTTTTTACTGGAAGTAAAGAGAAAACAAAAACACGGTTATGAAGTGTTGTGCCTAGCAAGAGAAAAGGTTTTTCTTGGCATTCTAGTAAGGAAAAAAGAAATTGTTTCAAATGAGTTTTATAAGTCGATAAATTATTTGCGGCAAAATAATATGAATGTGAGTATCTTAAATGATAGTTTAAATTTGAGCCGCGAAACCCTCCATCAATTAGGACTTAAGACTGACTGGTTAGGTGTTGGCAAAGAAGTATTCTTAGAGAGAATTGCTGGTTTGCGTCAGAGCGGAAAAAATGCTCTTCTTATCAGGGGGAATGATGAGGATGTAAAAGTGGTTAATTCACTTAACGTTTCATCGATCTCCATTGAAAAGATAAAAGATTTATGTAGGGCAATTGATTATTCACAAAACATTAAAACAACAGTGCAGCAGCATTTTAGAATAGCTAAATTATGGAATAAGCTGGGTACATTTCTAGCTATTCCTCTATCGGTAACTGCCCCAATTGTTAATCTGCTTTCAGATGGAATTACCTTAATTCTACTAGCCCGAAGTAAAAGGATCAGCGAAAGTATTCAGGCCCCAAGTTCTACCCTTAAGGAAATACCAAGAACGAAAGCGAACGCAACAAAAGATAAATTACAGTCTTTAAGGAAGGAATCAGGAGTTTCTTGGCATGCTATCCCTCAACAAGAAATCACCCAAAATTTTAAAGTGGATGAAGGTCAGGGATTAACAACTGAACAAGTAATCGCCCATCGTCAAAAATTCGGCTTAAACAATCTAGAGCGAAAAGAACAGGAACCATGGCTAGTGTCTTATTTGGCACAGTTTAAAGAATTTACGACCTTGATTTTATTGGGAACATCTCTAGTTGCTCTTGCCACTGGATCTTGGTTTGATGGATTGGCAATGGGGTCGATCCTCTTAGTAAATGCTGCGATTGGTACTGTTCAAGAACGCAAAGCCGAAAAGGTAATCGAAGCGCTCAATCAATTTCAACCTCCCCTCTGCAAAGTACTAAGAGAAGGAAAACAGTTAGAAATATCAGGAGATGAATTGCTTCCGGGTGATATCGTGAACCTGGAGGCTGGTGACCGGGTACCCGCCGATATTCGTTTGCTGAATTCCTGGAACCTAGAAATAAATGAGGCAGCTTTAACAGGGGAATCCCTACCTATCAATAAGAATCCCCAGGTTGTAAGCGGAGATTGCCCTTTAGCAGAGCGCAAGAATATGCTCTACTTAGGAACCGATGTGACAAGAGGCAAATGTATAGGAATTGTTGTTAAGACTGGGATGGCAACCGAAATTGGATACCTAATGTCTCTAATGGAGGGGCAGGAAAAAGTTTTAACTCCTCTGCATGAGAAAGTGACTGGTATCAGTAAAACGTTTATTAAAGGGGCAGCACTAGCAGGAGCTTTAGTATTTGTTGCTGGGTTACTGAGAGGACGACCCATTACTCAGATGATTACCACTTCGATTACCCTGGCAGCCTCTGCTGTACCGGAGGGACTCCCGGTCACAATAACTATCGCCTTAAGCGCAGGTATTTTCCGCATGGCTAAGAAGAACGCCTTGATACGTAAGTTATCAGCACTGGAAACATTAGGACGAACAACCGTCATTTGTTCTGACAAGACGGGTACTTTAACCAAAAATGAAATGACGGTAAAAAGAGTAGCTCTCATAAATTCATCGTATGCAGTGGAAGGAAATGGATATGAACCTGTAGGGCAAATTACCAATGTCAGTTCATCAAATTCCTTGGCCAAGGAAAGTATTCAAGATTGTCCAGAATTACAGCAACTGGCTAGAATTGCGGTTCTTTGCAATGACAGCAAGCTCATGCAAGAAAACGAGTCGTGGACTACTAAAGGTGATCCAACAGAAGGAGCACTTTTAACGTTTGCGGCAAAATTTGGTCTCTGGCAAGAAAAGATGGTTCATTGGCATCGAGTACATGAGGTTCCATTCGACTCCAATTCTGGGACAATGAATGTAGTATGTAAGGATACTCAGACAGACCAAGATTGTTTTATATTTTGTAAAGGGTCTGTTGAGGTAGTTCTTGACCGATGTAAATGGTATCAGTTGGATGGGAAAATTCAGCCGCTGACTGAAGAAACGAAAGAATTAATCCATAGGCAAAACAAAACCTTGGCTAGCGATGCTCTAAGGGTATTAGCCTTTGCTTATTGCCCAACAGAGTGGATTGACGGGCAGCCTACTGAACCTAAAGTAATCGACGACCAGCTTATTTACGTTGGTTTAATGGGAATGATGGACCCGCCAAAACCTGATGTAGAAAAGAGCATCTTAGAAGCCTATGCTCTAGGGGTGAAGCCGGTGATGATAACAGGTGATCATCCTATTACGGCCATAGCCATTGCCAAAGAACTTGGAATTGGGGATTCAAATACTCAAGTTCTAACGGGTCAGGACTTAGATCAACTCACCGACGAAGAATTAGTTAGCCAGGTCGAAGAAATCTCTATTTTTGCAAGAGTAACCCCTGAACATAAACTTCGAATTGTAACAGCTTATCAAAAATGTGGGCATATTGTTGCGATGACTGGAGATGGAGTTAATGATACCCCCGCAATAAAACAATCAAATGTTGGTATTGCTATGGGTCGTACGGGAACCGATGTTACTAAAGCTACAGCGGATATGATTCTGAAGGAAGATCATTTTGGTTCGATTATCGAAGGGGTAAAAGTAGGGCGAACAATAATTGGAAATATAAGGAAATCAATTGGTTGTCTTTTAACTGGGAATCTGGCAGAAGTATTGGTGACCGCTGCCGCAGTTATTGTAGGGTTACCTATGCCACTTGTACCAATCCAAATTCTATTAATGAACCTTCTTACGGATGCAATACCTGCTATGATTTTAGCGGTCAACCCCGGTAATAAAACAAAGCAAACTGCTCGCCAAGATATTGTGGACAAAGAACTGTACTCTAAGGTCATTACGCGCGGGATCTTGTTGGGGGTTGGTTCGTTAGGCTTATTTGCTGCTACTTTAGCAGCTGGTGCACCGCTAGTTGTTGCCCAAACGACAGCCTTTTCAGCACTGGTTGTGGGCCAATTGGTACAAACTCTTTCTTGGAGACAAGAGGGTTCCAAAGAGAGTATTAAGGAATCCTTAAAAGACCGCTATCTAGTTTTCGGTTTAGGAGCATCCTTCCTAGCGTTATTAGGAGCGATCTACATTCCTGCAGCGGCAGGCTTCTTCCACACAGCGCCACTAATGCCTCAACACTGGTTGAGTATCCTTTTAGTTGCTGGTTCAGTTTCCATATTATCAAAACCGTTTCTATTCCTGGTATCTAAGAAAAATCAAGTGGGTTTGGTGCCCGGTAAATCGACCGTTCTGTTAAATGGAAATGTGAGCGTGTAAGCAGAGGGGATGACACAGATCATTGTCGATGCTCGATAGGATCGAACGGATGGAGGCCAAGTAATGTTTAAAAACATAGAGAAGACTGGTTTGATAACGGGTGTTGCTCTTGGCTTAACGGCTACAACCATTCTGCCTATTATGAAGAGCACACTTCTTAACCTCGGAATCATTGGGGTTAGGGGAACAATAAGCTTAGTTGATAGTACTAAAACAACTGTTAAACTAGCTAAAGAAGAGATAGAGGACATAATTGCCGAAGCACAGTTTGAAAGAATGAAAAATCAATTGGATAAGGAGATTAATCTCCTGTCGGAAAACTGACAAAGACAAAGAGATTTTCATGGAGAAATACGAGTTTCATCAGAGCTGAAAGGTGTGATTAACGAGCGTGTTAGATGAGCAGAAAATAGATGAAAATTTGAGACAAGCTCTATCCCATATTGAATTGGCCATAAATACAAGTATTACAGCAGGAGTTGAAAGTCCTTCAGCTCAGAAGTTAATTGGGCAGAAGTGGGAGGCCTTTCTGGGACAATTTTTTGAGTATGCACGCGCAAAAGGAAAGGAGCAACGAGTCAATCTATTAGGGTGGATAAGCTTTCCTCGTATTCGGCATTAATTAAAATGGAGGGATAAGTTTGTTTAGTAAGGGTACTTTATGGGCTGGGGCAATTTCTGGTGGGATTGCCCAAATAAAAGGTTCTCGCGAATTTACCACTGGGAAGATAAATGCAGATGAGTATGTCGCCCATACCACAATAAACGTTTCAGAAACTTTAGGTCTGATGGCAGGATTGGAGTATGGTGCGGTACTTGGTTCGGCTTTAATTCCCGGCATTGGTTCTATAGTTGGAACCATTCTTGGTGGTATTTTAGGAGATCGTTTAGGAAATGTGGTAGGTATACAGGTAGGGAATTCTATTATGAATCAAACAAAGTTAGAACGACAACGCCTTAATTAATGGGAGATTATCTGTCTGAGTAGCAAAAGTGAATTTCAACAAAACATTAATAAATAGTTTTCTATCATCAGGGTAGAAAACTATTTCTGTTATGATTACAACACTAACGTCTTAACAAAAATAATAATGGTTTACACGCTTAATGGTGCACTTAATTCGTTTCTGTCAGCAGTGTCAACAGACGTTACCAAAGCCATCTCATGTTAGTATATGCTAAACAGGAGATGGCTTTGGTAATCACAATATAGTGTTTAAGGGTAATATGCTTCTATTGATTAAATTTAAGTAGAAAGTATTGGCAGTTGGTTGCAGGAATTTAAGGCCTTCTTATGATTCAAGGATAACAAACGTAGAATTGGCTTTGAACCAAGGGTAGCGGGACCAGCGGCTATAAGAATATATACCCAATGTTTAAAATTTAGTTGAGTGGTATGAAAAAAACCGGCAATCGGTGGAGCATATAGGGAAGTGAGTAATGCCAGGAAAGATACACCGAGACCTGCTAAGAGGTAACGGTCTTTTAATGAATCCTTAGTAACTTCTTGGAGGGTGCTTTCTTCTGTACCCTCTCGTCGCCAAGAAAAGGTCTGCACGTAGTGCCCGATTACTAAAGTGGTAAAAGCAACAGTTTGGGCGACTGCAAGTGGTGCGCCAGCGGCAAGCGTCATGGTAAATAATCCAAGTGTGCCAGCGGCAAGCAGTATTCCTCGGCTAATCACTTTTTGATATAAGTCTGTGTCTATAATATCTAGAGGTTTGGTTATTTGTTTGTCATTATCGTAATTGCGTGGGGTCATCCCTAAGATCAGAGCTGGAATAGCATCAGCTATTAGATTTATCAGGAGAATCTGAAGAGGAATAAGAGGCATAGGCAGGCCTACCATGACCGCCGTTGTCGTAACTAGAATCTCCGCTAAATTACTTGTAAACAAGCAGCCAATCACTTTTCGAATATTGCCGATAATATTTCGCCCTTCTTTAACTCCCTCGATAATCGAACCAAACTGATCCTCTTTTAGCACTATATCAGCGGCTGCTTTAGTAACCTCTGTCCCGGTTCTGCCCATGGCAATCCCAATATTAGCCTGTTTGATAGCCGGTGTATCATTCACTCCATCCCCTGTCATTGCTACGATATGTCCCAACGCTTGATAAGCTTTCACAATCCTTAGTTTATGTTCAGGAGTCACCCGAGCGAAGATTCTGACATTTTCCGCAATACTGCTCAGCTCTTCATCCGATAGGCGGTCTAAGTCTTGTCCTGTCAGTACTTTTTTATTTCCGTTGCCTATACCCAATTCGTTGGCAATGGCGATAGCAGTGATTGGATGATCGCCTGTGATAATGACCGGTTGGACTCCTAAGGCATAGGCCTCCCGAATACTTTTTTCCACATTTCGCTTTGGGGGGTCCATCATGCCTGTTAATCCTACAAAGATCAATTCTTTTCCGATTTCCTTAGCTTCGTTGTCAATCCATTCGATAGGGGAGTAGGCAAAGGCCAAGACCCTTAGAGCTTCAAGGGCGGATACTTCATTTTGTTTCAAGATAGATTGTTTCTTTTCCTCAGTTAAGGGGTGAATCTCGCCATCTTGTTGATACCATTGACAATATTCAAGAATTGATTCAACTGAGCCTTTGCAATACACATAACAAGCCTGGTCTCTCTCTGTATCACGACAGACCACACTCATGGTACCTGAATTAGAATCAAACGGGACTTCATGGATCCGGTGCCAATGAGTCATTCGTTCTGGACAGAGCCCGAACTTGCCGGCTAGGGTTAAAAGTGCCCCTTCGGTGGGGTCTCCTTTAGTGTTCCAGTATATCCCATCGTGTTCCAACTTACTGTTATTGCATAAAAGCCCTATCCGCGCGATACATTGTAGCTCAGGATTTTCTAATTTCTGTTCGCTAGCAGTTGGTTCTACGGAATTCATCTCCAGTATAGCCCCTGCCGGCTCATAGCCATCGCCTGTCACAGTCCAAGAACGATTAATCGTTAAGATTTTTTTGACAGTCATTTCATTTTTAGTTAAAGTCCCTGTTTTATCGGTACATATCACGGTTATGCGGCCTAGGGTCTCCAAGGCTGAGAGTTTGCGGATCAGGGCGTTCTTTTTTGCCATCCGGTAAATCCCGGCACTTAAAGCAATGGTTATAGTGACAGGAAGTCCTTCCGGAACTGCCGAAGCTGCTAGGATTATCGAGGTGGAAATCATTTGGGTCAAGGGCCTACCACGGAGCAAACCCACGAGAAAGACTAGTCCTCCAGCTAGGGCGGTCCATTTAATAAATCTCTTGCTGATTCTTGTAACTTTTTCATGCAAAGGGGTAACGACCTTTTCCTGGTCTTTCATCAGGGACACGAGATAACCTATCTCCGTCTCCATCCCTCTGCCCACGACAACCCCGATGCCCTTTCCCCTTGTCACGTCGGTACCCATAAAGAGCATGTTTTTACGTTCCGGCAAAGGACAGGATGCTTCTACAACGTGCTCAATCTTAGCCATCGGCAAAGACTCTCCAGTTAAAGTGGACTCATTGACTTCTAAATTCCAGCAGCGCAGTAAGCGCAGGTCCGCAGGAACTCTGTTTCCTGCTTCTAAACACACAATATCTCCTGGTACAAGTTCATTGCCGTCGATCTCAAATTGGGAGTTTTCTCGGATTACTTTACACTTAGGAGGTCTAAACTCGTTTAAATCTTCAATTACCCTTTCTGCTTTGCGCTCCTGAACGTTCCCTACTGCGGCGTTGGCAAGTAAAACTATACCCATGGCTAATCCGTCAACCACATCACCACTCAGCAAGGCCAACGCTGAGGCCCCTAAGACAACTAGGGTAGTAAATTCTTTAAATTGCCCAAGATAGGACAAAAACCACGGGGGAGGCTTTTTGTGTTTAAGTTCATTTTTCCCGTATTGCGCACTGAGCTTCAAAACTTGCTCGGTTGTTAAGCCTCTGTGCTCATGAGTTGAAAATCTCTTCAAAAGCTCTTCCGGAGTCACAGCATGCCAGGATTCGGCAGAGATTTTGTTAATTTCCCGTCTTTTATTGAGCACAGTTGTGGTTTTTTTGCTGGTATCCAAAAGTCTTGATCTGTCAAAGGTGAGTATTCTAGGAAAAAGACTTTTCTCATCAGGTTTTGAAACTGTTTCTGTAGAGAATTGTTTTGCTCTCATTCCAAGACGATCCGCTGCCATGGTCACAATCCAACTGGGAAACGAAAGCACAGGTGATCTTGTTACTTGTGGTGCTTCAATTGTAGCGGATACTTCTTTTGAGTAAGTGCATAGCTGGTCATAACAGGGTTGACCAAAGAGGAGATATTTTTCCAATAATTCAATTTCATTAATAATTTGTTTTATGGATATCTGACGTGCATCATAAGTTATAAGAGCCCTACCTGTAACAACGCAAGGAGATGCCTCTAGTATGCCTTGAAGTAGATTTAATTTGGAACCGATGACCTCTGCAAATAATCGATTCCTCTTAAGGCCAAATACTTGTATTCGTAACCTGCCGGTCAATGCTCTAATGAACCTCTCCCTACTGTGTAACAATACTTAACCTCCTAGATATTATTTATGTTTAGTGAGTTTTATCCTGGAAAACTTGATTTTTCCACTAGTTTAGCGCCGGATCTTCCTCATAAGTCACGGAAAATCTATAGCGGGGTAGCCAGCGGATAGACAGGAGAAAACACGTGCTTTAGAAAATACAAGGATTAGTATAGGTTATGAAGGATAGTTTTTATGCAGGTAATATAGAAAACTTGCTAGTCCTAAGCGCTGAGCAAGGATGGCCCAGTGTCCCTATAGTCAGGGACAGTGAGAAGTCCTCTGCGGTAGACTTAATTGCTCTGATGTGATGACCACGACCTTAAACGTAACGTTCGAGTTTAGAGCGCGGTGAGTCCAATAAAAAAAAGCCCTTGCGGGCAGGGCAGGGCTTTTAGGCTTCTCTTCTCATTAATGAGTATCCTCTTTCTTCGTTCAGTCCTTTTTCGAGCAGAGTTATTTTTTCTAAGAGTCTATGGTCAATCACTTGATCGTGAATCTGGTAAAAAACCTGAGCAACTTTTTCCTTAAGGTCAATGATTATTCTTGATTTTATGGAATCGATACTACCTTCTAATCTGTTTCTCATTTCAATTAAAAATTCTGCCTTTGTTTCTCGGGCATCAATACCTAAGCTTTTAAGCAAAGCTGAACTGAATTTCAAGTTCTTTGCTATATGGAAGAAGGCTATATTTTGGAAATTAAGTTTGATTGCCTTATGCAAATAGTTCTTGCTCCATTTCTCAACCTGTCGTGTAATAACAAGAGTTCTATTTGTAGTTTTCTGCCAATCTTCAACAAGACTAAATAGCTGGTTAGGACAGCAATCAAGCTCCAGGGAGGCCTGGCAACGAATTATAAAATGTTTTTCTAATTCTCTTTGCAATACCTTTTCCATCAATGATGTTATTTCCATAACGTCGGTAGGTGTTATCAGGCTATAATAATTAACTACATCACAAACCTTACTGGTAGATAACTTATTTATCAATTTGGAAACCTGATTGTATTTCTCAAGGAAATGTTTCTCGATTTCTGCACCCATTAATTCCTGACAGCTTTCTACGGCTTGGGCGGTTTTGAGCTCAGCAAGTACGCGTTGTTTACTATAAAGGTTTATCAAAATGGTTTTTTTATTCAAATTTCTATATTTAGGCAAATCATTATAATTAACAGGTCGTTCAATTGTATTCTGAAACTTTTTTATGTTTACGATTGAATTTGTCATTTAATATTTCCACCTAACAATTCTAAAATTTAAAAAAGTTTGAGAAAATTATAACAATGTCACGTAAGTTTAATCACAGCTTTTTAAAGAGTCAGATAATGAGATAATGATAATTGTTTTCAATTAATTATATAAGAGATCTTAAATAACTGTCAAGAAGCAATCATCAATAATAAATATTTACCAGCTCTTTGGATGGGAAGTTAACATAAATTTTACACTGCCTTAGCAGAGCTCTAACACGATTTTGCTATTATAAATAGTATCAAAGCTCTATTGAGGTTGAGGTGGATGTAATATGATATTGAAATGGGTTGAAAATAAATCGAAAAAACATCAGAAGGTTTGTAAACCTCAAGCTGATATATCATTCATTAAAGAGTATAAACAAAGTCATAATAAAGTCGCATTAAAAATACTTATTACACCTAGAAGGGTAAATGTTCTGCTTGGTATCAATCGAAGAAGACAACGCTTTAGTGAAAGAAGAACAGTAATGGCCGTAGATAGTTGCAGACGGCTAATCAATAATGAAATTGAAGGGTTCTTTGAGCAAAAGGAAAGGGTTGTAAATAATCGATTATTAACCGAGATAATATACGGAGAAAAATCATATGCGGATATATTCGGCAATGATGACCTGGAAAAGATTTATAGACAAACTGAAAATGTTATACGGCATGAACTTTTTGAGCGATTTAATAGTCACATAGTATGGCAATTAAAAAAAGGCCGTATAGCTGATGATTTGGTTTCCAATAGTTTTAACCAACTTCAAAAATACCAAAATACAAAAATGCGAACAATTTTGATCACTTCCTGTATGGAAACATTAAGCAGAAAAACTGTAACTGACTCCATCGAATCATTTATTGAGAATTCATTAATAGGTAAATTTAGCAGTAATATTGATATAAGCGAGTTAATTTTAGAAAAACTAGACATTAACTCTAATTCGGAAACTATGGAACTAATGGTTCAACTCTCTGATCGAATTAAAGGAGCTCTTGATTCAATAAAGTTAGGTTTATTTCAAGATATCAGTGATCAAATTGCTAACATCTTTTATGAAGCTCATGACATATTGATATATTCAAAAATTGAAATGAAAATTAATTTACTTGAAAAAGAAATAATTAGAGAAGAAATTTATGAAACGAATTTGCTGGAAGCATAATTAATCTTTAGTATATTAAGCAATAATCGAGCAATGTTTTACGAAACACAACGTCATAAGTTAGCGAAGTTGAGGCGCCCAAGAAAAAGATCCCGATAATCGTATATTTAACCTAGGCTTAAAGTTTTATTAATATTGCCTTAATATCAAAAGTATATGATGGAATTAGGGATATAGATAATGGAAGTAATGAAAGAGGTGATGCCAAAGAAACTTGGTGTCAGTGCTTATCAATTCATTTAAAGTGTCGGGTTCAATAATTTCATTTTCTAAAAGTAAACGCCTGTTTATAAAGAAAACTAGGCTAGCAACAAGCTCTCTATGTGCTGGCAGACTTGAATAGGACTTTCAAGGTTAGAGCATCGCCACGACTCGAACAAAGATTCGAAGTTAGCGTGAAGGGACCGCTGGCGGTGGCCTTAGTTGTACTTATGCTTCCAGAAAGTATATAAACCTCAGTTTATATTTCTGACTAGTAGTAAGAAGGAGGCTAGAAAATGACCCCGCAATATAAATATTCCTTATTAAATACCAAAGAGGCTACGTATTATCTCGAAGTATCAAGTTTCAAATTTAAAAAGCTTATCAAGGAAGGTCATTTAACTCCCCAAGTTTGGACTGTTCGCAGCGGAAAAGAGGTACATTTTTTTGACCCGTTGGAGTTAACTAAAGTTAAGAAAAGGCTAATTAAAGAAGGGTATCACTATCAAAACGCCTAAGACATTCTAGAAAGACGTAGAAAATTTAACAGCAGGTTCAAGCTTAACCCATTGAGTCACTGAACAATTCAATGGGTTAAGGGTTATGGCGATTAACATAGTTATTTTTATTGTGACTTAAGTATAAATTCAACAGGAGGTGATTATATGGAGTTACTGGTTGATTTGCACACACATACGATTACAAGCGGTCATGCTTATAGCACTATAACTGAAAATGCGCAGGCGGCATCGCGTAAAGGACTTAAATTATTGGGCGTGACAGATCATGGTCCCAGTATGCCGGGCGCCCCTCATCTTTATCATTTTGGGAACTTGTCAATTATTCCTGAAGAGATATCTGGGGTGAAAATTTTACCGGGAGTTGAAGCCAATATCGTCAACCATGAGGGAGAGTTAGATATCCCAGTTAGTTATTTGGCTCGGATGAAACTTGTACTTGTTGGACTTCATGTCATTTGTTATCCCGGGGGGACATGTGAGCAAAATACTCAAGCCTATATCAAAGCCATGGAAAACCCTTTTACTGATATGATGGTTCATCCGGGTCGACCAGATTTCCAACTAGACCTTGAGCAGATTGCTTACAAATCTGCTCAATTAAATAGGCCTGTCGAGGTTAATAACAGTTCGTTGTCGACGATAGAAGAAAAAAGTGGGGCGAGGGTGAATTGTCGTTGCTTTGCCAGTTATATGGCCAAATTCAAAGGTCCAGTTATTTTAGGTAGTGATGCCCATTTTTGGGACAGGGTGGGTGAGTTTAGCGATGCCCTCGATTTGATTCATGAGGCAGGAGTTACAGAGCATCAGATTCTAAATACCTCACCTGAACGAGTATTGGATTATTTAGCGACACGACGTAAGCTGCGCTAGTAATAACGTCATATAAAGAGGGAATATGCGTTGACGAAGTCAATGACTATTCCCTCTTTTATGAGTTTTAGTTTGGAGGAAGAGGTTCTTATGAAAAGCTGATTAGCAAATTTTCTGTAATTCTTTGAGCATAGCTATCAAATGGTCAGACAGTTCATACATTTGTTTGAGATATTTCTTAGCTTCATCGTTCTGTCCGGAGTTTTTAGCTAACACGGCCCTTTGAGCTAGGGTGTGAAATTCGGCATGGAGAGGGAGAATTTGTTTAAATTCACTGCGCTCACTTAATAATCTTTCTGCATCTAGCCATTTACCAAGTCGACAAGCATTGAAATTCCCTGCAACATTTGGGTCGATGAATTCATTGCTTGAAATCATCGAATCAATCCGCCAAATCCATAGTTGGTGGTCGGTTATGGATAAACTTATAATCTCCGAGGGTATAAGCTTAACTTTAAAGCGCAACGAGTTTTTACGAATGCCTACAATTTGCAGTCCAATTCCTCTTAGTTTTTCAAATGACTCGACAGAGCGTTCTACCGTTGAGGCATAGATCGTGGCAACATCATCGATGGTAGCAGCCAGTTCCTCAAAAGTTGCTGATTGCTCCTCGGTCACTGGGGCAATAGTATCCACTTGGTGTTCCGTGACTCCAATACTTGTCGTTAATCTATCAAGGGATTCTATAACCATAGACGCTTTGGAGGCTACGTTATCTGTGGAATCGCTAAGACTTTCTACCTGGAATGTTGTTTTCAAGGCTTGATTCGTTAAATTTGAGACTTTAGCGGTAATATCTTGCACAGCTGTTTGTGTTTGTTCTGCCAATTTGCGGACTTCTTGTGCCACTACCGCAAACCCTCGACCCGCATCCCCAGCTCGTGCTGCCTCGATGGCTGCGTTGAGGGCAAGTAAGTTGGTCTGACTTGCGATTTGACGAATAATATCCGTAATTTGCCCAATTTGCAAGACATATTCCTTTTGTTGGGCATTTTCAGTACGAAGTTCATTAAAGCTCGTTTTAATGCTTTCAATTTCCGTAATCATAGATCTGACATTAGCAACTCCTATATCGGAGCTAGTTTTTGCATCTACGGCAGAATTTGCGATTTCTGCCGTAGAAAGAGCGACACTTTCAATGGACTGAGATGTTGAATTCACGGCAACCGTAATTTGTTTAATTTGTTCAAATTGCTGGGCGAGGCCTTCGTTCAGCCCTTTGAGAACTTTAAATTCTTCAAAGGTCTCTGAAATCACTTTAGTAAGTCCTTGAGTCGAATCTTTAGTAGAAGACTCGTAGCGATCAATTAGGCGATTTACCCGTTTTGCTAATTCCTGTTCTTGTCGGGATGTTCCCAAGTCAGAGAGACTAATTCTTTGGCTTAAGTCTCCTGTATTAACAACATCGAGTAGGGTATTAATAGTTAGAAAACTCATTTCCTGAGGAGATGGAATAAGATTAATTTGTTTATTTCTGTTAAACATGTAAGTGACTTTTTTTGCTGTATCTGTAATAGAAATAAAGGCACCCCCAATTGTCAAAAAATTGTATTTTCTCCTTGATTGTATCATGATTATGTAAAGAAATACTTACTAATTATGTTAAATTATTGTTAATTAACGGCAGGTCACCTGAGAACAGTTGAAAATGTAATTCCTTGTCAAGCTCGTAGTACATAACGAGTTTGTTAACTGGGCACTCTCTTCTTAGAGAAGTTAAGCTAAATAAGGTGGTATCGGATATGATTGAAACGAAAGCAATTTGGAATAAATATGTCCATTATACCCCTGGTAGAATTAGGCTTAAGGTGCCGGGCTTAAAGAAAAATGATTATTTAGCTGAAAAAATTCATAATGCCTTAGAGAACATAGAAGGAATCGATCAAATTGGAACTAATCTCCTGACGGGTACATTGCTTGTGCATTTCCATGAAAACCTCATCCATGGCTCAAGTATAATAATTTTTGTCGATGATCATCGGAGAAAATACAATTATCCAGTCCCATTAACCGAAAAGCTAAGTCCTATGATTACCCAGAGAGCTAATAAAATATTCCTGATTTCTGCGGCGCTCGTGCTATTATTTACTAAAAGTAAACTATTCGGTCCTTCTGCTTTAGCCAGTTCTAATATCTTGAACAACACAGCTACAGCAATCGGCTTAATAATAGCTTACCCAATTTTCCTCTGGGGTTTGAAGCATCCTCAACAAACAAGAAATAGAAGCTACGATTTAGTAATTAATTCTATTACTTTCACGTTGTTACTACTGCAGGAAAGTTATACAGGTTTATTACTAATGTTGTTGGTTAATTACTCTAAAATAATTATGGCTTTGGACTTCACGAGGACAAACCAAATTATTGCTAGAATAGGTAAATTGCCAGAAAAAGTGTGGGTAGTTATTGATAAAGGCGAAGTAGCAATGCCGTTAGAAAAATTAGTAAGTGGTGATCTAGTTGTAGTCCGAAACGCAGAAATAATTCCGGTCGACGGTACGGTAGTTGATGGAGAAGCGGTTGTGGATGAATCTCAAATAAGTGGCAAATCTGAGCCCATCAATAAATTATCCGGTTCTAAAGTACTTGCAGGTACGGAAATATTGGACGGGTCTTTAAAGATATTAGTAGAACAAACTGGTTTCCAAACTCAATTAAGCAAATTGACGAGAAGGGCAGTTCATAAGAACGATCAACCTGATGAGGCAATATTTCGGCAACGTATTGATCGTATGGTATATTTTTCACTTATGGCAGCAGGAGGTATCTACCTGCTGACCGGAAATCTGAACCGAAGTTTGGCTATTTTAATCGTTGCCTCGCCATCTGCAGCAGGTCTTGCCGTTCCAACTGCCAACGGAGTAGCCATAGGGAAGGCTGCTCAACGAGGGATTTACGTTAAAAATGGTAACCACTTATGGGATGCAAGTGAAGTCGATACTATGGTTTTAGATAAAGTACCATCACTAACCGTGATGAAGACAACTATTCAAGAAATTGTCGTAGTTAATAAAGAATATACTCAGAGTGAAATCTTAAGGATTGCTTCGATGGGTGAAGGAATGGAAGGCAATCCACTAGTAGAAATAATACGTAAAAGAGGCTATTTAACGAATTTTGGGCCTGTAGCGGCTGGAGTAGAAACTGAATTTATCCCTAAACTAGGAATTCGAGCACAAATGAAAGGGAAGAAAATATTATTAGGGACTAAAACATTAATGTTACAGGAGAATGTAAAACTTAACAAAGTTGAAAGTAAAGTTCTTCGATTTAGGCATCTGGGCTTAAATCCGATATATCTGGCAGTCGAAGGTAGATTGTGTGGACTATTTGGTGTGCGCGAAACTATAAAGCCAGAGGTAAGAGGAGCGATAGAACAGCTCAGGGCACTCGGAATACGGAGAATAGTACTGTTAACAAGAGATGAGTTTGAAGCGGCAGAGATTGTTGCTAATCAATTAGGAATTGTAGAATTCCATAGTAGAATGACACCAAACAAAAAAGCTAAATTTATCAAAACCTTAAATATGCAAGGGCACAAGGTAGCCATGTTAGGAGATGGGATTGACGATGCCTTAGCTATGTCGGAAGCAGAGGTAGGAATTGCTTGGGGGAAAAAGGGCGCAGATTCTGCGGCTAAAGTTGCAGGAATTGTAATTAGTGCCCAGGATCCTCAGGTTCTAGTGGAGGCAATGCTCTTGGCTCAAAAAACTAAAGAAGTAGCGAAGCAAAATATAAATTTTGCTATTGGCATTAACGTCATAGGTTTAGGTCTTGGAGCAGGTGGTTTGATCAACAATGTCAGTGCAGCTTTTTTAGGACAGATGGGAACAGTCATTACAGTATTCAATACTTATTACCAGAAATGGTTTTAATATCAAAAGGGGAATCCTATAGAAAGGATTCCCCTTGTTTGATATTGAATTTTTACAACCTTAGCTTAATCATCGCTCAGGTCAGTGGTTTGGTTGGGCATTCCACTTCCTACGGAGGCTCCTGTTACTCCACCTAAACCGCCACCAATTGCTGCTCCAGCGGGTCCTGCCATGCCACCAATTGAAGCACCTATAGCCCCGCCAGCTCCGGCGCCAACAATTGTACCTTTATCAAGATTTGTCATCCCTTTTTGGGCTTTGGCTTGAGCTACTACATCTTCCCAGCCTTCTTTAGCATTAGAAGCTAAGGCAGCGCCACCTTCTGTAATCGATACAACTCCTTTAGCTGTTGCAACTGCCACACCACGCAAAACGTTTTTCAGAGTTGGTGCCAATACAACGACTGCTGTACCGGCAAGAACTAAACCCAAAAAAGAAGATTCTCCTAATATCTCTGGTATGCCTTTAAACAAAGGATTCAACCCCTTTCACTATAAAGTTAAGTAGTTTGAAAATGTATGTTCTAAATATATTATTAGTAATTAGTTTTAAAAAAATACAAACATCTCTATTTTCTAGAATCAATCAATTTATTCAAGGTAAAACAACCCTTTGCTCGTAAAGCAACGTTAATTTTTTAAAATTTTTTATGAAAAAAGTCCGTAATCCTTGTACGTTAGGATTACAGACTTTTTCATTCGTCAGAAGACTATTTTCTACTAATTCTTAGCAGGCTTTTTAAGATTATAACCACGTTCCCCGTAAGGTTGAAGCTTATCCAACCATTTTTCTTTAAGTTTCTTCAAAGCATCTTTGGCGTCAAAGTAGCCTTCTTCTGGGGTTTCTAGGATTTCTAATATCTCAAAAACAAAGGCTTCAGCTCCAAATTCATTCCACTCAATCTGGAGTTGTTTGTTTTGGTACGTACCTGTTTCCAATGTAAATCGTTTCCCATTGATGGTCTTTAGGTTTAAGGTACTTTCAATAAATATTTTTTCATTTTTAGTATTTCGGATTTGGTAAACTCCGGCCTCTATTTTTGTTTCTTTATACTGACGTTTCAACTCTTCTTTGCGATCCATTGTTATCGCCTCCTTGTTAAGGGGATTTGTTCTTAGCCAATATTGACTGCCATCAGGCGTTCGATCAAGAAAACCATATTCTATTAAATATCTTCTAAGAGTTGCAAAATCGTGATACACAAATTTTAAGATTTGATTGATTTCCTTCTCTGTATAAATCTGTTGATCCTGAAAACGTTTGACAATTTCTTGCAAGACAACCAACTTATGCTTTTCTTTGATCGAGAAGGTCTTTAGAGACCCGTCAGTGCCTTCAGGAAAAAGTGTTTTTAATAATTTATCGCTCTCTTTTTGGGTAACCTTATAACGGTCATCCACCATCTTGGCCATTTCGGGAGGATCGATATAGGTTGACTCGTGTTTGCTCTTTTCTTTTAAAAGTTCCATCATCACCAAATATACCTTTGACTGACGCTCTTTCTCTTTTAATGAGAATCGGTGATTGCGGATCGTGGAGGCGCTACCAATGCCCAATTCCTTTTGTATTTCGCGATCGCTTTTTCCTTGGTAAAAAAGTCGAATAAGTCTATTTTGATGATCGGTGAGTCCAGTGAGTTTTTTATCTAAGCTATTGAGGTGCTCAAACACCGATTGATGTGCCTTCTCAATGTGGATACGCATATATCTTCCAGCTTCATAGAATAGACCTTCTTCAGGGTAGATAATTCCTCTTTCAATTTTTTTACCACAAATTAGGCATATATAATAGTCCTCTTCTTGTATAAAACCACATTTGAGGTCATCAATTGATGCATTCCAAAATAATTCAGAGACATCCATTTCCAGAAACACATCCTTATATTTGATATTTCGTAGACATTATAATATATTGTCTATGAAATATCAAATATAAGGATTAATAAGACCAAGAAGCCCAGATAAACTTAAAATCTATCTAGAAAGGCGAAAATATAATGAAAAACAATCCCCTTTGTAGGGCACGATACAAGCACCTTCCTTAATAAAGTATTATAATGAGTATTTGGTACAACTGTTTAATAGTAAAGCATTCTAAACTCAGGGATAGGTTATACTCCCTTTAAAATGTTTTTAGGAGGAATAGACATTGGTTGTAATTAAAACAGAAAAACAAATTGCTCTTATGCAAGAAGCGGCTAAGATATTGACTGCCTGTCATCGGGAACTTAGAACGATGATTCGTCCGGGTATAACGACTTTGGAAATAGATAAATTTGCCGAGAATTTCATCCAATCGCACGGGGCGAAGGCCGAGCAAAAGGGGTACAAAGGGTATGCTTTTGCAACTTGTGCTTCAGTTAATGATGAAATCTGTCATGGGTTCCCAAGCAATAACCCTCTGAAAGATGGGGATATTGTGGGAATTGATATGGTTGTAAATCTTAATGGGTGGCTCGCGGATTCTGCTTGGACTTATCCAGTTGGACAAATATCGGTGCAAGCAGAACAGCTTCTTAAAGTTACTAAGGAATGTCTTTATATTGGTATTGAAAAGGCGATTATCGGCAATCGAATCGGAGACATATCCCACGCAATTCAAAGTCATGCTGAAGCTCAAGGATTCTCCGTAGTGCGCGAATTTACGGGCCATGGAATTGGACAAATCATGCATGAAGATTTACAAATTCCCCATTATGGTCGACCTAATAGGGGGGAGAGACTTAGGGAGGGGATGGTATTTACGATTGAGCCCATGATAAACATAGGTTTACATCAACTGAAAATTGACCACAATCAGTGGACGGCTAGAACTATAGACGGTAGTTTATCCGCTCAATACGAGCATACAATTGCAATTACCCAAAATAGTCCGCTAATATTAACTGAGCAAGAGTAAAGGGGGTACTTTAATGGGTTTTTTAAAAGAATTTAAAGAATTTGCGACAAGAGGCAATGTGATGGATCTAGCAGTAGGTATTATAATCGGTAGCGCTTTTGGGAAAATCGTATCATCCCTTGTCGCCGATATAATTATGCCTCCGATTGGTCTGCTTGTGGGAGGCATCAAATTTACAGATATTAAATGGTCGCTTAGAGATGCCGTAGTTGATAGTTCAAGAAATGTTATCAAACAGGCAGTTACGATAAACACGGGCAACTTTATTCAAGCGGTTTTTGACTTCTTAATAATTGCGGGTGCCATTTTCTTAATCGTAAAAGTAATGAATCGGTTAAATAGGAAAAAATCTGAAGAACCACCTGCTCCGGTGGTCCCTAGTGTAGAGGTGCAACTTCTTACGGAGATCAGGGATCTTCTTGAGAAAAAGTAAGTCAGTAAGATATGACATGATAATATTCAAATAAATTCCATATTTCAAGCGTTAATACTATTATTAAAATTCGAGGGAGTTTTCAGAATGAATGGTCAGACCAGGAAGAATATCTATGCAGGAGTAACCGTTGATATCGTTTTAAAAGCAGATCAAAAAACTGGGAAACTGACACGAGGAGTTGTTAAAGATATTTTGACAAACTCACAGACCCATCCCAGAGGAATTAAAGTTAGACTCACGGATGGTCAAATTGGAAGAGTGCAACAAATTCTTAAATAATAACGCTATCTGAATTTGAGAGAGAAGAGAGTATTCTCATCAATGCCTTAAGATCTCCAGGAAAGGGTGCTTGGATGACTATGGGGAGACCTGTAGCAGGATGGAGAAAAGCATATTTTGAGGAATGTAAGGCTTGACGAGAAAGAAGCGTGGTATCACCACCATAAAGATCATCCCCGAGCAGGGGGTGTCCAAAGCCTTCACAGTGAACGCGGATTTGATGCGTGCGTCCAGTTTCAAGGATGAATTCAAGAAGAGTGGCACTGGGATAGCGGTGGATGACCTTGAAATGGGTTCGGGCTGGCTGACCATTAGGTTGCTCATCTGGTTGGATTTGGCGTTTGATAAAACTATCGGGGGCAAATCCGATGGAAGCGTTGATGGTACCTTCATTTTCGGGTACAATTCCTGTCACAAAACCGAAGTATCGTTTGTGGATTTGTCCACGCTCCAGTTGCCAGGCAAGTTGTTGATGGGCAAATTGATTTTTGGCGATGACGACAACGCCAGAGGTGTTGCGATCTATCCTATGAATGGGACGATACAGACGATATTCCCCCTTGCGTTCCCAGTAGCCAATGACGGCATTTCCTAAAGTGCTTGTGAGATAACGGTGTGTTGGATGAACCACTTGACCCACAGGTTTATTGACTGCTAAAAGGTATTCATCTTCATAGAGAATATGGAGTGGGAGATCTTCTCCGAGAATATTAGTTTCCTCATCAGATGAGAGCTGGATGGATAATGTTTCTCCTTCTTTGCCCCGCGCCGTTAAATAAGTGAAGTTTCCATTAACCCAAACGTGTTCTCCCTGCTTTAACCGTTGTAATAACTTGAGCGAGAAATGAAATTTGTGGAGTAGAATACTTATATATTTCTGGCCAGAATCCTCCGGCTGCAATCGGTATTCCCATAAAGAATGTTGTGCGTTCACGTTCATAATTCCTCCTCGTAATAGTAACCTTTACATAGATGCATCAATAGACTTTTTAACGTAGAAGTCATGATAAAAAGGAAAATTATGAAGTATGAAGAATATAACTTCTTTAAAGTCTTGATTGGATTAAACATGGTTAAGGAGGCCCAAAGGTGAAAGACCCTCGCATAGAAAAACTCGCTAATTCATTAATTAATTACTCGATTGCACTTCAACCAGGCGAGAAAATCCTTATTGAAGTGATCGGACAAGACATTCCACTAGCTCAAGCTCTTGTTCGTTATGCCTATCAAGCTGGTGGTTTGCCATTTTTGTCTACCATCAATAATACCCTACAGCGTGAACTATTGAAAGAATTTACGGTGGAGCAGGCAGAAGCAATGACTCGCTGGGATCTCGCTCGAATGAGGGAGATGCAGGCTTTTATTGGAATTCGGGCCGGAGAGAATGCGAACGAATGGGCTGATGTCCCGAGTGATGCCATGAGAACTTATGCGTCCCACTACCTGAAACCTGTGCATACAGAGCAAAGAGTGGCCCATACCCGCTGGTGTGTGTTAAGGTATCCGAATGCTTCTATGGCGCAGTTAGGGAATATGAGCATTGAAGGTTTCGAAGATTTTTACTTCGATGTATGCAACTTGGACTATTCAAAGATGTCAAGAGCTATGGAGCCGCTGAAGGCGCTGATGGAAAAAACTGATCAGGTACATATCATTGGACCGGGAACTGATTTGATCTTCTCTATTATAGGAATGCCTGCGATCAAGTGTGATGGACATGTCAATATCCCGGATGGAGAAATATTTTCAGCACCTGTTAAAGAGTCGGTCAATGGACAGATCAGTTATAATACCCCATCGCTTTATCAAGGGTTTACCTATGAAAACATCGTGTTGGAATTTAAAGACGGCAAGATTGTTAAGGCGACCTCGAACGATTCAGATCGGATTGAGACTGTCTTTAATACCGATGATGGGGCACGTTACGTTGGAGAATTCGCTATCGGGGTGAATCCGTTTATTCAAACGCCCATGAAAGACACACTGTTCGATGAGAAGATTGACGGAAGCTTCCATTTTACACCAGGGGCCAGTTATGATGATTGTAGCAATGGAAATAAATCTGCTATCCACTGGGATTTGGTATGTATTCAAAGACCAGAATATGGTGGTGGTGAGATTTATTTTGATAAAACGTTGGTTCGAAAAGATGGGCGCTTTGTCTTGCCTGAGCTTGAGGCCTTGAACCCGGAGAATCTAAAATCTTAGTGCTTACAAGATGTGCGGGATCCGACTTTGGGTCTCCCAATTCGTAAAGGGGATCAAGAAAACTAATGTAGTCGTACGAACCTACGAGTCTTGAATACAAAGGTTCGCCAGTTACATAATAAAGAAGTAAGTAAGGAGTCGATTAAAAAAGGTCATGAAAGGTAAGCGATTACGTTTAGTTTATAATCCAAATGCTGGCCGGCGTAAATTAACCGGGCAACTTGACACCGTGATTCGTATTTTTCAAGAAAGTGGACATGAAGTTTGTGTACACAGGGCAGGATCTCCCCAAGATATTGAACAAATCGCGACTCAAAGTACGGATGTGGATCAGATAGTTATTGCCGGGGGAGATGGAAGCATTCATCTGGCGGTCAACGGGTTGATGAATATTTCTCCAAAACAACGTCCTGCACTTGGTATTTTGCCCGTGGGAACGGCAAATGATTTAGCTTACGCGTTACATTTACCGAAAAGTATTCCTGAAGCGTGCAAAGTTATTGCCACGGGAAAAGCCTTTGAAATTGATACAGGTATAGTTAATGATCGTTATTTTGTTAATGTTGCCAGCGCGGGTCTTTTAACAGATGTCTCACAAAAGGTAGATACGCGTGTCAAAAATACACTCGGGCAATTAGCTTATTTTCTTAAAGGTTTGGAAACCCTTCCTTCTTTTCGCCCCTTTCGTGTCGAGTTTGAGCATGACGGAAAACGATATATCGAAGAGGTCGTTTTGTTTATGGTTGCAAACGGTCTCTCGGTGGGGGGAATTAGGAAACTTGTACCTAGGGCATCTCTGACCGATGGAAAGCTGGATATTTTAATGGTTCCATCGGCAGGCTGGCCCGAGACGGTTCGTCTGCTCTTAAACGTTTGGCGAGGCGAAAAAGCAGACGATGAAAAAGTAAAAAAATTTCTAAGCTCTGAATTAATAGTTTCTACCGATCGCCCAATTTTTTCGGATCTTGATGGTGAATGTGGGCCGGGAAGCGCATGGCATATTAAAATAGGGCCCAAGATCACTGTGCTCTGTTAAAGAAAACTTGGCTAGTTCAAGCCATGGCGAAGGCGACCGCTTCAGCTTTACTTTTGACGCTGCTAAGAGTGGAACAGGACTTTCGAGATCAGAGCACCGCCATGGATGGCAAAGTGCCCGTGGTTATAGTATCAACAAGGGGTAGCTCTTATATGGGTTTCGCCTTGTTTAAAATTGTGATACATTGTTTCATTTACGAGTAGAAAAGAATCCGTTGGAGAAAATATCTTTGTTCAATTACGCTTGAAAGTAAGGTTGTATGTAAGAATAGCAGCAGAGTAACATAAGTGTAACCCAAAAAAGTAAAGAATGGAGGGAGTTAATGATCGGCACATCTTTTCAGCAGGAGATCCTGAAGAGACTCAGTGAACTAAGACCAGTCTATATTGTTGGAGGAGCTGTTCGTGATGCTCAATTGGGGATTCCTTCTAAAGATGTGGATGCGGTCATAGCACTCTCTCTCCAGGAAATAGATAAAATGTTATTTGATTGGGGTTATATACCTCATCGATTAGGAGCCAAGCAGCAGACTGTCAGCTTATTCCGAGGAACAGAACGAGTAGATATCGCGTCTTTTTCCGGAGAGGTTGCAACGGATGCTCTACGTAGAGATTTTACTTTAAATGCCATTTATCAAGACGTTCGAACAGGAGAAATCCAAGACCCGTTAAGCGGGCTTCACGATTTACATACCAAACGACTGAAAGCTTGTGGGCATGCGGCAGATCGATTTAAAGAAGATCCGCTAAGGATTTTACGCCTCATTCGTTTAGCCGTTCGTTACGGCTTGGAAATCGAGCAGGAGACTTGGCGAGCTGCAGTCGATCATGTACCACAGATGCGTGAAGTCTCGCTGGAGCGAGTAACTGAGGAATTAGGCCGAATCCTTATTTTGGATAAGATTGACGAATCCCTAGAACTCCTCGATGACTTGGGGTATTTTCGAACTTATATCCCTGAGCTGGCTAGGCTAAAGGGATTGGTGCAAAATCGTTATCATACTAAAGATGCCTGGGAACATACTAGGCACGTCGTGAAAAATACACCTCCTCTCGTGTTGTTACGTTTAGCTGCCTTATTTCATGATCTAGGAAAATGGGAAACAGCTAGTCGGGAATGTTACGCTTGGGGAACTATTCATTTGCTTGATCAAGGATATAAAATTGATGAATTCAAGTTAATTGGGAAAAACCTAGAGCGGTGGAAAAACAAAGAGGTTGAAGTCCACGGGGCACTGTTAGACAACTATCCAGATACAATTGTTGTCAAACGCATAAAATCAGTTCAATCTTCGCAAGATAAAAGTTTTAAGTTAATCCCTGAAGGTAAGCGACACTTTCTACAACACGAATGGGAAAGTGCCCGCTTAGTCAAAGAAATTTTGCCACGCTTCCGATGGTCTATGGTTCTTTCTGGCGGAAGACTTGGAGAAAAAGAACTCCTTTTTTTGGTAGGGCATCATATGATGGGAACTCTGACTTTTATGAGTGAATTAAGAGAGGAAGGGTCAGAAACCAAGGTTCGTAATAAGGCCCGACGCTTTGCTTGGGAGATCGGTTGGAATAGACATGATTTTGAGATACAACGAGTAGAAAATTTGCTTGTTTTGTGGCGAGCAGATTTCCTTGGCGGGAAGCAGTATTCACAAAAAAATTTAGAATGGTTAGACTGGATCCAGGGCGAAATAAGAGATGCTTGCGTCTTTATAACTGAGCGGTCGAATCAACTTGATTGGTCTTGTTTTGAAGAATTTGCCCGTGAAAAAGGGCTTAAAGGAGAACATTTCGGTCAGTTCAAAGAACAGGTTCGCCGGCAAGCCA
>NZ_AGAF01000096.1 GCF_000224515.1 Desulfosporosinus sp. OT | reverse complement strand
CTTCACTCAGGTTTATCAGCTGTTGGATGTGCTCTTTTTCTTCAGGCGGCATATACGATTTTATCTTCTTCTTTAATCACCTCTCCGCTCATAAATTTAGCAGCTGGCACGAGCGGCACCCGTCCTACTTGGATTGTCTATTCATTACTTAATTGACAAGTCAACTATGCCGCGCTCACTCTTCTCCCTGCATTTGTATTTGCTGGGTCGGTACATGAGCGTTATCAGCCAAACTCTGATCAATCGAATGGTCCTCGTATAAGTCGAGCAGCTCTTTTGCCGGGTTTTGTAATGATGACCGCAAGTATTGGTTACGGATGTGTGGTAAGTTTTTTACCGACATTAGTAATGGAGCGAGGAATTACAGGATCTTTTCTGGGCTTGTCAGATTATGCTTTTTATTATATCGTTTACGCCTTAACGTTACTTTTGACCAGGGGGATCTGGGGACGCCTTTCTGATAAATACGGCCGCAAAGCGGCTATCATGCCAGGAATGCTTTTATTGGCCGGTGGGACACTCTTGTTAGCCTATACGTGGTCTTTCCCGCTTCTTCTTTTGGTTGGTGTTATATATGCTGCTGGTTTTGGAGCTGCACAACCGTCAATTTTGGCATGGACAGTGGACAGAGCCGGTCATACAGAGAGAGGGGCTGCAGTTTCGACTTTCTTTATTGCCTTTGACGGCGGGCTTGGTTTAGGTGCCTTAATTATGGGGACGGTCATTCAGCATTTCTCATATGAGGTTACCTTTTTAGCAACTACGCTAATCACCTTTCTGGGTTTCTTACTTTACGTGTATTATCTCTATAGTACAAGATCCGATACAGTTCGTGGAGTTTAGAAGAAGGCACCATTCTAAGTTTAATGAAAAATCTCGATTTGCGGTGCATGTTGAGACCGTCGTTTTGATAGAGCGAAAAGCTTGGTATTAGCGGGTGTGAATTGCCTAATATACAACATGAAAAAGAACTGTAATAAATTATTTTTGTTGCGGTTCTTTACTTTTTTCTTTTTGCGGATTGCTCATATTCTATCTCATTATTTTATAGGTATAATTATGAAATATTGAACAAATAATAATTCCAAATATGTTATTTGATTAATTTATTAGATTAGAACATTAAAAACAAAAGTTAAATTTAGCCTTAAATTGAAAGAATCATAAAATATTTTTGAAATGTGTTTTAGAAGGAGTTTTAGTGTTATGGAAGAGATTGTTAAAGTTCAAGGGCTGCAAAAAAAATTTGGTAAATTTACAGCATTACACGATGTTACATTCACTCTAAATGCTGGAGAAGTTGTCGGCTTTATCGGGCCAAATGGTGCGGGTAAGTCAACAACGATTCGTACTTTATTGGGAATTATCAATCGTGATGCCGGGGATGTGAAAATTTTTGGCAAGGATGTTTGGACGGATAGCCTGGAGATTCATAAGCGAATTTCTTATGTTCCAGGGGATGTAGCTCTTTGGGGTAGCTTAACAGGTGGCGAAATTATTGATTTATTTATTGAATTACATGGCGGCGGAGACAAGAATAAACGTGACTATTTGATTAAACGTTTTGAATTGGATCCTAAAAAGAAGGCAAAAGGCTATTCGAAAGGAAATCGTCAAAAAGTTGGTTTAATCGCAGCGTTGTCAGTGGACTCCGATTTGTATATTTTCGATGAGCCGACTTCCGGTCTTGATCCTTTGATGGAAGCCGTCTTCCAGGATGAAGTTGAAAAAATCAAGCATGCAGGAAAAGCGATTTTACTATCCTCTCATATTTTGAGTGAAGTCGAACGTTTAGCAGATAAGGTGGCTATCATTCGACAAGGAAAAGTCGTTGAAACTGGAACATTGGACGAATTACGTCACTTAACCCGTTCTACAGTGACTTTGGAATCAGAAGGTGATGTGGCTAAGATGTCATCTGTTAACGGTGTCCATGATTTCGAGCAAAAAGGCAATCAAGTGACATTCTCTGCGGATAATGAATATATCAATAATATTTTGACTGAAGCGGCAAAATTGGGTGTTAAGAAGTTTGAAGCTGTGCCGCCAACGCTTGAAGACTTATTCATGCGTCATTATGAAGTCTGAGAGTTGGAACGGAGGAAAATATTATGAAAGAGAAATTTGCACGTTGGGGTGTACTATTTGTTCAATATCTGAAACGTGATTGGAAAAAAAATATCATCTGGATTTTAGGTCTAGGCTTGTTTTCAGGTGGTTATGTTCCAGCTTTTGAAGTAATCGGCAAGGGGCAAGGTTTGCTGGGGATGTATGAAACCATGCAAAATCCTGCCATGATTTCAATGGTTGGTCCGACACCAGTAGACACAGCAGCAGACTATACTTTGGGTGCAATGTATGCGCAAGAAATGTTGTTATTCTGTGGTTTGTTTGCGATGATTATAGCGGCTTTGCATGTTGTGAGCCATACTCGTAAGGAAGAAGAGCATGGGCTTACCGAACTAGTGCGCTCCTTCCAAGTAGGGCGTCAAGCCAATTCGTTTGCTGTGATTACCGAAATAGTATTTATCAATAGTTTATTAGCGCTTGTTATTGGCGGGGTTATGACTAGCTTTGGTGCAGATACGATTTCTGCCAAGGGATCATTCTTGTTCGGGGCATCAGTCGGGATGGCAGGTATCCTGGGAGCTGTGATTGCCTTGGTTATGGCGCAAATTATGCCAACTTCATCCGGTGCAACCGGCGCATCTCTGGGAATTGTAGGTTTACTCTATATCGTTCGTGCTGGTACAGATGTGTCAAAAGTTAATTTCTCAATGATTAATCCTATGGGTTGGACTTATCTGACTTATCCATTTACTGAAAATAATTGGGTACCTCTGATTACTGCTGTAGTCTTCAATATCATCGTAGTGATGATTGCTTTTGCACTTGAAGGCGGTCGTGATATGGGCGCCGGTTACTTACCTGAAAGAGAAGGGCGGGAGGCAGCGAAAAAATCATTGCTGTCCGTACCTGGTTTGTTTATCAAGATTAACAAAGGCGTAATGATTAGCTGGATGATTGCTTTCGTAATCATGGGAGCTGCCTATGGTTCGATTTATGGAGATATGCAGACCTTCCTTAGTAGTAATGAACTGATGAGTAAAATGTTTACACTATCAGGTGTTTCAATCGAAGAATCATTTACTGGAACCATTATGATGGTAATGATTGGCTTAGTCTCAATTTTACCAATTGCCATCGTTAATAAACTCTTCTCGGAAGAAGGGCGTCTACATTTAAGCCAGCTTTATTCTACTAAAGTGACTCGGGCTAAGCTCTATTGGACAAGTGTCATTTTGGCAATCATTGCCGGGGTAGTGGGAATTTTGCTAGCTTCAGGCGGTCTTGGCGGTACAGCAATTTCTGCAATGGGTGCTGGCTCATCTATGAATATGGGAGATTTCATCGCCGCAGGCTATAACTTCCTGCCTTCTGTGTTATTCTTTACCGGACTTGCAGCTTTGGCTTTAGGCTGGGCACCAATACTAGGTAAAGCTGTTTATGTATATCTTGGTTATTCTTTTGCATTAAACTACTTTGGCGGAATTTTAAATTTGCCGGAATGGTTTTCCAAAACGGCCGTTCAAAGTTGGATTCCTCGGATGCCGGCAGATAAGTTTAATGGAACAACTTTTATTACTATGACAGTGATTAGTATCACTTTGATGGTATTTGGCTATATTGGATATCACAAACGGGATATGGTTGAAGGAGCATAAATGGATAAGGCATCTTTCAAAACATCTTTTGAAAGAGCCACAATTACAACACTCGATGATAGGATAATTATAAGACCCTATAATTGACATTTGCCAAAGAAATGTAATAAACTAAGTACATACTTAAACATGAGAGGCTGGTTTTTTTGTTAAGTGTTCTGTAATGGTGATTTTTAACTAAACAGTGAGAGAGGTTACTCTATAAAACGTGGGTGTTAACCTGCCTTTTTAAGTGTGCCTTTCTGAAAGTGCAAATTTTGTGCTTTGGGATAACGCCTTACAGATCATTTTCTACAATAACTATTTGAGTTATAGCAGTGTCAACTTTTGCCGATACGGTCAATAAAGCTGACATTCAAACTATCGCGATAATTATCGTTATAGTTTCGTAGAGTGTAACGGGCATGTCCTGTTGCACTCTATTTATTTGCTCAATACAGTTATGTGATTTTATGCGTCAGTTAAAATAAGAGATACACTAACGATTCAGTTTGATGAGGATAACACGAAAATAGAAGATAGATCAAAATGGAGGGATAAGTTTGCAAAAACATTTTTTAGCGAGAGGGCTATCAAATAGTGAACAACAGGACATCCGAGAACTGGAAAAGGTATGCTGTAAACGTGATAGATTAACCATGAAACTCAATTGGGGTATGCTCATGAATCGTTCCGCCGATGAGACAAATGATTTATTATATTATGATGGTAGTAGGCTAATTGGTTTTCTGGGCTTATATGATATTGAACAGAAATCCAAAGAAATAGAAATTATGGGGATGGTGCATCCTGACTATAGGTGTAGGGGAATATTCAAAGAGCTTTTTAATGCTGCCAAGCAAGAGTGTTTAGCTCGGGGAGCGAGAAAGATTCTGCTGATTACCGAACGGTCTTCGGACTCTGGAACAAGTTTTGTAAAGTTCACCCATGCTCAGTATTCATGTTCTGAGTATAGAATGAGATTTGATGAATCGAAAGTCCCAGGCTTTCCAACTCTCGGCATAACACTACGAAAAGCTGAATCCAGAGATTATTTGGATCTTATACATTTGGATGGATTATGTTTTGGATTAGTTGAAGAGCAAATGGAGAACGATGACTTCGATAAAGTCTATCATTCAACCTATGTGGCTGAGCTCAAAGGAAAATTTATTGGTAAAATTGGCGTAATGCTGGAAGAAAGTAATGGCTACATTTTTGGTTTTGGTATAAAACCTGAATATCGAAGACGAGGGTATGGTAGAGAGGTATTATGTACAATACTATTGGAATTGTTATCCCAACAAGTTAAAACGGTCCTACTTGAGGTAGCGGTCAAAAATGAGAAAGCCTTGTTTTTGTATGTATCTTGTGGATTTAAAGCACTTACAATTTACGACTATTACGAGATAGTACTATAGAACAGGCGCCAGTACCTTCGTCAAGTTGCGTTTTGTGAATGTGATTATAGATGTTTCCTCGACAATGATATCCTGACAGCGGATAACCAGCTCAGGCATTCCATCCCCGGCAAAAAGCATATGGGCTTCATAACCGTTTTCCGTGCGATACAGCTCCTGATAAAGCCAGGTGCTCCCAATAATAGGCTTTTCCGCTTAATCATTTCAGCGGCGGCAAAGGTAATCCTGTTATAATTGGTGAATCCGCCCCGCGTGTCGAGGTGCATGACAACATCCTGATCAACGCTAAACGCTGTTACCAGGCAATCGTGAAAAGCGAATCTTTCCCGGATGGTTTGAGGAATGTCCTCCGCCTGCCGGGCTTTGGAATACTCGTTTGAAACCCGCTGCACTGTCTTTCTGTTTTCTTCACTCAGGTTTATCAGCTGCTGCAGAATGTCCCTGGTGCGATAACCCAGGGAGAACACCCGCACATCGGCGATTTGCTCCAAGTGATTCAACCAGATCAAAATGGACATGTTTGTGAGGAGGAAAGAGTACGCCTGAACAAGAGCGTCTGTGGACAAGGGATTTTCTTTTTGTCGATATAACAAGTTTTCTGGTTTTTGGCTTCTATTAACTCTTGTCAACACTACAGTATTATGTTTTGCAACTGGGCGGATCAGTTGCATCGGTAGGTCTTATTGTGGGAAGCCAAACTCTGATCGATCGAATGGTCCTCGTATCTGGCTTGCTCTAATATTCTCCTTTAATTACAAAAAACGAACCCCGAATTGTTCCGGCTAGTTTAGACTTCTGCCTAGCAAACTTAAACTTCCCTTCTAACTCCTTTGGTACCTTCATCCCCTCAGAGAGCTTAAAACCAACGGCTCGCTTCTTAGGGTCATCAACCGTATACATGACATTGATTGCAAGACCATCCTCATAAAAGACGAAGGCCCATTTGATATTTTCCACCTGAAAACGCGTCGTTTCTAAAGGTTTAGCCGCAAACTCAATATCTCGTTCTTCTTTCAAAATTCGGTTCACATAATCAAGGGTCTCCTGGGACTCGCCAGTCGGTACAACCGTAAATTTATGCTTGTATTTGTTCATAAAGTAACGGGCCTCATTTGCACGTAAACCAGCAAGCGCTTCTGCCACAGGTGATGACTCTATACCAACCGTAGACACATTTTTAAAATCAACGATATAGGACATTTCCAGCTCTCCTTTTGTCTCTTTTATTTCCTGATAACCGGAATCCACATTTCACCATAGACTAAGCCGTTTCGCCGCCCCATCCATTCCTACGGAAAAATCGATGATTAAAATGCTCCGGAATGCCATTGCCGATAAACTTCCTTTCAAAATGCAACAAGGAAAGCAGGGAAAACTGATTAGCCAGGCGTGGTGGGGGCTATCTACGCCATAATGTGATCAGGCGGCGAATCTTCGGGTATGACCATTGTCAAATTGGCGATGAGTTGGTTACGGAGAATCATGCCCTGATGATGTACGAGCCCATGCTGGCGGAAAAAATCTGACATTCCGGGGTGATGGTATGAGGGTTTTGATTTTGGGCGGCACAGCTATTTGGCCAAAGGCTTTCAGGACCAAGGTTTAGGAAAGGTACTCATGGATAAGGCCATAAGTATGGGCAATGACTTGGGCAAATTCTATTTGTGGCTTGGCGTTTGGGAGAAAAACCGGCGCGGCATTCAGTTCTATGAAAAGCACGGTTTTTATGTTATCGGCCGGCATCCATTTTATATGGGTCAGGAAGAACAAACGGATTATATTTTTCGCAAGGATTTAAGATAATTCTTTTTTTGCTTCAATGTAATTATGTAATTTTAGGTATCCCCAGGTTGCCAGACAGAACCAGAAGGTGAAGTTGGCCAGTCTTAATATGAAGTAAGGCTCAATGAACATGCCTAAATTGACGAGCACTCTGGAATAGACCATGCTCATAACGATTCCTGACAGAGGAAAGACATATAGTAAAGGTTTTTGTTTGGGCAGGAGATGGAAATAAATAATATAGAAGGCACACCAGGCTATAGGGGAGTCCAGGGGCAAATAGTTATAGCCGAAGGGTTCGAAATTAGTCCAGCGAAATAGGTTTGCCCAGTGTCCAATTGTGAGCCCTATTACATCATAGGCACTGCCGAAGATAATTCCATAGACAGCGAGACGGCGTATTTCGGCCCTTGGAACAATTATGATAAGCAGGGTGAGAAATATTAAAAGTTTTATGAGATGGAAATAGTAAATAGGCATAGAAACCTCCCGATCTGAAGTTTTGAAGTTTACAATCCAGGACATTACCCTTATTATTGGGGGTGGCTGGGATATTTATTCTTTTTTAATCTTAGTCATAACCGACCTAATGGTGCTTCTGACATTACCAAAAATCTGCTGAACTTATACCGATTACTTAAAAGCCCAATGTCTGAACTTTTATAGGCATTACTGCTAAAAAGCGTCGCAAGACAAAGCTCTCAGTCAAAGGGGAGCACGCAAAGACAGGATAAGAGCACTCGACCAAGCACCCGAAAGCTCACAGGTGTGAACTTCCGGGTGCTTTTTATTTAAAGGCCTTTGAGTATCTGCCTTAAGCGTTATTTAATTCGGCTTCCAGTTTGACCTTTGGTTTAGACGCTGCTTCGCCCTCAATTCTGGCATCTCCCATAAGCAAACTAACCACGATCCCAAAGAAGACAATCCCCATGGCTACCAGAAAAACGTAGTGTAGGGAGTTGGCTAAGGCTAATTTGAGGGGAGGCAGCATGACTTGCTGCAGTGATTGAGGAATGTTGTTGAGAGTGTCAGGACTCAGCAGAATATTAAACAATCCTTGGGGATCCGTATTGGCCTTAGAGAGCATACCGGCCAGAGGCCCTGTTTGCATAGTGGGAAGCTTGCTAACCGCCGGTATGAAATCAGTTTGTAAATAACTTGCTGAGTAATGATTCATAACAACTCCGAGAATGGTCATGCCAAGAGTACTTCCGATACTGCGAAAGAATTGAGTTGCAGCGGTGACAACCCCTCGCTCAGCCGGAGGAAACACGCTTTGTACGGCAATCGTCAGCGTCGGCATGACTAAGCCAATGCCTAAGCCTAAGAAAATAATATTGAAAATCGCTGTGGATTGACTGGTGTAAACATTCATGGTACTCATCAAATAAAAGCCGATCGCCATAGTAGACATTCCCAAGGCGAACTGGGTGCGGAATGGAATTCTTGTGACCAGTTTGCCTCCCAAAATACTGGTCAGCATCATGGCCGCCATCATCGGAATCATGGTATTGCCTGAGGAGGTGGCGCTTACGCCTAAAACACCCTGGAGATATAAGGGTAAGAAGGTAATCGCGCCAAACATGCCAAAGCCCATGAGAAAACCAACCAGATTGACGGAAGTAAAGACTCTGTTCTTAAATAAATGCAAACTTAGGATCGGGTCCTTGGCTTTTTTCTCAATCCAGATAAAGGAACCTAAGCAGACAATCGCTGTCACAAATAGGCTCAGGATTTGCCAGGAATTCCAAGCGTAATCTCTGCCGCCAAGACTTAAACCAAGCAACAGAGGCACGACACCCAGAATGAGGGTGATAACTCCTGCATAATCGATACTTTGGTGGTCTTTGGCTTTTACCTGTTTTTCACCGGAAAGCCCCACAAAGATAGTGGCTGCGGCCAGGATACCCACGGGTATATTGATATAAAATACCCAGCGCCAGGAAGAGTGGTCGACAATCCAGCCTCCGATGGTAGGACCGACGATGGAGGAAAGGCCAAAGAGCGCGGCCATGAGTCCCTGCCATTTACCTCTTTGAGCCGGCGGGAAGATATCTCCGACAATGGTCATTGCCATGGGCATCATGACCCCACCGCCAATGCCTTGCAGGGCACGAGATAAGATTAAGGCTGTCATGGAATGGGCCTGTCCCGATAAGGCTGATCCCAACATAAATATAACAATGCCCAGGACATACATAATGCGGCGGCCAAAAATATCGGCCAGCTTACCGGCGATGGGCACTACTGTTGTGGAGCTTAACATATAAGCTGTTGTTACCCAGACGAAAATATCTAAGCCTTGTAAATCGGAAACCACTCTGGGCATTGCGGTTCCAACGATTGTCTGGTCTAAACTCGCAAAGAACATCCCTAAGAGCAAGCCAACGATTAAGATTTTGCGTCTTTGATTTGTCTCCATTACTTTCTCCTGCTTTCTTTAAAATAATCTAAGGCTTTGGAAAACAGCCGAGTGAATTCCCGGCTGTCCTGCTCTCCCAGAAAGGTTACCAACCCTTCAACAAATTGGAGCTGTTCAGCATAAAGCCGTTTGATAACTTTTTGACATTTCTCCGTTGCCCGGACTAAGACGATGCGGCGATCATTGGGGTCTGCAGAGCGTTCAATGAATCCACCCTTTTCCAGAGAATTGATGGTGTGAGTAACGCCGCCGGGAGTAATATCCAGCTTTTCACTGATCTCAGAGACTCTCATTCCCACTGAAGGATCATCACAATCCTTGAGGAGCATGTTTAGCAATATGAATTCGCTAGGTTTTATGCCCAGCTTAGTAAAAGGTTGTTGCCCACTCGGCCGTTTAAATTGTGAGAAGATCTGCAGTAAGTCTTGGGCGAGTTCTTGTGATTTCTTAGCCATTATTTTACCACCTCAATAGTTTACTTAGTAAATTATACGACTTGTCAGCTAAAAATACACTAGTAAACTTCTGGAAAAGCGTTGATCTTTTAAATCAGTTGCATAGATAGGCAAATTGATGGATTCTGCAAGATGAATATAAAACGCTTCCATAGTTAGGTACAATGGGAATCAATGGCGATTCCCTAAATAGTTATAGTGGGGAGTGTAGTATGGAAGATAGGAAATCAAGCTTGGAAATAATATCTCCTAATCTCCCGAAGGAGTTAGATATGCTTTCAATTTTCGATAAGTGTATTCTATCAGAAGATTCATTTACTAGGGGGATTATTAGCAATGGTCTGTGCAAGGATCAAAATGCTGACCATGGGTCTTTTAATAAAGTGCTTTTTAAGAACGTAAAGTTTGACAATGTGTCCTTTAAATACCTTGATTTAGTCGATGTTAGGTTTGAAAACTGCGATTTATCAAATGTGAAATGTACTTTTTGATGAATGTGATGGAAGTTATGCTTTGTTCCGTTTTTTGGATTGTAAACAGGTTGATTTTAATAATAGTTCACTTAGCAGCGCTGACTTCTACAAAGCTAAATTTTCAAAAGTCGCGTTTCACAATTCTAATCTACAACAAACTGGAATGTCAGGAGCAAGCCTAAAGGGAATTGATTTAAGCAGTTGTAAAATAGATGGCTTAGGGGTTACCGTCGATGATCTGGATGGATGTATTGTTTCCCCTGAACAAGTAATATCATTTTCAAAACTATTAGGACTTGTAATTAAGAGCTAATTTTCAGAAGAAAACCTTGGTTGCTACAGGCAAATATACTGGGGAGGGCTTCGACGAACCACGCTTAAAGAGGCGCCAATCAGAATTTAAGACTGACTGGCGCCCCTTTGCATAGTTTTTGAAATATTTGGTGATTGGTTGACATATAGTGGCTCGGATGTAAAGACAAAAGAAATCAAAAAGATAATGTACCAGATATTTCCTATTAGTAATATTCCTTTTGCTAGAGCAAACTATTGAACTTTGTCCTAAGTATTACCTACCGCCTAATGGTGTAGGTCTACGCACTCATTTGTAGTAAAGCGGGGTAATACATATATGCTGGAGTTTCATAATTCAATGTTGAGTGTAATTTTACGAAGTTATATTTGTGGATAAATCCCCAATTTGTTTCCTAGCATCCTTGATATGTTCATAGTCCTTAAGGTAGACTTCATCATATTTAAGTGTTCTAAACCAGCGCTCTATAGGAATGTTGTCAGCCCATCTACCCTTACCGTCCATGCTTATTTTACTCTTGTTGTTTATAACAAAGTCAATATATTCATGGCTTGTAAATTGGCTGCCCTGATCGGAACTAACATTTTTCGTCATAGTTTCATTTTCAACATAGTCGGAATTTAATATCTCTGGTGTTGCAACGACATAAGCCATCTTTAAGGCCTGGATAACCATTCGTGTGGATAGCGTGTCATCCAGCTCCCAGCCAACGATGCACTTGCTGTGCCAATCAATGATAGCAGTCAAGTATATGAATCCGCGTCTTAGCTTGATATAGGTAATATCGATTGACCAGGCCTGATTTGCTCGGCTGATGGCAGCATTACGTAGTAGATAAGGGTATATTCTATGCCCCTTTGCGGGCTTGGATAGGTTGGGTTTCGGATAAATTGCCTCAATGCCCATCTCTTGCATATACTTCCTTGTTTTGAGTCTACCAATCTTAATGCCTTGTTTTTGCAATGTTTTGGATAGTTGCCTTGAGCCTCAAGATGGGCTTTCGGTATGGATTGCATCAATTTTATGCTTGACCATTACTTCAAAGTCAGAAGGCTCTTTTGGTGCGTAATACACGCTTGTTCGGTTGACGTGCTGTACCGTGATATTGATGTGATTTATCATTTCCCTTTCTGGAAGTATAGTTATAAATGGCCAAACAGATATATTGCGGACCCAAACTCAGGGGTACAATTGATTACAAGAGGGAGCTATACTAATTCAATTAATAAATCTTTAAATATTATAAGTCTAAAGTAAAAATCTCCGGACCCCCAAAGGTCAGAGACCGATCAAATTCCGAAAAATCTGATTCGTTCAGTTCCACGAGTAATTAAAAGGTGAATCCCGCAGTTTGTTCGCCACGTAGGACAGGCGTTGGTCGCGGAAAAATGATAATAAAGATAGTGCGTGGTTACAAGTCACGTAGGAGTTACGTCATTGTATTTCAATGCATTCCCACCAACGCACGTAGAGACGGTGGTTCTGACAACGAAATGTGGTTCTGAGGGCAAATGATAGAGGCAAAGCAATATGTGTAGTGGCTTTAGGGTAAAGAAACGGGACAAAAAAATTCATTTTTTGCCCCGTTTTATTCGTTTCTTATAGATGATACTCTTGCCAAATATGTGTTATTCCGCTTTTATAGCGGGATCAACCTCAATCTTAATTCTGCGTGAAAGTATAAAATTGAGGAATGCGACAACGGCTGCGCCTATAAATACTGCTTGATATCCAAAAGCCGACCACAAAAGCCCACCGAAAACGGGAATTATCATTGAAGCGACGTGCTGCAGGCTTACGCCTGTCGATAGGGTTGGGGTCACATCAGCAAGATCGACGGCAATCTTCCGTAAATAAGTTGACCGTGCCATTTCGACCGCAGCCATGGAATTGTCAATGACATAACAACCGGCGATAATCACTGCAGCGATGCTGACGGGGAAAATGTTGGCTGAGAACGCATATCCAAGACAGATGGCGAACAACAACGCGGCCTCCAAAGTCAGAACGAACCGCTCGCCTCGGACGTCTATCAGTCTGCCAATCATCTTACGTGTGCCGATACTTACCAAGGCAACGATCATACCCAGGATGGCAAACATCTGCGGCTGCACGCCGAACACTTTAATCAGCACCCATGGCGCAAAGGTCAGAAAAATCTGCGCCCTCGCACCGCTAACGCCGGCCAGGACATAATAGAGCATATAGCGTCTGCGAAAAACAAATTTGGCTTTCCTGGCTTTCGGTTCACCTTTCTTCATCAGTCCCACAGCCAAAGCGGCGAACACATAGAAAACAGCCCCTATGACAAAGGCGAGCTGATAGGTCATATGCAGGAAGTGAAAGCTCAGGAAGACAAAAACATAGGCAATAATACTGCCGAACAGGCCGAAAGCGCTAACCGTTCCAAGCCTGGCGCCGAAAGACTTCTGCTTGGACAGGGACATGCCGATGGATGGCGTAACGGGCATGACCATGTGTGTGCCGAGGCTGTACATCATCATCCAGATAATCATAACCGCGAAGGTCGGTGACAGTAGGCCGAGCCCAAGCATCCCCAATCCTGCCGCTGCCATACCGAGCATAGCAATTCGAACATCACCGCAAAAACTTAAAACCGCCAGAATGAGCATGATAAAGAAACCCGGCATTTCCCGCGGTACTTCAAGGAAACCTCTGACATTCTCGGAGAGCCTGAATATGTCGTTTAAATAGTTGTTGAATATCGATGTATTAATGCCTGCACCGATCCCGGCGAACAACCCTGCCAGCAAAAATAGGTTAAAGTCCCGTTCACCGATATGTTTTCTTTCCATTAAGCCGAACCCTTTCAGAACCGTCAGATGTATTTTTTAGTGTTCTACGAATAAACCGCAAGTGCATTATAGCACGAGAAAAAGGCGCTTTCAATGAGCTGCTATCGTGAAAAGGATTGTGGACATGCATAATGGCAATATTAGAATATCTCGTATCATCCTATATCATTATGGAAAACTAATGATGGAGGGATGTCAGTTATTTACTGCATCGTTAAGCAACCCACATAGTATCTCCAATGCTTTGGGCAAATCTTCGTCTGTAAGGTTGGTCCAACAAATTCGCAAATGATTGGTCTCGGGTTCACCGGGATAGAAGATGGAACCGGGCAGAAAGTGGACACCGCGGCGGTGGGCTTCCGGAATTAAGAAATCGGTATGGGTCCCGATGGGCAGCGAGAGCCATAAATGGAGTCCGGCAGATTGCTGAGGGCGAATAATGCGAGGGTCCAGCAGGCGATCCAGGGTTTGCAGAACCTTTTTGCGGCGAGTGTCCAGTACGGTATTCATTTTGCGAATGGATGGAATAAGCTGTGGATTACGAAAAAACGATATCAGGGATTTTTGCAGCCAAAGGGGAGAACCCAGGTCGGCAATGGATTTGGCGGCAAGTAAGCGGTTGTAGAGGCTGCCATCTGCAGCCAGTAAACCAAGCCGCATGCCGGGAAAGAGAAATTTACTAAAACCTTTAAGATAGATCACCCGACCATCGGTATCTAACATTTTTATTGGTGGAGGCAAAATAGAGGATTTCCGGCGATTCATTTCCAGTTCACGATGCGGTTCGTCTTCCAAGATAAGGACATTGTGTTGCCGGGCAAAATTCAGCAAATCTTGTCGTCGTGACAGAGACATAACTGCTCCCGTGGGATTTTGTCCGGTGGGAACAGTGTAAATAGCTTTAAAGCGAGTATAAGGCGCCAAATCTTCCAGGATATCAACTCTGATTCCGTTGGAATCAACTGGAATGGGATGTAAGTTGACGTGAGCTAAGCGAAAGGCATCAATGGCACCCGAAAAACAAGGAGTTTCAACCCCGATCGTGTCACCGGGTCCCAGAAAGGTGCGGGCAAATAGGTCAATACCTTGCTGTGTACCATTGGTAACCAGCAATTGGTGCGGTTGGAAATTGATGGACAATAATTTTAAATAGTCTATTAACGCCAGGATAAAGTCCGGATCTCCTTGGAAATTAGAGTATTGACCTAAAGTATTAGGAGAATTGTCCAGAGTTTGGCGGATAGAGGTTTGAATCAAATGCATGGGTATTAGAGAGTGATGGACGCAAGCCGATGCTAAGTCTAAAATATTGGGAGATAAGCGTACCGTATTCTGACTCCAGAAGCTGGCTCGGGGGAGATAGTCAGGGACAGATAATTGCCAATCAAACGTGGTGGAAGGGTGACTGTTATCCGGGGTATTATTTTTCGTACAGCGCACAAAGGTTCCTTTACCTCGAATGCTTTCTGTTAGGTTACTATGATCAAGCATTTTGTACACTTCGTGTGCAGTTACTAAACTAATATCGAGTTCTTTGGCCAGTTCTCGCACAGAAGGCAGCTTGAAATCCGGTTCAATCAGATTGGAACGGATTCGCTGGGCTATTTCCAAATATATTTGTTGCCGAATAGAAACATTACTTTGGCGATTAATAGAAATTTTCATAGACCATCGACCCTCCAACTGTTATAGCTGATCCTTGACTGTTATAGTTAATTTATGGTTTTATAGGACCAGTATACAGGAATGTTATATAACAGGAAAGAGGGAGAGCTTATGTATTTCGTGTATGGTTTGATGTGTTTAATTTTTGGCACCACGTTTTTGGCAATAAAAATTGGTATTGAAGCCGGTGCGCCACCCTTTCTTTTTGCGGGGATGAGGTTCTTCGTTGCCGGAGTGATCGTATTGGTTGCCGTGAAATTAACGCAGGGTGAAATCAGCGTCAAAGCAGGCAAACGCACAGATGTTTTTCTGGTTGGTATCTTTATGACAGGTACTATGTTCGGTTGTTTATATTGGGGTGAACGGTATATCTCTTCAAGCATCGCGGCACTGTTAGCCGCGACGACACCGATTATGATTGGTATCGTAGAATGGTTGCAGGGTTCCCGGGAAAGTATGGGGATTAAAGCCTGTGGTTTATTGATCTCGTTTGTGGGGGTTGCGTTTGCCGTTCTGCCTGCACTGGGGGTAGAGGTGACGAAAGAAGCTTTGCTAGCAGTATTCGTCATACTTGCTGCAGAAGTTGGCTGTGTTTTCGGCACCATGACAGCCAAAAGAGTCTTGTCGACCGGTTTGAATCCTTTCGTACTCAATGGCTGGCAGATGCTAATTGGAGGAACCGCACTGATTCTGTTCTCTTTAGTCACAGAACCGGCAAAAGAAGTTATAAATTACCACGTATTTTGGTCATGGGCTTATCTGGTCGTTTTTGGCTCACTTGCCGGGCATGGCTCTTATTATTGGCTGGTCCATCGTGCGGGTCCATTATTGCCATCAACATGGACCTATATTTCACCTGTTATTGCTCAATTTGTCGGTTTCTATGTCCTGGCAGAATATTTATCAGGCTACTCATTTATCGGATTGAGCTTGGTACTTGGGGGAGTATTTTTAGTGAGCAAGGCGGCAATTGTAGAAGCGTGGTTAAAAAAGCAATTCCCAAGAGCATCTTATAATGGAAACACATCTGACGATTTTTAAATATAAGAAAGAAATGATTCCAAAAGGGGTTGTCTGCTTCCTATGTCAAATAGTACTCAAGGGTTAAAGCGACTGGCGAAACACCTTAAATTTGAACTATTGCCCCTTTACTATGCTTATAAAGATCCGAGAGTACCGTGGTACGCAAAACTGCTAATCGTTATCGATGTAGGATATGTGTTAAGCCCCGTTGATCTAATTCCGGATTTTATTTCGGTTCTGGGTTATTTGGATGACCTAGTGCTTGTTCCATTAGGCATAGCCATGGTGATAAAGATGATTCCCAGTCAAGTAATGGAAGAAGCAAGACAGAAGGCAACTAAATCAAAGAATTGGTTTGCGGCGGCTTTAATAATTGTGATATGCATTATATTTATTATATTGGTGTTATTAAAGGTGATTCGTTGAATTACAGAATGAGTCTTAAAAAATTACTCAAGATCCATATCGATGAGCGTGAGTCCGATTGGAAGAAAACAAAAGCCCTCCATAATTACCAAGTTTATAGCTTATAAGACAACCCTTCATATTTCATATTATGATATAATTGTGATGGAATAATGAGGAGGATTGTACTATGAGTGTTTTAGTAGCAATTATGGCAAATCCGGCCCAGGAGCAAAAACCATATTTCCTTATGGGTTCTGATTCTAAAAAAGTAAATGCGGTACCTATTTTTAAAGACAATGAAATAATAGATTATAAAATTGTTTCGACAGATGAAGACGCAGAATATATTTTTGAAATTAATGATAAGCTTATCGGTATCGCAGGTTACTATGATTTCGAATTAACCGAATGCTTTATTAAATTTCTCAAGGAAAATAACAAGGAAATTGATGAATTAGCTGAATTAGCCTTTATCTATTTAAAAGATAAAATACACAATGATAAATTTATGCCAAATTCGAGATGCGTTGTCATAATAGGATGTTGCAATAATTCTAAGCCTAAATTGGCGTATATAGTGGCGGATAAAATCAACTCAAAGTCAGAAGGAAAACAGGTTGTTGAGCCTAAAGAAGGAGAATGCTATCCGTTTTTTTCTGGTAATTCTATTATTTCGAAAGACCTTCAAGAGAAATTTATAGAAGGAGTTAAGAGTTGTATGCATTATAATCTACCGTCTGTTAAGAAAACTGCAATAGAATATTTAAAAGCGGCGGCTGCTCGATATCCAGAAACATGTAATCAAAATATTAAGATCAAATATCTAAGATAGTTTGTCACAACCGGAGGTATTGCGAGACATGAGCACCAATACCCACATTAAAGACCCAGCATGCACAGTTACGTTTAACATCTTTGCCTTATAGAGCAAACATTTAAGCAATCTCATGGAGGAACTTCGAAAGGGGGTTCCTTTGTCCTATTCAAAGAATAAACTTGACACGAATTGCGCAACAACGTAAAATGAAAAGCAAGTAATCACTTGCATATCGGGTCGGATAGGGATGGTATTAAAATGGATGAAACCAGTCAAAAAATTATTGATGCAACAATGTCTTTAATAAGAGATAAGGGTTATGTCGCAACCACGACAAAAGATATAGCAATACTGGCTGGTGTTAATGAGTGTACTCTATTTCGCAAATTCAAGAATAAAAAAGATATCGTAATGAATGGTATGGAACAAGAAAAATGGCGTGGAAATCTTACCCCTGAGATATTCCGAAACGTACGCTGGGAACTACAGCCCGATTTAGAAATGTTTATGGAAGAATACATGAACAGAATAACCCCTGATTTTGTGAAACTTTCGATTGGTTTACGCGCACCACAAATTTATGATGAAACTGCACCATTGATTATGAAAATTCCACGTGCTTTTGTATCTTCCTTGATTGAATATTTTCAAAGTATGGAACAAAAGGGAAAACTGCCCCATTTAGATTTCGAAGGCCTAGCTATGATAATCTTTTCTAATACATTTGGTTTTACCTTCCTTAATGCTTCCTTTGATAACAAGCTTACAAGCATAAATAAAGAAAATTATATTAAAACAACGGTTGCTACATTTATTCAAGGAATACCTCATTACTGACTGTACGGTGCTGTCCAACAAATAGCACCGTATAAAAAACCCTTATATGCAAGCAAGTACACGCATACATAGAGGAGGTATATTATGAAAATTTCAGGTGCAGATTTATTCGTGAAAGCTTTAATGGAGGAAAAGGTTGATATACTTTTTGCTTACCCCGGAGGACAAGCGATTGAATTATTTAATGCACTCTATGGTGTAGAAAGCATAAAGGTTATTTTGTCGCGGCACGAACAGGGATTGGTTCATGCTGCCGATGGTTATGCACGTTCAACAGGCAGGGTGGGCGTTTGTCTGGTAACCAGCGGCCCCGGTGCAACAAACCTTGTAACGGGCATTGCCACAGCTAATTATGACAGTGTGCCACTCGTTTGTTTTACCGGACAAGTGCCAACCTATTTAATTGGCAATGATGCCTTTCAAGAAGTTGACATTGTCGGAATCGTAAGAAGTATCAGCAAATACGCAATTACTGTCCGTAATCGTGAAGATTTGGGTACGATTATTAAAAAGGCCTTTTATGTTGCCAAATCCGGGAAACCCGGTGTTGTGGTTGTCGATTTACCAAAAGATATTCAGCAAAAGCTCGGCAGTGACCTTTATCCGGAACAAGTTGAAATAAGGGGCTATAAACCAAACACCGCAGTCCATAGCGAACAAATTAGGAAAGCATTAGACTGTCTGAATGCTTCCAGAAAGCCGATCTTCCTTTTGGGTGGTGGTGTCAATATCTCGCGCGCGAATAAAGAAATGACCTTGCTGGCGGAGAAAACGGGGATACCTGTTATTACTACTATAATGGGAAAGGGCTCCATCCCAACGAATCATCCCTTGTATGTCGGTAACTTGGGTATTCATGGAAGTTATGCGGCTAATAATGCAATTAACGAATGTGATGTGCTGTTTTCTATTGGTGTACGTTTTAATGACCGAATTACCGGAAAGATAAGCGAGTTCGCAAAACATGCCACTATTATTCACATCGATATTGACCCGGCTTCTATTTCCAGGAATATCGTTGTTGATATTCCTATTGTTGCCGATGCCCGAAATGCCATTGGTGCGCTTCTGGATAAATCAATATCTTTGGATATTGAGGATTGGAAAGAACAGATTAGCTCCTGGAAGCAGCTTCATCCGCATGATAGATCTCAAAACAGTGTATCGGGTGTAACGCCACAAGCGATTATCCATGAGATCAATGCCTTATTCGATAACGTAATCATTACGACCGATGTCGGACAAAATCAGTTATGGACGACCCAGTTTCTTGAAATCACAGAGACAAAACAAATGTTGACTTCCGGCGGTTTAGGTACGATGGGGTATGGTTTTCCGGCGGCGATGGGAGCGAAATTAGGAAATCCGAAAACGGATGTCATCTCTATATGCGGTGATGGCGGTATGCAGATGAATATTCAAGAAATGGCAACAGCTATTGTGCATGAATTACCAATTATCATCTGCATACTCAACAATGGTTATTTGGGAAATGTTCGTCAATGGCAGGAGATGTTCTTCAGCAAACGGTATTCCTCCACTTGTATGAAACGGCGTGAAAGTTGTCCTGTAATCTGCAACACCCCCTCAGAGGATTGTCCTGCGTACACCCCGGACTTTATTCGATTGGCAGAGAGTTATGGTGCCAAGGGTATTCGGGTTCAAAGAGTGGAAGATATTAAACCGGCATTATTGGAAGCAAAGGCGGCTATAAAAAATCCCACGGTCATTGAATTTATCATTGAACGTGAAGAAAATGTTTGGCCGATTGTTCCTCCGGGAAATTCTTTGGCAGACATGATTGTGGGAGGTGAAAATCGCAATGCAGAACAAAAGGTGGATTAGTCTTTTTGTTGAAAATGAGGTGGGTGTTCTTGCACGTATTTCCGGCCTGTTCTCCGGAAAATCCTACAATTTAAATAGTCTGACAGCCGGCACGACAGAAGACGCCACAATTTCACGTATGACCATCAGTTTAACCAGTGATGATCAGACCTTTGAGCAAATAAAAAAACAGCTCAATCGCAGTATCGAAGTGATAAAAGTAATTGATTTTAGCGAAACGGACATTCATATGAAAGAGTTAATGTTTGTAAAGATTTGTAACTGTACTGGCGAGGATATGATGGAAATTAATTGTATTATTGATGCTCTTAATTTGGAGCTAATTGATTCGAACACACATACCGCTTTGCTTGAGTGTGTTCAGACTGAAAATAAGAATAACGATTTAATCGACCTTCTTGTAAAAAACTTTGGAGGGCGCGTCGAAATTATTCGGGGCGGGAGTGTTGCAATCGAGGTAATAAAATAAATGGTAAGTGACGTAAGCGGCGCGGTCTACTCCCTCAATGGTCTTTCAGCAACATCCAAAATTCTCCCCCTTGTTCCACTGAGAACGTAACACCGCACACCGTTTCGATAGTTTTTTTCTTTCCTTTTTCTCGCTGTGAAAAGCTTTTCCGACTGCGTGCGGCATGAAAAAGGAAAGAAAAGTTTATCCGCCAAAATAATAAAGCAAGCAAGACCCAAATAAATTTAAGTAGTAATTTTGTTGACACATAGTCTAATTGGACTATAATGAATAGGTAGTCTAATTAAACTATGCATCTTAAGGTATAACTCATTAGATACTGATTTAGAGTAATTGCTTGGAAAGGAACACATGATGATTAAATCTTTTTTGATGATAGGGCAATCCAATATGGCTGGCAGAGGTTTTTTGAATGATGTGCCCGATATTATAAACGAACGTATACAAATGTTACGCAATGGCAGATGGCAAATGATGATTGAACCTGTGAACTTTGATCGTCCTGTTTCGGGGGCAGGTTTGGCGGCTTCATTTGCAGATGCATGGTGTTTAAAGTATCCAGAAGATACGATTGGACTAATACCATGTGCCGAAGGTGGAAGTTCGCTAGATGACTGGTCTGTTGATAGCGAGCTCTTTCAACATGCTGTCAGCGAAACCAAATTCGCTATGAAGAATAGCACCTTGACAGGCATTTTGTGGCACCAAGGAGAAAGTGATAGTTCAGATGGCAAATACAAAGTGTATTATGAAAAGTTATCGATAATTGTACAAGCGCTTAGAGATATCCTTAATGCTCCAGAAATACCCTTCATCATTGGCGGCTTAGGAGACTTTTTAGGTAAAACAGGATTTGGGCAGTACTGTGTCGAGTACGAGCGTATAAATGATTGCCTTCAAAAATTTGCTTTAGAGCAAGCACATTGTTATTTTGTGTCAGCGCAGGGTTTGGCAGCCAATCCAGATGGTATTCATCTGAATTCATTATCTCAAAGATATTTTGGTCTGCGCTACTTTGAAGCTATCGATAAAAAAACTCATGTTTTAACACCACTAAGCCATGAGGTTGAGCTTTTGAATAGACTTATTACTAGAATGCATACACCAACTGAATTGATGTTTGTGAAACAGATGGACTTTGCCCTGGGAAAACTCTCTTATGAAAAACTTATCAACGAATAGGTGAGGCATAGATTATGATTCCTTTACTGATTTTAGGATTATTAATTCAAAATCCAGGATCCTATGGATACGAGCTTCTGGCACAGATGGACGAAAGACACTACAGATATATTGTAAATTTCACGAAGGGTTCATTTTATTATAATCTTCAGCAGTTAGAAGAAAAAAATTTAATTAAGCAGGTTATTCAATCGGAACAAAGTCGGGAAAGTCATCATTATGTCATCACGGAACTTGGGAGAGCCGAGTTTCAAAAGTTGATGTACCAGTACGGTACAAAAACGGAGTATGTTAACCTGTCCTTTTATGCGGCGCTTTTATTTGCTAAGGAATACAAAAACGATAATATGGTCAAGCTTATTAAAATTCAAATTGAGCAGACTGAAGCAAAAATTCAATTATTAAAGGATGCCGTGGAAGGCGAAAACCAACTCCCAATAAATTTTAGAAAGATGTTAGAGAACTCGGTTTCACACCATTTGGTAAATTTAGAATGGTTTACTTCGCTCTTAAAGGATGTAGATTGTTATAGCCAATGAAATCAGGCTGCAGAATAATAACTATTCCCCGCCTTGGTGAGTAACGTATTATTATCAGAGGGAGCTGGCTGGAGAAAGCGTTCTTGTCTATCATCGAAAAAACAGTATAATTTGCCAGAACTGCATGTAACACCCATAAATATCAATAATAGTATGATGCATTGGGGGAGTCCTTGGACCGGACCCAACTGAGATCATCAGGATCACGGCTCAGACTCGTCTCGCGAATCCGGCGCTTAAAATTAGTTTTGGTTGTGCTCGGCCCTATACTCACAAGGTTTGGTTGAAGAGAGGGCTCATAGAGGCGGGAATTAATACGTTGGCTTTTCCTCTTGATGAAACCATTGATTTCGCTTTGGAGTGCGGGTTGAAACCTATCATGAGTGAGATGTGCTGTGGCGGAGTATTGAGAAAAAGCTTAACACTCATTGGAGGAATTAAAATGCCAATTGAACTATTTGATCCCATCGCAGTAGCTTATGATGACTGGTATGAAACAGAAATGGGTGGAATAATCGATCAGGTAGAGCGGGACCTGGTTGTTCAGCTCTTTCAACCATCCGGTTGCAAGCTGTTGGAAATCGGCTGTAGAACCGGACAATACACCACGAAGCTTGCGGAACTGGGGTATCATATCACAGCTGTCGATATCTCTGAAAAAATGATGGCCCGGGCACAAGAAAAAATTATGAACCTGGGATATCAGGTCAAGTGGTACAATGCGGATATTACTCAAATAATGGACCAACTTGGACAATATCATGGTATTCTTTCGATGAGTGCTTTCGAGTTTATTCCTAATCCGGAGGAACTTTTAGCCGGATTATTCGAGCATTTAGAACCTAAAGGTTGTCTGGTAATCGGAGTGATTGCGGGAGAATCTCCCTGGAGTGAGTTCTATCGCAGGAAAGCTATTACCAAACCTGAATCCGTTTTTGCCTGCGCACGGTTTTATACGGAATCAGAAATTCGTCAATGGAAGGTAGGCGGACGGCTGGAAATCGGAAAAGCACTTTATTTTCCGCCGGAGGTGTCTTCGGCGGAACAAGCGCTCATAATGGAAAAGCAGAAAAATACCAACCCTGGTTTTCTGGTCGCTAAGTGGGTAAACGAATGATCTTAAGCCCTCCCAAGATGACTCCGGGGATATCCTGGCGAAAAGCCTTGAGGTCTGAGCGCAGAAACAGCCAGGATGAAACCCATGACTTAGCATTTCACTGGCTATCAACGTTCAGGAGATTCAGAGCGAAGAAATATCGTCTTCAAGCGGTACAATGCTTAAACAGTTAAGTAGAAAAAACCGAGGTAATCAGGCCTCGGTTTTTTGTCGCCTTTAGAGAAAAATTGTTTTCAGGAAAATTATAATTATGTATTGACATACAAGTAGCAAATAAAGATAATTAAAACATACACAATGTATAAATAAACTCAATGAGTAAATAAACTCAAATCTACATAGACACTATGAGAATCTTACCGCCAAAGAAAATCTTAAAGTCGTACGCTGCTGCTTGGCCTGCCGGATTTCCTCATTTACGCCGCTTGCCACATTGTTCCTTAATAAGTTAATATAAGATGGATGCCACAAGAAAGATTATAAGGCGGAGTGGCACTAACAATAGCCAAAGGTAAGTAGTTATTGGATAACAGGTTTGAATTCTTAGATTAAAGGGATGATTTAAATGAAATCCAAAATTATTGGGGCACTTCTTTTGTTATTATTAAGCATTACAATTACTGCGTGTTCCAATTCTTCAGATAGCAAAATTGAAAGTTCAAAGACCCAAGCGTTATCTGAGAACAATATGAATTTAGCAGTGGAAGCATATAAGACAGTATTGCAAAACAAAGCTGAATTTCACAGCACAGATAATAAGAAAAAAGTATATTTGAATGATTTTTTAACGAATGAAGAGCTTTATGGAACTCAATTCAAAGTAACGCGCTTTACAGTGCTCGATATGGATGGAGATAAAATACCAGAAGTTGTTCTTGAGCTTAAGAAGGATGACTTTTATGAAGTTTTACATTATATGAATAACGAAGTTTATGGCTACATTAGATCGTACAGACAATTAGAAAATATTAAATTTGATGGGACATTTGGTTGGTCAAATAGTGCGTTTAATGACGGAATTGGGAAATTGAAATTTAAACCAGAGGGCTGTGAAATAGATAATTTAGGTTATTGTGATGCAGATAAATACTTCATTGAAGACAAGCCGGTTACAGAGGAAACATATGACTCTTTCTTTAAAGAAGAAGACAGGAAGACAGATGCAGTTTGGTATGAATTTACTCAAAATAATATTGAAACAGAACTCTCTGCTTCATCAACTCAAAACAAATCAATGACTCAAACGACTATTCCAATTGCTTCAGTCAATGAGACGATTGAAGAAAATTCAAATGTTGGTGACAACATAGATTCCAGTAAAAGTCAATTCGAAAAAGGATACTATGATTACAAAGGCACTATAAATAACAACCTCTACATCCAAATGAGTATCTACCCTTTAGGTCAAGAGATAGTTGGAAGTTATATTTATGAGAAAGAGAAAAAGGAAATTAATCTCAAAGGGAAAGCTGGGGAAAATGCAATAGTTCTTTATGAATACGATTTGCAAGGTAAAAATACAGGCATCTTCCGGGGCACTATGAACTCAGTTGATAATATTCAAGGAACCTGGGCTAGCCCAGATGGCAAAAAGACTTACCCCTTTGCGTTAGACCTTGTCAGCAATCTCCCTGGAGTTGAATACGGGAAACGGTATGGGGTATCCGAAGGAGACAACGCTGCAGAGAATTTTGTAATGCAAATCCAAAGTTATGTAATCAATAACAATAAAGAGGCACTAGCTGAACAAATTGCGTATCCGATAAGTACAAAGGTCGATGGGAAAGTTACGAAAATAAAAACAAAGGATGATTTTGTTTCGCATTATGACCAAATCATTAATTTGAATTTCAAACAAGCGATTAGTGATACTTTTGCTAAATATTTGTTTGCTAATTATCAAGGAATAATGTTTGGAAACGGTATGCACAATCTTTGGATTAGTGAAGTAATGACCACTGGAGGCACCTCAAAACTGATGATTACTGCTATAAATAACTAATTAATCAACGATTTGGTGCAGAGGGCTATAGGATATCAAAAAATTGTATAAGAGTACGTTAGAAAGAGCAGGCAAATAAGAAATTATACCTGCTCTTTCTAATCTATGGGGTAGCCTTAACTACTTGATTCGGTGGTGAATGAATATAACCCAAATTTATTTCTAAAATTCATTGACTTATTTTGAACTTTTCACCGTCGTTAATACTCATACTACTAGAAGACTGGAGTGAGGTGACCAAGTGAATCTAGAAGAACTGGTGAAACGGGCAAAAGCAGGCAACCAAGAGGCTTTGGTCCAACTGGTGTTGGCAAAAAAAGAGGAACTCTACAAGTTGGCTTATGTTTATCTGGGGAACAATGAGGACGTGCTGGATGCAATGGAAGATATGATTGTGCTTGTATTCGAGAACATTAGGCGTCTTAAAGACGACTCATCCTTTTACAGCTGGAGCAAGACCATTTTAGTCAACTGCTGTCACAGCACTTTACGCAAACAGAAAAAGGTTATTGCTATGGAAAAGGTTCCGGAAGGCAGTTATCTGGATGTCTTTGCCGAAAAGGAGGAACAAATCGCGCTGAGGAAGCATTGGGCGAAATTAAGCGAAAAGCAGCGGGAGGTACTTAAACTGCGCTTTTACTTAGATTTAGATTACGAATCTATTGCTCAGATCCTGAATATCCCTTTGGGAACGGTGAAATCACGGATTCATTCAGGACTCAAGGTCTTGCAGCGAAGTATTGGGGGTGAGTGGGTTGAACAAATTTGAGGATATTTTTGAAGAAGGAAGAGCAGAAATTGAAGGTTTGTCTGTACCCGACGATTTAGAAACAAGGCTGCGAAGTGCTCTGGCTAACCGAAGGGTTCCCCGGCGCCCGCTGCAGCAATGGAAATTGAGAACTGCTGTGGCTTTAATAGCTTTTTCCCTGATTGCCTATAATTATGACGCCTTGGCTTATTACGGAAAACAATTTTTGGGATATGACCAGATTATGAACGGGACTTTGAAGCAACTGAATGAATTAGGGAAGGGTCAACTCATCAGTAAGAGTTATACCTTTAAGAATGGTTTTATCCTGACTTTGGATGGTGTAATGCTGGACAGCAATCAACTTCTGCTCTTTAGCACCCTGAAAGATCCGGCAGGAAAAATAGATCAGGGGGATATGATGCCGAGGATGATCATCAAAGGTTTGGCTGGAGAGTACATGGAAAGTAACAGTACCGGACAAATCAGTGCAAATAAGACCGAAATCAAATCCGTAACAAGTTTTGCACCCCCAAAGTTCTTCGAAAAGAACCTGACATTAACGGTATCTATGATGGATAAGGGGACGATGGATACGGGAAATATCTCGTTTACTCTCAATCGAAATACTGCCATGGGATATACCCTGAAAAAGAATATTAATCAAACTTTTAATATAGATGAAACTAAGCTTCATATTGATTCCATACTCGCTTCACCCACGAAAACTGTTATTAACGGGTCAGTGATGAATATTTTAGAGCTTGCGGAAGCGAAGCTAAGCGAGGAAGAGCGCTTTGTGCATATCTCTCAGGATTCTTTTGATTTACGACTCTATGCTAACGACAAAGAGCTCGTCAAACAAGGGGCAGGAATGAGCACAAGCTTGCAAGGGATAACCTTTAACGAAGATTATGATGCCCTGCCTCCTGATCTTCAGAAGTTGGAGATTAAGCTTGTCAGCCTGAGTGCAGATCACCAGGTGAATCAAAGCTTTACCCTTGAGCCTGGTTCGAATAATCCCTCTCTCAGCCTTCTTGGGCAAACCATTGAAATTAAGAAAGTCTATTCCTCCGACGGTGATACCTGTATAACCCTGAGCAGCGAGGATGGAGTGGTGCTGACAAAAGTCTACCTGCTTATTGATGGGACGCGGGTGAGCCTGAATAACACTCAGGATGATCATTATGACAAAATTGCCGAGGGAAAATCCGGCAAAATTATTCATACGCGAACCCTGCATTTTCCGGGAACAGGGCAAAACTTTATGCTGGATATCCAGCGTATGACTTATGTCAAGACGTATAATGAGACCATCAATATTCCCGTAAGTTAGATAAAGTGTTCTATGGAAACAATTGGAGAACAATAAAAATTATCTTAGAGAACTCTCCCTAATAAAAGGGAAGAACTGCAAGACTTTTGCTTGATTTTGAACTTATGTCTATTAATTGGTTATATAATCTAGTAAAGGTCCCTTAATAGTATAATGGAGGGAGAATATGGGGACTGGATTAATTGTTGCTTTATTCGTATCTGGAATTGTCCTTTTAATTCTAGAAATTTTTGTTCCCGGAGGAATCCTTGGCTTATTTGGCATTATTGCCCTGATCGCGGGGATCATGCAAACGGTTGATACTTTAGCCCAAGGCGTATTATGCGTAACTTTATTACTAATCGCTCTAGCAGGATTTTTTGCATTATGTTTTCGTATGATCCAAACCTGTCGTATGTGGGAAAGAATTACTTTGAAAACCTGCCAAACCCAAAAAGAAGGGTATGTATTGCCGAAAAAAAGCTTGGCTATCTTCTTGGGCAAACAAGGGATTACACTCAGTCAGTTACGTCCGTCAGGAACAGCTGATTTCTGTGGCGAACGACTTGATGTTGTGACAGAAGGAACGTTTGTAACCAGTGGGTCAAGGATTAAGGTGATCGCTGTAGAAGGTACACGTGTCATAGTCCGTCAAGTTAAGCCAGAACATCATGATGAATCGGACAGCTATCTGGAGAGCATCTCTGGATAGAGGAGCATTTTAATGGAGTACTCCAAGATATCGAGTGGAGCTATGGTTTAGGGGAGTTTAACCTACTGCAGATCAGGCTCATTACTGCATCACAAAAGCCATATTAGGCTAATAGGCGGTGGATACATGCTTGAGGTAAAACCTGAAATTCAAGCGAACCTTTACGAGAAAGCTGATCCTGCTTATACCGCTCGCCACATTGTTCCTTACATGGTTTTAGTGATCCCTTTTCGAAAAACTTTAATGAGCAATCGCAAATTAGCAATCTATTTCTTACGGACTGAGCAGTTCAAATTGGTCACTGGGACCAATTTGAACTGCTCCCAGTATGTCCACCGGTGGAGCCAGGGGCTGGTTTTTTATTACCCCTTTTCCGTGATAGAATAGTATCGTGAAGAGGGAGGGGCTGTTTCATGCATAAGATCCTGATTGTCGAAGACGATACCGTCATTGCTAAAGCAATTAAAAACTATATCGGGACTTGGGGATGGGAAGGGGAATGTGTGACGGACTTCGAGCAGGTGATGTCTCTGTTTGTCTCCTTCAATCCCCATCTTGTGCTCCTGGACATCTCGCTGCCTTTTTACAATGGCTACCACTGGTGCAGTGAGATCCGCAAGGTGTCCAAGGTACCCATCATCTTTATCTCCTCCGCTTCCGATAATATGAACATCGTCATGGCCATCAATATGGGCGGTGATGATTTTATTGCCAAGCCTTTCGACCTGAGTGTTCTGACGGCCAAGGTGCAGGCCATGCTGCGCCGGACCTATGATTTTGCCGGACAGACGGATTTGTTGGAGCACCGAGGAGCCATCCTTAATACCAGCGATGCTTCCTTAACCTATAACGATATCAAGGTTGAGCTGAGCAAGAACGATTATAAGATTCTGAAAATGCTGCTGGAGAATAAAGGGAAGGCTGTGGGCCGTGAAGCAATCATGGCCCGCCTGTGGGAAACGGACAGTTATATCGACGAAAACACCCTGACGGTAAACATGACCCGGCTGCGCAAAAAATTGGAGGCAGCAGGGCTGGCTGGATTTATTGTGACCAAAAAAGGGATAGGGTATATGGTGACGTGATATGAACGAGATCAGTCTATGGTCGGCGGGGAAGCAGTACCTCCGGGGGCACAGCCGGGGAATCCTTTTGTACTGCATCTTTGCCGGTATCTTTGCCTTGGTGTTTTATCTCTATCATATGCCGGCGGAAGCGGTGCTCTATGCTGCTTTGCTCTGTGCCGTCCTGGCTCTCCTGGCCCTGACAGCGGATTTCTATAGCTATTATCAACGCTGCAGAGTGCTTTGGAATTTGCAGCAACAAATCATCTTCAGCTTGGAAGGGCTCCCTGAGGCTAAAGGATTATTGGAAGAGGAGTATCAGGAGCTGATCGCCGCCCTCTACCGGGATAAGATCAGGCTGGTTTCTCAGGCCGATAATGAGCGAAGCGATTTGGTGGATTATTATACCCTGTGGGCCCATCAGATTAAAACCCCTATCGCCGCCATGGGCCTCCTTCTCCAGTCCCTCCCCTCAGGGGATGACGGGAGTACTGCTCAGAGTATGGAGCAGAACAGGGAGCTGGCCATAGAGCTTTTTAAAATTGAACAGTATGTGGAAATGGTGCTCCAATACCTGCGGCTGGAGAGCCCTTCTTCCGATTTTATACTGAAACGTTATGCTCTGGACGATATCGTCCGGCAGGCGGTGCGCAAATATGCCAAGATGTTTATCCGCAGGAAGATCAGCCTGGATTTCTCCCTCTTGAATTGTGACGTGCTGACCGATGAAAAATGGCTGGTGTTTGTCATTGAGCAGATCTTGTCCAATGCTTTGAAGTACACCCAAGAGGGAAAGATCTCCATTTATATGGAAAGGGACAGTGATAAAACCCTGGTAATCGCCGATACAGGGATAGGTATTGCCGGGGAAGACCTGCCTCGTGTCTTTGAAAAAGGCTTTACCGGTTATAACGGCCGGAGGGATAAGAAGTCCACAGGGATCGGTCTCTATCTGTGCAAGCGAATCCTGACCAAGCTGTCCCATACCATTGTGATCGAAGGGGGGCCCGGCAAGGGTACGAAAGTGAAAATCGGCCTGGATACGGTGGATACATTGATGGAATAAAATGATGATCTACCTTACAAAAGGGTAAGCTTAAACTGGAAAATGTAAGCCAAAGTTATGGCAGGGCATTTTCCAGTTTTGCTATACTGAACCTACTCAGTAAAGGAGGTTCTTCTTGATGACCATTTTAGAGGTGAATAATCTAAAAAAAGTTTATACTACCCGCTTTGGCGGCAGTCATGTTCAGGCCTTAGCCAATGTGTCCTTCTCCGTAGAGCAGGGTGAATATGCAGCGATTATGGGTGAATCGGGGTCAGGGAAAACGACCTTGCTCAATATTCTGGCCTCTCTGGACAAACCCACCAGCGGTGAGGTTTTGCTCAAGGGTAAAGCCCTCAGCACCATTAAGGAAAAGGAGATTTCCGCTTTCCGCCGGGAAAATCTCGGCTTTGTGTTTCAGGATTTTAATCTGCTGGATACCTTCTCCTTGCAGGATAACATTTTCCTGCCCCTGGTGCTCTCCGGCAAGTCCTATGAGGAGATGAGCCGTTGCTTGGAGCCCATTGCCCGCAAACTGGGGATCGGCGATATCCTGGCCAAATATCCTTATGAAGTGTCGGGAGGGCAAAAGCAGCGCTGTGCCGTAGCCCGCGCCCTGATTCCCAAACCCCAGCTGATTCTGGCGGAT